>UQYI01000001.1 GCA_900545265.1 uncultured Eubacteriales bacterium
ATATGCGAGAAAATGGAAAGCAAAACGCGAACGTTACTTCTCAAGAAAAGCGTGGCGATGGCAATTGTTTTCCTTCACGATCCTCATCGATTTGCAGGCTGTACACAAAGTCCTCTTTCGGTAGCACCTTTCTCATTCCTTCAGCTGCTTCAACATGGGCACGTTTGCCGGAATACCTCCAACGATAGCGGGCGGACATCTTTTCTTTCTGCAAGGGCTGCTCCCAGTCGTTCCGCTCCTTCAAACGCTCCACTTCTTCCTCATTGGGTGGATCGGGCTCGCCGATCAGGAAGCACCAGTCCTCATAAAACCATACCGCCTCCGCTTTCTCTGTGTCATCATGCGCCTGATAGACGACATAGCAGTCGGCAAAGCACCAGAGTTCTCGCCCATACGAATCGGTCTCTATCAGCTCCGGTGGTTGATCAGCCGATCTGTGGGACGGCATTTGCGCATACATGACGGTCGTAACATACCAATATCCTTGCTCTCCCGGGCGATACCCGTACATCGGCGGCGTACATCCCAAGAGGAGCAGGCAGCACATGCAAGCCCACAAAACCATCACCCAGCTGCGCTCCCATGCGATATTCTTTTTCATGTTTTTATCCTCCTATCCCAACAAGTATAGTAGGGAAAAAGCACCTGATCCAGGATAATAAGAATATGGCGTATCCGTTTTTGTCAGTTTTCTTTCAACCCCGCCTAAAATGTCAGCCGATCTTTCCCAAGGAAGACTATAGTATTCATCCTCAGGAACATCCAGGTAATAAGAACTAAGAGAGGGAATAACAATTTTAACAATATAAGCCCCCGTCCCCATCATATCATATTGGACAGCATGTCCATATTCGTGCTGAACTGTTGTTTCATTAGCATGGTATGAATGTGGTGTTGTGGGATCATTGCTGTTAATGAAGAGTATGCCGAACATAGAGCAGGATGTTTGACCGGGCACATTGTGCTTTATTACCAGCTTGCCGCGGTAAAAAGCAAAATACTTGGCTTTCACAACTGCTTCCGCATCCGTATTCGTCACAAAATCAAACGCCGCCTTGATTCCCGCAAGAAGCGCCTCTCCGTGTGTCGGCTCGTTGAGACTATACCGAATCGTACCGCAACCACCATCACAAATCGCCGTAGTAAAGCTAAAAGTCGAAACGGCACTGCCCCCGGTTGTGTCTGCAAGAGCAATCGGATTATTCAAGCAATACACATACATGTTGTGCCCAAGTACGCCCTGCCCGTTGGACATGTAGATATCGGCATTTATAAACCTGCCGACCTCCGGGTCGTAGTAGCGGGTCTGGAGGTAGTACAGCCCGGTCTCGGGGTCATAGACATAGCCGCGGTAACGGAACGGATTTTGTGTTCCCAAGGTGCTTGCGAGCGAGCCGGTGCAGGAAAGCAATCTGCCCCAACTGTCGTAAGAGTATTCTACTACCGTGTTGTTGTTGCCGTCAATGAGGCGGATGACGTCGTTCTGCCCGTTGCGGACATAGTAGTAATACGTACCGTTGTAGTTCACGGCGACCACATTGCCGTTTGCATCGTAGCCGAACAGCAGCGTATCCGTGCCCGTCACCTGCGAGATCAGCACCGAGCCGTGGTAGCGGTACTGCGTCGCCGTGCCGTTGACCACCTTCTGGGTTCGCAGCCCGTTCTCATTATAGGTATAGGCGGTCGTGGTCGTGCCGTCCGTCGCGCCCGTCAGCCGCCGCCCCTGCCATGTCATCGTGTAGCCGCGGTAGGTGGTGGGGTTGCCGCTCGCGTCGTAGCGGATCGCTTCCCCATTGTAGCTCGTCAGCTGATCTGCCCAAGTCTGGTTTTCCGCTTCATATCCATAGGTGATCGTAGCAGTCGGCTCGCTCAGCGTCCCGCCGTCGGCAACATAGGCGTACTCCTGTTTGGTGAGCAGGTTCCCCCGGTCGTCATAGGTGTAGACGATCGATTTGTTCAGTACGCTGTTATCCTCTCTTGTGAGCTGGTTCAGCGCATCGTACTGGTAATAGATGTGGGCGGTATCCTGCTGAATGTGCGTAATATTCCGGTTGTTGTCATAGGCATAGAGGAACGGCGCATCCTCATTGTTCTGGTACAGATACAGCAGATCGCTGCGGAGGGTCTCATCCAGCTTGTTCCGATGGTAATTCAGCACCGCTGTGTTCGGCCCATTTACTACCCGGGCCAGTCGGCCGATCGGATCATAGCTATTGGTGACCGTCACACCGTTTGCCAACGTCGCCGTGGTCGGGCGGTTGTCCTTGTCATAGGCATACGTCGTTGCCCATGTCGAACCGTTCGTCGAGCAGGTGAGTTTAGTGAGGTTGTTGTTGCCGTCGTACTGGTACTGGTACGATGCGAGTACCGTACCGGCGCTGTTCTTCGTTACGCTCTTCATGCACCGGCCCGTGTGGTCGTACTCATAGAAGATGGTAAAGCCGAGCGCAACATCCTGCGCCGAGTACAGGTTGCCCGCGCCGTCGTACACATATTTGTACATGCTCGTGCCATTGTACTTGACCTCAACCGGCCGGTCGAGGCTGTCATACACATACGAGACGGTCAGGCCATTGGCATATGCGGTCTGTGTGAGCAGGCCGGAGGTATTGTTATAGGTATTGGTGGCAAGGGCAGCGAGAGAGGAGGGGGAGGAACCGGCTTTTGTGCTGATTGTCCTTCCAAAGCCGTCATACGTCAGGCCATAGACCACCGCGCCGTCCACATCGACCTCGGTGAGCCGGTCGTCTGCATAGGTATACTCCACGCCCGAATTGCCGGAGGTGATCGAGCTGACGCGGTTCAGACTGTCGTGCCCGTAGGTTGTGGCATTGCCCTTTGCGTCCGTGATCTGCGTGACAATGCGCTTGGCCGCATTTTATACTTTAGTCGCAGAGTATCAAAGTTATCATGTCTCACATGCGCTCGGAAAAGCAGCAAAGACTATTGCCCTCATTCCCATTGATGCAAATCAAAACTGCCTTGTTGCGTGAACAACATTGGTTGATCAACCGAGAAACACCTGCCCACGAATACGAATATGAATGAAAGGAACAAGCTATACGGTCGAGAGCATTTGGTTCATCTATGATCACGATGGATGAAAAGGGATAACGTTCAAGCGTCTCTACTAAAAGAGGCAAGGCTTGAACAGGGAACTCACCTATGGCGCGTTTTAATGTGCCTTCTTCCTGGAACTGGTACTCAGCAACCAACGCTTCTTCATATTTCTCCCCCAGGCATTTCCATATGCCCGATCTTTGTCTTACTATGGAGAGGATTTCCTTCTCTATATACAGGTAATAGGAAAGATCTGCAAACAGTTCCAAAGGAAGCCGGCCCGCATGACTTCACCTCCCATCGTCAAAAAATACAAACAACACGTATGATTAGAGGGCTTCTCCTCTAAAAAAGCCTCAAATTCATCAAACTGAAGTTTTTCATGATTATCGTTGCCAGCCGCCCAACAATCCATGTCAACTAGCCGTTGATTTTCAAAATACTTCATGCAGGATTTGGATCATTCGTACCGTCCACTGCATTAATACATATCTATATCTACACTTAAGCCTAAATCTCCTATACGCTTAATCCATGTGTCACTAATATACATTTCTGGGTACTTATTTGTATTTTTCACAACCACTTCTAGTATCCTGCGTCCAACGCTTAAGGACATAAGTTTTTGTAAAAAGCTTATCTTATTTACATCCAACAAGGAATAAGCTTTCTCTAGGGCCTCTGAAAGATACCATGTGCTGACAAAACCAGTTTTGACTAATTCAAAATAATAGTACTCTTCTTCTTGGGAATTCAGCGTGGCAAAGCTCAGTCCTTGCGCTTCTATCAACGGCATTAGGTCATTACCTTCCTCTGCTGACATTTCTACAACAAATAGGACCTCTATTTCTGTCATTTTATCCATGATACGTCCCCTCTTTAGAACCACTTGAATAAATCCGAAAAGTGGTGTTTTGTGATGATCCACACTTTTTGAGCTTTATCTCCCAGCCAAATACGACCTTTATCAGCAGTATCTTGGAAGATGTCCCAATGTGCTACCGGACCTCGTGCACCATTTTGGCGTTTAAAAGAATGCGCATCAAAATCATTTCTCTTTATTAGATCTTCGCCAACTTTTCTAGGCGAACGCGGTTTGGTACAATCATTATGCACCAACACGCTTGTGTCGCCGACATAATAGGTGTGGAAGCCCTCGACCTCGAAATTGTAGACTGTGATCGGCTCTTCGAGCAATTCATGCTCGACCGCTTCGACCACCACATATTCGCCATTGCTCTTAACGAGGATATCGCCTGCACGCAGGTCGATTGCATCGATCCAGCCCTTTTGCGGCTGATAGAACGGGTGCGTGGGGGTTGTGGTAACGGTTGTTCCACCGTATTGCAAATGGACCAGTTCATCCGTCTCATTCACAAAGGTTTGGACTACCCGTTTATATCCACTTTCTCCTGTCTCGGGGTCTGAAGCATAGACAAGGTCTCCCTCAGATATCGACTCAATCGGCACCTGCCCCGCAGCTGTCAAAACCGCCGTCCCCGCAACAAAGCACACTCCACCCTTTATACCGATATAGGCAGTGCAGAGGAAGGTGCCGACCTCGGCTACTGTTGCTATCACATCGCGTTGTTTTTCGTAGGCGGCCTTATCGCCTCTAAAAAAAGCATCCCGCATGAAATTCTGACCATCATTGGAGGTATCATTCGTAGCAGTAAGTCCCTCCTGCACTTCCGCTATGCCATTTGCAACGGTTACAATACCAGTTGTTGTTGTCGCAGCAGCAACAGCAACCATGATAGGGGCTGCAGCGCCGCAAGTCAAGATCGTGGCACCGATAGCAACGGCTGCTAATCCGATGGAAAGCAAGCTCGCACCCGAGAAAATATTGGAAAATGAGAGACTACCCGACGGATCATAATTCGTTGTAGGGTTATTCAAACAATAGGCATACATATTGTAACCCAGTACACCCTGGCCTGTTGAACTCAACGTGTCGGCTGACAAATAGCGACCAACCGTTGGGTTGTAATAACGGCTCAGAAGGTAGTACCAGCCCGTTTCTTCATCATATACGTAACCATGGTAACGGAACGGGTTCAATGCGCCGAGTGTACTTGCCATGCTGCCGGTAGTTGTGCAAACGCCCCATGGATCATACGAATAGCTGACAACAGTACTGCCATTCCCATCGATTAACTTTACGATACTGCCCTGACCATCGCGCAGGTAGTAATAATACGTCCCGTTATAATCAACCGCAACAACATTGCTCTGATCATCATAACTGAATAGGAGCTTGTTAATGCCGTCATACGTCCCCATCAAAACATTACCGTTGTAATAATACTGTGTGGTCGCTGTGTCGATGGTCTTTGTTTGGCGAATGCCATCCTTATCATAGGCATAGGAAATATTGCTACCAACACCCGTGAGCTGCAGACCATTCCAAGACAACGACTGTCCCAAATAGACGGTCGGGTTGCCGCTTGTATCGTATACAATGGACTGGCCATTGTAGCTGGTCAGTTGATCCGACCAGCCTTCCGTTGCGTAACCGTACTGGATTGTAGATGTTGCCGTGCCAAGCTCGTCGGTCGTATATGGATACAAGGTTTTCGATGTAAGGTTTCCATTGCCGTCATATGCATAAATTGCTGTATAACTGTCGGTACTGCTGTTATAGATATTTGCACGAACGAGTTGATTGGCCGCATCGTAGACATAGGAAGATGCAGTCGATCCCTGTGCCACCGACAGGATATTGTTATTTGCATCATAGGTATAGGAGTAGGCATCATCAGTACCATTCCGATATGTATCGAGCAGAATCGAGGAAGAACCGTTTACTCCATTTTTATAGGATACGTTGATCGAATACGGAGTTGAAAGCCCTATCTGCTTGCTTTGAACTCGACCAATAGCATCGTAAGAATTTGTAAGGACTACTCCATTTTCGAGGGTTGTTGTCAGCCCATGATTGTCCTTGTCGTAGGTATAAACCATCGACCAAGAAGAGCCGGCAACACTTTGCTGAATCCTAGAGATGTTATTGTTCGCATCATAATGATAGAGATATGTCGATACTACAGTTCCATATGTTAACGAGTTGGAACTGCCAGTAAAGGTTTTTTCGATCGAAGCGATACAACGACCAGAATGATCGTATTCGCGAAATAGCGCCCGATTGTTCAAATAGTTTCGTTCTTCATATAACTCTCCATCGCCATTGTAAACATATTCGTAAGCAGTTGCATAAGATGTACTACCCGGAAGTTTTTGTTGAACCGCAATCAATCTGTCCAAATTGTCATATGAATATTTGACAGCAAATCCATTTCCATACTCAACCTCGGAAAGCAAGCCGGCACTATTAAAGACATTGGTCGAAAGAGAAAATTCCCCTACTGCCAGCCCAAGCGACCGTCCCCAAACATCATAGCTGTAATTGTAACTCGTACCTCCACGGGAAATCGACTGGATTTCTCCATTCGTTGTATAAGAATAGGTGATCGGGTTGAGCCCCTCAGTTGTGATAGTCTGTAATCTGCCATAGTTTGCAGGAGACCCGTATGTATAGGTTGTCGTATTATTTCTTGCATCTGTGATAGCAGTCCTCGTACGCGAGACGGGATCGAGTGTATAAGTAACTGTATTTCCAGAAGCATCTGTTTCGTTAATTGCAATACCGGAGGCGCTGTCATACGTGGTCGTGGTGCGGATATAGTCCGCTTCAGTGCCGACCTTGGTTTCGGTCGCAAGGCCGAAATCATTATACGTGTTGGAGGTCACAACGCCCTCGGGGGAGGTGCTCGTGAGGAGGTTGTGCTTGCTGTCATAGGTATAGGTGGTCGTGTTCCCACGCGCATCCGTCATGCTCGTGAGATTGTCGTTGCTGTCATACCCGAAGCTGTTCTGCTGCCCGATCAGCGAGACCGTGCCGGAAAGGTTGCCGTTGCTGTCATAGCTGTAGCCGGTGGCAAACTGCTCCTTGTGCAGCTGGAGACCATCGACATAGAGGACATTCAGGGAATCGGTGTACTCCACCACGATCTGCATCTGCGCATACGAGCTGGTAGCCGTGACCGTGCCGCTGGCAAACTGCCACTCGTCCGTATCCGCCGCAAAGTTCACATATCCGGAGCAGACAACCGTGCCGCTCGAGTTCAGGAACTGCAGCACCAGACGCTTGATTCCGTAGTCCTTGGTCGTTGTGCTGCCGCTGCTCGTATATATCTGCTGCTTGGTCTGCGGAATATTGTTGGAGGCGATCCATGCGCCGAAGGTGTAGGTATCACCCGTGCTACCGCTCAGGAAGGTTTGCTTGATTTTCTCCGCCTTCGACGTCCCGTTCATCTCGTACACCTTGCTGTCCAGGAACGACGGGTGCGTATCCCGCGCAGCGGCATACTTTGCGTCCGCCACATCGACAATCGCACAGTAGTTGGCGTAATTCATGGTGTAGTTGCTCGTGCCGCTCGTGAAATCGCTGTTCATCACCATGTTGTAGCGATTCGGTGCTGCACCCTTCTCTAACTGAATGGAGTCCACATACACCGTTCCGCTGCCCGCAGGCACGATTACCGCGACCGTGATCGTGCTCGACGCGGCGGTGAAGGTCAGGCTCTCGCGGTTCCAACCCGTACCGCCTGCCGTAACCGCCGGCGACTGGATTGTGCTGCTGCCATTTGTTACCTTCAGGTAGGCGGTGTTTAGCGTGCCGCTAAAGTACGCCGAAAGCGTATATGTTTGCCCCGACGTCACACTGACGCTCTGCGACAGCGTGCGTGCGGCGGAACCCGCCGTAATCTTGCAGGAATATGCGCCGGTATGCCGCCGGCTGGAATCATTCGTGAGGTTTCCGGAATCGCTCCGTGTCCATGATGAAGGCCAGGTGGATTCCTCAAAACCATGATTTTTCAGCAGATTGACGACCGTCATCTGCATTTTGGACACGGCCTTAAGCTGCGTTACCGTCTGGCTGGCGGTATTGTATGTTGCAAAGACCGCCCGCCCCTCCGGGTCGGTCACGGATACCGGCTGGCCGATATTGTCTGTGTGGTAGACCGTTCTCCTGCCCTGCGCATCCGCCACGGTCGTCTTATTGCGGCCGTAGGTAAAGGTTAGGTACTGACCGTTTGTGCTGCCCGCTGCCTCGGCTGCGCGTGTAACGCGGTACGGCGCACCGGCAGTATAGCTGTAGGAGATGCTGTATGCGTCAATGTTCGTCGCTTTTGTCAGGCAGCGGTTACCGTTGTAAGTATAGGAGACCGTTTCCCCATCGGCATAGGTGATACCGGTCAGATTTGTGTCCGAATAGGCATATGACACGTTCAGCCCATTCGGCGCGGTCACCTGCGAGAGCAGATCATTCGTATATGCGAGTGTCAACGCCTGCCCTGCGTCGTTGCCTGCGAGTTTTTCCGTGATGGAGGATATACGAAGGTTGGTGATCGTTGTGGTCGTATAGGCGATATTGGTCTCGTTTCCGTTTGCATCTCGGATGGTTGTCAGGCGTCCATTGGCAACAGAGGAATCGCACTCGAAGATCAGCTTATTGTCACCCTTGTCGGTGATGGTTACGGTTGTGCCGCTGATGGTCAGAACGGAATCCTTGTCCAGTTCATTCACATACTGCGTCGTGCTGGTGCCGTCAGCCTTATAATAATGGCGCGTGCCATCGCCATCGATATACTGATAGTAGGTCGCCGTACCGCTCAGGTTGGTCACGGACACTTTTTTGAGCGATTGCGCGTAGTTGAGCCGCCAGCCATACCCGTAGCCGATGTTTGCGGTGCGGTCGTTGGTGTTATACACATGGGACAGCGAGATGGGCAGAACACCGTTGCTGACCGACGCATCGGCATGTGTCATGGTCAGGTTGCCGGAGAACGCATTGACCGATCCCGTACCTGCACGGCCGATGCTCTGGCTATAATATGCCCAGGTATCCTCAAGACCGGTAGAGTTCCGATAGATGACACTGTAGTAGGGCTTCCGGTTGGCATTTGCGGTATATTCGGAGGAAGACAGATCCGAATAGCTTCCGGTGTTGTACAGCGCAACGCCACGATTGCTGGACGGGGTTTCGTACCAATTCTTTACGATCTTGGTGATGTCGAAGGAAGTGTATTGTCCCGGCACGGTCGATACACCAAAGGAGTCCACCGCGGAATTATGTGCCGGTTTGGTATTCCAGGTGACGGTTGTGTGATTCCATGTACCCGTGATTGCCGACAGATTGATTTCCTTGTTTTCCTTGTTGGTATTGCTGTTATATCGGTTCAGATTCAATGTTGCTTTCAGGATTACATCGCCGCTTGACAATGTGGGCAGGTTGGCATTTGGAATATAGATCAGGGCTTCATGCGACTTGCTGACACGCATGTACTGATAGGATGAATAGTTTCCGTTGCCCGAGCCGCTGTTGACAAAGGTATCCTGAACTGCGCTTGAGAAATTGATACTGACGTCCGGGTCAATGGAGAGGGGGTACTGGCGATCAGCACTTTGCAGCCATTCGGTATCGGGAATCAGCGTGTAGGTGCAGGTGCCGGTATCCGCGTTAAACTCGGAGAGGTGCGCTTCAATCGCGCTGCTCTGTTCTCCAGCCGCGTCGTACATAATCGCTTGTCCGAGCGTGAACACCGGCTGACCGCTGGCATTGACAAACGCAGTTGCTCCGGCTTCATCCGTCACGGGAGACACTCCCATCGCTTGGATCTCCACCGAGTAGGCGACAGCGCGTTCGGGAGCGGATGCAAGCGTGATATACTCGCGCAGCGTTTTGCCGGAGAGCACATAGCGCACGTTCAGGCCGGTAGCCGGATCGACATATGCAATTTCGGATTGAAGAGAGGAGGGGAAGCGCAGCTGCATATCGCGCTCTTCATCGGTCAGAGCAGCGACAGCTTCGGCTGATTCCGCAGAGAAAGTTTCAGTGTTTGTAACAATCTGTGCGACTGCATCCGTTATGGCGAGAGTGTCAAATGCACTGAGATCGAAAGCCGCTTCGGTCAGTTCGTCTTCAGCCGGGAGCTGTTCTTCGGAAGCGGCAGGTTCAGTCGGATTCGATTCCGCTTCCGGCGCAGGCGTTGCGGTAGGAGCAGTTTCTGCTTCGGGTTCGATGATCTCCAACTCAAGGGTTGGCTCCTCAGTGCCAGGAAGCTCCGAATCGACTGCCGGATCGGCCGGCTGCGCATCCGTTTCAGATTGTGCGTCAGACGGTTCGCTCGTTTCCGTATCCACCATCTGGTCATTTTCCGGAGTTACTGCGGTTTCCGTCTCCGGTTCGGACTCAATAGACTGATCCGCTTCCGGTGGCAGAATGATCGGCTCAGTCGTGATCATCGGCTCGGGCGTCGGTTCCGGCGTCGGCTCCGGCAACGAGTCCGTTTCTGCACCGACAAAACGCCACGAGAGCGATTGCCCGCCCGTTTCCACCGTCACCAACCGGTTGCTGCTGAACAGCGGCGCAAACGATACAATAAAGTCGCTCGCGGTGTTTCGATAGACCTGAGTGCCATCTTCCAGCGTGACCAGCGTCAACGTATTATCGATGGGTTGCCATGCACCATTCATCAGGTAGTTGACCGGCTCGGCATATACAACGGCCTCGCGTGCGCCATCCTCCCTGAGAAAGACGCGGATGCTTTCCGCTCTTCCGGCCGCATCTTCGCCCACCAGAGGACTATATGGAAGCTCTTGTGACCCTGAAAAGCTATTTGTCTCCGCATATGCTTCGATTGCCCGCTGTTCTTCTATCTCATCTGCGAGCGTCTTGGCCGGCGAGGCGATATAGTACACAAACATCATGACAGCCACAAGGCTCAAACTCAGAATCCGTTTGAATGCTTTCATGTTTCCTCTCCCATGTTCTGTTTTTGCTTCGGTCTCCAGTTTCGATCGTGCGTAGAAATGACTCTTGATGACTTGTGAATATGTTATATCATATCTATACAGTTTTCCATATTTTGTAAATCGTGTTTACAAAGAGTTCATAAAGGAGAGAAAAGTGTCGTTGCGGTGATGTACACACACAGAAAACAATAATCATGAACAACGAAAACAGAGTGGCAACGATGGCCACTCTGTTCAGAATTGTGGTGGTATTTGGGATGGTGCAATTTGCCAACCAGAAAACATAATGCAAAGCTATTGCAAGTTCTTACACTATGTTCCCGCAAATCAAATACTGGCCATCTCGTTGAACTGGTCGCAATTATAGCTCTTTGATCACTGCGCCGTTACCGTCAACAATCATCGTCACGCTGCCGCGGATATCGTACCGGTAGAAGGCATTTGTATTTGTATTGTTATTACTTTGTCCTTGCCGTCTACTCTTTCCGTCTCTCCGTTAAATAAAGTCGATGGTATAGTCCCCCTCATGCATACGCGGGGCGCACCGCTCATACCGCTCCTGCAGCATCTGCTTGATGTCGTACGGGTGCCGGTAATCCCGGTCCCAGATCGTGTCGCTGCAATCCGGCGTCAGCTTCAGCCGCCGCTTGATCAGTTTCAGGTTTTCCTCATACGTCCGATGCAGCCGCTCCTCTATCGCCACCTCGTCCCGATTCTTCAGCAGCAGGTATTCCTCCCGTTTGTTCTCCTTCGCCTCGATCACGCGCTCCATCCCCTCGTAGTCGTCCCAGCCGCGCACGCCTGGCGTCGGACGGGAAACGGAATATCCGCTTGCATCTCGCAGCGTCTTATGCCACAGTTCCTCATACATCCGGAAAAAGCAATACTGGTTGAATACGACATTTACCGGCTCTCTCAGCAGTTTATAGTTCTCTACCGTCGGCGGCCTCCATTCACGCTCCGATGCCTGTTTAGAACAATCGTACCGTCTGTAATAGACAAACGTCCACCATTGGATCTCCATCACCGCGTCCCGCACGTTGGTGATCCTGCGCAGCATCGGTTCCACCACCTGGCCGAATATCTCCTCCACCGTATACCTTGTCCATTTGGTTAGGTGGAGATCGTCGCAAGAAAAAATATAATGAACCGAACGCGAATCATGACGCCAGTCCTGCATTTTATTGGGCGTATCTTGAACTCTCATGACATACGGCAAACTCTCCAATTTTTCGGTCATAAAAGAGTCCAAATATGGCATGAAGGTTGGCTGAATGCTAATCAACATGTTAAATAATCCGTTATATGGCACCAGTCCGAACGATAGCAGCACCTCGTCGCGGATCAGCTTATACCACCTGTGGTACTGGAACGTCGTAAACCCCAGTGCCGCCATCCGTTCCCCAAAGGTTTCCTGCGCATATGCATCCAGTCGCTGCGAAGCGGTCGGCTGCTTTCGCTTGTGCTTCCGCTCGCGTTTGTCGGCCTCCATCTGCTCTGCCAGCTCCGCGTCCGGCAGCAGCGGCAGCTTGAGATACGCCGCCAGTTCCTCGATCTGCTGCATCGTGTCCAGCGGGACGTCCATCATCAGCCGCTCCAGTGTCGCGCCGCCCGCGTCTTCTACGCCAAATGCCGCTGTGATCTGCGCCATGTTCTGCGGCGTTTGAGAGAGTCCTTCATCCAGCGATGACACACCGCCAGCCACCGCGTTGCCGCCCCGATAGAGCGCCAGCGCCACCGCATCTTCATCGAAACAGTAAAAGGCCAGCACGTCTATGCCGGTCTCGCGCGAAAGCGTCTCTGCATCCGCATACAAGATAAGCGGATTGTCCCAGTCGGGGTCATACACGCTGACCCGCCCATCCTGTTCCCTGCGGTGTGGGTTTGCAGCCTGCTGCTCCTTCGTCAACGTCCCCATCAAGTGCAGACTCCCGATCGTCAGTCCCATGTTTCTCCGCTCCTTTCTACCCGTTCTGCCGCAAGAAAACCGGCGAACAGCTCCATCTCTTTTCCGAAACCCTTTCTGTCTTTCCTTAAAACATACGGAACGCCATAGTATTCCACCATCTGCCGCCTCCGCCCATGGATAACCCATATCCCGGAGAATATCCGGTTGCATAGCCCGGCACGGCTGCGCCTTGCTTCTCTGGGGGGATGATCCCTATCGGAGGAATGATCGGTATGCTCCTCGGCGCCTTTACTTCGGAAGGACTATCCTCCCGCGCTTGTTCTCGCGCAGGTTCTTGTTCGGCTTGCCAAAAGGCATACTCTATTACTCCTGGGATTGTACTCCAGTATTCTACATTAAAAACACTATTATCCTCTGTTTTCATAACGGTTTGCCCTTGGAACTGTGTTGTTGACGGATGCAATGGCGCCTTTACATCGATCTTTGAACTCACGACTGTCGCCCCTGTATATCGACTCAACTGCATGAGCGCCAAAGCTCTGGGTATCATCGGAAAATTATCATTATGATGCTTTACTTCCCAAATTTCTCCTGTTTCCAGATTAAGAAGATCTACTCTTCCACGCCTTCCATTTGAGCAAGTCACCACTTTTTCCATCACTATATTTAAATCTGTCTCCGCAATACTCACTTGTACAGCGTTATGGGCGTCCCTGTAAACTGCTATACGCTTCTTCCAGGGCCAGAAAAGCCAGCCTTTTGGATAACTCGTCTCGGCTTCATGTCCCGTCGGGTCGACCATGTTGACGGGGTTGTTGTTGCAGTAGGCGTAGAGGTGCTGCGTCCAGGGGACGGAGGCAGAGCCGGTGTAGCTGTCCTGCGAGAGGAAGCGGGCGGTGGCGGGGTTGTAGTAGCGTGCGTTCATGTACAGAAGGCCGGAGGCGTCCGCTACGCTCCCCGTGAACGTCACCTCGTTGAAGAACGTGTCCCCCGTGCTGGTCGTCACGCCGAACTCGTCGTAGTCGTAGCTCTTGACGATGGAACCCTCGCCGTCCACGATGTTTGTCACGCTGCCACGGATATCGTACCGGTAGAAGAAGTAGTCGTCCGCGTACGGGTCCTGCCCGGTGGCTGCCTGCCCCTCAAACCGCTTGCTCGCCACGATCGTGCCCGACGGGTCGAGGATGTTCTGCGTCTGCAGCACGTACTCGTTCACCGTCGTGAACAGCAGGGCGCTGCCCGAGTAGTAGAAGTGCGTAACGACCTCGTCCTGCACGCGCGTCACGCGCTGCCCTGCGCAATACGTCCTTGCGCCGGTCGGCAGACAGATGCGCCTGCCGACCGGCACAGGGATTCCATTCAAGTTGTTCGTCATGCAGTTGTCAAGGTGCCGTCAGTCAGAAACGTCGTGTTGTCCGCGCCTTCTCAATCTCTCCGCAGGCGTGGTACGCATACGAGCAGATCGGCTTCTTGCTTGCCGTGAGCCGGTTCCGTATCTTGCCTATGGCATATACAGTTCGGCGTATCCAAGCAGCTCCTCGTCATTGAAAAGCAAATTGGCCCCTGGCAAAAAGCCGACATACTCCTGTTCCAGTAGGAGAAAAAAGCAGTCTCGCGTAGCGACCGTTTCCCCCAGTCCCACCAGACGATCAACAGCGCGCTTTCCGCAACCCGTAACGAGAGCACCTCTTCGCTGATGGACTCTTTCGGAATGTAAGGAACGCCATCGTCCATTGCAAATTCCCCTATTGCAATGTTGACGATATGGCTCTCGGCGTCAAAAGACCGCACAATCCCCGGCGCCTCTGTCAGCGCGCGATTTCCTGCCGCCAAGTCCGCTTTGCAAGCGTCCTACGGAATGCTCATCGGATGCAGCTTCGCCTGCGAAGACTGCAAATCCATCTGATAGCGGCAGCCATAGGCAAAGCCGGAATCTCGATACGATAGCTCGCCCAGGCAATACTTCTGTGTATCATCCTGCAGGTAAACCAGCTCATGCCCCTCCGTTGCAGACTCCTCAAGCGTAATCGAGCACGCAGTCGGATCGTTCGACCACTTGTCACCCAGATCATAGCAAAGTCCAAATCCATCCAGCCAGAAAACGATGTCGCACCCGTACCTTTCTCCTGCTGTGATCTGAATGTCTGCAGGATTCGGCTTTCCCTGCCGCGGCGCGCAGGAGAGGGACAAAGCGGCACAGCAGCAGACGAGCGCCAAAAGAAGCTTTTTCATGGAATACCCTCATTTTTGTTGTCGTTGCGATCGTTGTAACGGGCAAATTCCGCATGCGCGGCGCATGGAGCGGCATGTTCGTCTTCCAACGCGTAGCGGCAGCACCCGGCGCCGTCGTTTAAGGGTTGCAGATCTCCACCACCAGCCTGATCTGATCCCCTTCTATAACAAGCCAACACGGCGTTTCAAAATATCCCCGTTCCATCAGGCCCAGTAAAATATCCCGTTTGACCAGCATATTGGCAATGTTTTCATCAAAACAGCTTATGACGCCTAGCGCCTGCTCCTGCAACGCGCACTGCATCTGCTCTTTCTGTACGTCTTTTTCAATCCAGACCGCATCCGACAATACCATGTCACATTCCGACACATAAATCTGGCCCTCTTGCTCAGAGGCAGAAACCACTCCGCCAATTCTGCGCTCCCAGTCATCGTACAGCGCTATGGGCGTACAAGGCAAAAGATCGGCTTTTATGTCATAGTAGGTATAAAAATCATAGTAGACGCCATAGCGGTTCGGCTTGCTGTAAGTCCTCAACAGTCCAATGCGGTATCGCCTGTCCCCGTGACGCAACCAAACCGGATATCCGTAACCTGCCGGTTCCTGATAATCCAGCAGCGGATGTCCCTGCTCAAGCAATCGGTGTTCATCCTGACAACCATCCAGAAAAACGTCTTCTCCAATTTCTATACTGCATGCCTGCAGGCAAAAAGCCTCTTCATCAAGATCATAGCAAAATCCAAAATCGCCAATCCAGCAAATGATATCACGCCCTACCTCATCACCGGAACAAACAGATACTACAGGCAACGCACCGTTTGCTGTTGGCTCGCGATTGTGCTCTCCCAATTCAGTTGAAGAACATGCGACTGTCATTACAATTGTAACAAGAATGAACAGACATACGATTTTCTTCATGATTGTATCCTCTTTCATTACCCGCTATATCTGGCGTATCCTAAAAATTTTGCATTTTCGTTACCACCGTACATTTGATAATTTTCAACTGGTCTGAATGCTACTCCACCGCCGGATTCTGTTGCGTCTATCATATACCCATCACCAACATACACCGCAACATGGCAGGGACGACCCTCTTGCTTGGTCCAATAAATCAAATCCCCCGGAATCAAATCATCGGTAGTAAAGCTGTTTGTTTCGTAAAATTTCCATTTTTCATTGGCAGCTCCAAACTCTCCCGGGTTGTCACGTTTTAAATAATGCACCTGTAAACGAGTGGTATTTGGAAAGCTAATATCCCCACTTGAATGAACCGCTGCTGCTACCAGTTCTGAACAATCCATGGTTCCAGGGGTTCGAACATACCTCTGTTGCGTAGCATCATATGGGGAATAAGGTGTTCCCAAATATTGGGCAGCAGTTTCAATCCATTGTAATGCTACAGTAGACGCCCCGGAACTTTTGGCCACCTGGATTGCTTTTTCACCGTCCGTTACTGCCCCTGCTGTCGGACTGGGAGTTGGGACCACCTGCATTCTTACAGGTGTAGGCTCCGGTTTCTCTGTAGGTTCCGGCTCGGGAGGTTGGTTACTACATCCTGTAGTAGCTGCCGTCACCAATGCAATCAATATAACGACCAGCCAGGAGGAATGCCCCGTCGGATCGACCATGTTGACGGGGTTGTTGTTGCAGTAGGCATACAGGTGCTGCGTCCAGGGGGTAGAGGCGGAGCCGGTGTAGGTATCCTGCGACAGGAAACGGGCGGTGGCGGGGTTGTAGTAGCGGGCGTTCATGTAGAGCAGGCCGGAGGCATCCGCTACGCTACCGGTGAAAGTAACCTCGTTGAAGAACGTATCGCCCGTGCTGGTCGTCACGCCGAACTCGTCGTAGTCGTAGCTCTTGACGATGGAACCCTCGCCGTCCACGATGTTTGTCACGCTGCCACGGATATCGTACCGGTAGAAGAAGTAGTCGTCCGCATACGGGTCTTGCCCGGTAGCCGCCTGCCCCTCGAACCGCTTGCTCGCCACGATTGAACCCGCCGGGTCAAGGATGTTCTGTGTCTGCAGCACGTACTCGTTCACCGTCGTAAACAGCAGGGCAGAGCCCGTGTAGTAGAAGTGCGTAATGACCTCGTCCTCCACGCGCGTCACGCGCTGCCCCTGCGCGTTGTACGCATACGTCGCGCTCGTCGACAGCGGGATCACCGCGTTGTTCGAGATGTTTGTAGAGGTCAGCCGGTTCGCCAGATCGTAGCCATAGTTCGTGGTCGTCGTCACGCCCGTGCCCGTCTGCACCTGCTGCGTCTGGTTCCCCCGCGCGTCATAGGTGTAGGTCGTCACCGCCGTGCCCTGCTGCACCCGCGTCAGCTGGTTCAGGTAGTTGTAGGTATACGTCTCCGCCGTCTCCGTGCCCTGCTGCCGCGTGAGCCGGTTCCCCACCGCGTCGTACGTATACGTCGTGGTCGTCCCGTCGTACGCCGCCGAGATCAGGCGGTTGCCCAGGTCATACTGGTACGTCCGCGTCTTCATCGTGCTGCCGCTGTACGCCTCCGTCACCGCTTCGGTCAGGATGTTCCCGTTCCCGTCGTACGTCAGGTTCGTCTCCTCCCGCACCGTCCGCGTCTCCCCGTCCACGTCCGTATACGTCAGCTTCACCGGCAGGCCGAAATCGTTGTAGGTATATGCCAGTTCGGTTGTCAAGGTGCCGCCGGTCAGGAACGACGTGTTGTCCGTGACCGTCTCGATATCCCCATAGGCGTTATACGCATATGAGCGGATCAGCTTCTTGTTGCTTGTTGGGGAGGTTGTGCTTGCCGAGCCCGCATCCAGATAGATCGCAGAGAGCCGCCCATCAGCATCATAAGTATACCACAGGATGTGCAGCTCCGTATTGCCGGGATTGAACGAGCCCTGCGCGCTCTCCTTCGCGTATGAGATCGCCGTGACCTGCCCCGCGCTATTGTACCGGTAGTTCACTGCCAGCGCCCCGGCCTCCGCCTCCGTCTCCTGCCGCTGCTGCGTCACCCGCCCGTACTGGTCGTACGAATACGCCGTGGTCACGCTCTGCTGCGTCTCGCCGCTGCCGGTAATCTGCACCGCGCTCTCCAGACGGCTCCCACCATTGCTATAGGCGTAGGAGATGGCGATCTCCGGCGCTTGTGCCGATGCGGAGGCAAAGTACTGCTCGCTCACGACGTTGCCCACCGCATCGTAGGCATACCGCACGACGCTGCCGTCCTCCCGTGTGACTGACGTTACCTGCCCGTGCGCATCGTACGTATACGCCGTGGTCATGCTCTTCGTCGCGTCGTCCGGGTCGGTCACCACGTCGCGCAGCTTGCGCCCGCTGTTATCAAACACCGTGGTGGTTGTTACGCCTTTTGCGCTGGTCACAGCATTCGCCACCCCGCCGGTTACGCTCTGGTCGTAGGCATAGGCCGTCGTGGCCGTTACGCCAGAGGAGAGCGGCTGGCGCACCTCAGTGAGGCGGGAGAGAGCATCGTAGGTATAGGTGGTGGTGGTACCGCGGCCATCGGTGACGGAGGTGTTGTTACCCAACATATCATAGGCCGCCGAAGTTGTCAAATCAGCCGATGGGACATAACCGGAAAGCCTCTCGCCGTGACTGCCCAGCTTTGTACGGTTTGCTGCGGCAACGGCCGCTGTCAGCGTTCGATTGCCCAGCGCATCGTACTCTGCACGCACGACTCGATTGCCCGTTGCGCCTCCGAGAGTCTCCACCACGGTCTGGTTGCCCATGTAATCGTAGCGGTAGACGACCGTCATGCCTCCGCCAGTTTGCTGGACGGCACGGCCGTTTTGATCGTACCATGTGGTGGATGTGCGTTCCTCAGGATCGGTCACGGTCACGCGGCGCACGCCGTAGCTATCGCTGCCCAGATAGGTGTAACTGGTCGTCAGCGCTCCGTTGCCCGAACCAATGCGGGCGGTGCTCACGCGCCCCATACTGTCATAGGTATAGGTGGTGACCACACCCTCCACATCGCGTGCGGTCAACGCAAGACCCGCCACGGAATAGGTGTACGCTTCGTACGCGCCATTTGCATATGTTTTCTTCGTGAGCAGGCCGCGCCAGTCGTATTCGTATGCTACGGCATCCTCCATTCCGTCTGTCGCCGCTGTAGCGGTGCGGCCATAATCGTCATACGTATAGCGCACGACAGAGAAAGGCGTCTGCCCCGCGCCGTTGGCGCTCGATATGGTGGTCACGCGGCCCTTGGCATCGTAAACATACGACACATATCCGCCGTTGCGGTCGGTCGTGGCGATCAGATAGCCATAGTCGTTGTAGGCGTTCGTGGTCATTTTGCCGGCAGGATCGACAGCTGTCAGCACCTGCCCGGCAGCATTATAAGTATAGGTTGTGGTCTGGTAACTGCTGCCGTTTTTGACCTTGACGGTTTTGGGCTGATTATACTGATAGTTCTGGTAGAGCGTTTCTCCTAAGAGCGTATCCCCCTGCGTGATCGCCATGCGCGTCAGGTCGCGCGTCGTTTCATCGTAGGTGTAGCTCTGCACGATGGGCGTTTCGCTTGCTGCGCCCTCCACGAGGTTGGTGTAGCTGACCGAAGCAAGCAGCAGATCGTCGGTATAGGTGTAGTTGATCGGATGACCGTCTGCGTCCTCACACCGCGTGATCACTCCGGTCGCGGGAACGTAGGTATAGGTGGCAACGGTGTATGCTGCATCATCCCCGATCTTTGTCTTGACGGTGGTGGTAGCTGCGCTGTATGCAAATTCGGCAGCCTCCTGCCCGCCTGGGTACGCTATGCCAACCAGTCGGCCAGCATTATCATACGTCAGTGTATAGACCCGGTTGTCCGGATTCTTGATCGTGGAGAGGCCATTCTCCGAATAGGTGAAGATTTCGGTATACCCGCTATTGCCGGAGAGCGCGTGGGTGGCTGAAATGAGCCGGTCCTGTGCATCGTAGGCATAGGTATAGGTGATACTGGGCTGGTCGCCCTCCGTGCTTGTCCAGGTGAGCGACTCGAGCATATCGATATGCTCGTTGACATACAAGTAATCCACCTCGTTGGGAAGCACTTCTTCGTAATTTGTGGCTTCCGGTGCTCTGCTTGCCCGCGTGGATGGGCTTGTGCGCTGCACCTTGTAGGTGAGCGTCAGCTTGTCACCAACGCTGTTTGCCACTTCCACGACATTGCCACGCGCATCATACGTAAGCGTTAACGCTGCACCGGCAAGGTTGGTGAAAGATTTCAAACGCATAGTCTGCGCGTCGAAATGGTAGGTGATGTTGTCCTTGCGCGTGATCGTGTATTCGGCTGGTGCATCCGCCGTGGCTTCGATATAGGCAAGCACCATCCGTGTACCGGGCGCGCTTGCATACGTGCCGTCCTCCTGCAGCGCAAAGCGGTGTAACGAACCATCGCCATCCTTGAGGATCAAGCCCACTTCTGTTCCGATCGAATCGTATTCGCGCATCAGTACAGTATTGAACGAATAATCCCACCCCACGCCGAGCGCCGTCTTGCTTGTCGTCTGGCTGTTGAACGTACGCCGCATGGCCATAGCAAAAAATGGATCGGCAACCACGAGATCGCTCGTTTGATATACCACATTGCCGTTGGCAACGTTGACATACCCTGCGCCACTATCCGTGCTGAACTGAGCATAACTCCAGTAATCCTGCAGTCCCAACTGCTTCTCCAGCTCATCCTCATCCACAACAGTGCCAACCACCTGATTCGTTGGTTCGCTAACACGCCCATTCTTTACAGCGGCGACAAGATAATAGAATGTCTTGCCATAGTTCAGGTTGAAGTCCGACCAATTGCAATCGGTCAGTCCACTGGCGACAAGTGTACTGTTGGAAAGGGTGAAATACGGAGTTTCGCTACGGTAGACGCTATATGTCACACCTTCGGTTTCGGATGGAGCCCAGCGCAGCACAGTCAAGTTGTTTGCGCCTGAAAAGGCGGAAAGATTGTTTGGTGGGTCAATCAGTGAGACCGTCTGCGCTTCACCCGGCATGGCAGCACGTACCTCCAGCGACCAGCTGCTGAGCACAGGTTTTTCACCGTCTGCATTCGCCTCGAGCGTGGCACGAAGCACAATTTCCTCTCCTCCGGCTGTGACAGCGTTCCAAGTGCTCTGGTCATCAGCGGCTACGGTAGGAACGGCCTGCCAGGTTGTGCCACCATCCGTTGATAGATGATAGGTGATGCCTGCACCATCCGGGATGCTGGCGTCCACGATCAGACGAGTTGCCTCAGCCTCGCCGGCAAGCAGACGGCGGGTGCTCTGGACGGTACCGGACTCGCTCGCATTTGATAGCGTTAGACCGCCGCTTTCGAGAACCTCCGTGTTGTTCAGTTCGGTAAATCCACGCGCATCTGTCAAAAATGCAGTCTGAATTAGTTCGCTGGAGCCATAGAAGATATAGCGGGTTTCCGCATAGATTTGGTCGATCGTCGGAGATGCTGTGGCGGTGCCCTTTCCCAACGTAGCGCGTATACGTACGCTGCTGCTGGTGTTGCTGCCGTACAGATACAGCCGGTTCGCTTTTGTAACGGTTACACCGCCATCCGTGGAAACCGGCGTAATTGTCTGCCATGTATCGCCATCCACCGAAATCTCATATCCTATCGACGAACCAGATGGTACCGTCTGGTTGACGATCAGATCAATATAGGAAATCGTACCGCTTAGCGCAAGTACAGGAGTGATAAGCATGCCGCTTTCGCCCGTCAGTGCTGCAATGCCGTCGGTGACTGCTACACCATCAAGCGTGAAGCCGCTGGTTCCATTCGCTGGCAGAAAGAGGTGCTGCTTTTCGTAAGTTGAATGGCTATAGACTGGTTCACCTGCTTCGTCGAAGGCCATGACATAGAGATAGTGTGTGGAACCTTCAGCAAACCCTGACGGGAGTGTGAAGGACAAGCCGGGCTCGTCCTCTGTCTGAGTATCTCGTACCACATTATCCACTACAAATTTTGCTCCGCTATATATCGCGGTATCGGAGGAATCGGCCTTTGTATAGGTTGCCGCCCATGTACCGTTCGCAGAGTCAGTCTGAATCGTATGCGTCAGCCCTGCATCGACCTGCCGGCTACCCTCGGCCTTGGTCCAAGTCGCCGTTTGGCTGGCTGTGTTGCCCGCCTGATCCCATGCGGTCAAGGTCAACGTATACGTCTGCTCATTGTCGAGTCCGGTGATGTTCCAGCGTGCAATAATCGCATCCGTTAGCGTTGTCGTGCCGGTTGCAATTGTTGTTTTTTTCCGTAGAAGTTCCTGTCCCGAGATGATACTCCAGTTTCCATCCGGAAAAATCATTTGCGTTTGTGGTAATTGTCGCGCGTACCTGCACAATCCCACCCGTGTCCGAGACGACAGTCGGGCCCGCAATTACTGGTGCGATGATGTCGCGCTGATATGGTGTGGAAGAGCACTTTGCTGCACCAATGTTGCCCGCTGCATCCTTGGCTCTGACCCACACGTACTGCGTACCAACAGCTGGCTCGGTGAGCGTATGTGTAAGCGCGTTGGAAGAGGGAAGATCTGAGAAGGATTCGGGTGCCGTAGTGTTTGAAGTGCTCAGCGCGTATTGGTAGATAACAGCCGAGGCATCGCTTGCAGCCGTGTGCGTAACGGTAACATTGCCGGTTGTCCAAGTAGTCGGTGAGACCGTCACACTGCTGGGTGCTGTGGGCGGTGTCAGATCGCCAACCGTAATCGTATTTGACACGGCATATTCGGAGCTGCCCACGCTGTTCTTTGCACGAACTTTTGCATAGTAGGTTGTGTTATCATTCTGGTTTGAAAATGTATAGCTGGTTCCTGTTCTGCTGACTGTCTGTACAAGCGTTCCCGCACGGTATAGCTGCACATCATAACCGGTCGCGCCGGACGCTGCGCTCCACGATACGGTGATGGTAGCCTTTGTACCATTCTGCGTGTAAGCAGTTGTTATAGCTGTCGGCGCATTGGGCGCAGAGTTATATGTGACGACCAGCTTGGGCCTGTTTGCTGTGGTCGCGCCTTCGGTCGATGTAAAACGCTTGTAACGCGCTTCGGTCTCGTTCGGTATTTTCATGACGAATTTGCGTAGCTTACTGCTGTTGCCATACCATTCTTGCACCTTCGCCGTCATATCCCAGCTATAAGAACCGATGTTTTTAACCACCGTGCTGGAAAAATGCGTTGATTCAAAGGAAGGTTGTGTATTCCATGTCACAGTAGTAATGGAGAAGTTTGAAGTCACCTGATGCAGCCGTACCGATGGCGCGGAATTACCGGCATATTCCTCGTAGCAGGTCAAAGTCGCACCGGTGATCTGTTTGTTGGTTCCAATGGCGGTGATGAGGCTGGTAAAATCAAAGTAAACGCGTAACCGGTCGCCATTGGACATACAGCCCATCTTCAGGCCGGTCTCGGTATGATAGTTCCTAGTGCCACTGTATTGATCTGTCACATGTGTATCCGCAATGTAGTTTGCACCACTATAGGTGGCCGAGGGATCTAATGATACTGGATACACGCGATCGCTGCTTGTCAACCATTCGCGATTCGGCGTAAGCGTGTACAGATAGCTTCCGCCCTCCAGAAGTTCGAGCTTTACATCAATGTCGTACGAAAAATTACAGTCTATATCTGATGAATCATACATCACTGGTGCTGGGATTGCGGCGACAATCTCTGCTGTGCGGCTATCAACCAAATAGGTATTGCCGTCCTCACGAAGCAAGGGTACCAGACCGCTCAACGTCAACAGAAAAGAGAAGCTGGCCTGCGTTGGAATCGAAAGAAACACAATATCTTCTTTCAGACCATTGCCCGTTGGCGTCAATACCAAGTCAATGTTGTTGCCATACACGTTCTTATAGCGTAGGCTACTATATGTTGAACGACTCGCTTCGGCATCTCCGTTCATACTGAAGATGCTGCTTCCATCAGCAAGATAACGTATATCAAAGGCATTCAACGGCAAAAGGCCGTTTTGCGGTACCGGTGCAAGCGAAATTGAGCGACCGTCACGGCTTAGCGTTACAAGCCGGTTTTCGGTGATTGTTGTTTGAAAATCTATGCGTACCGGCGACTTGGCGCTCGTAAGCGTCTGGAGACCATCTTGTGATCCCACTGTGATTTCAGGCTCAATCATGCGCCACTTGCCGCTGGAAGTCTTGTAACGGACGGGCGAGAGGTATAGCTCAACCGTGCCGCTTCCATCCTCATCTTCATTACGGATGATGTATGCCTCGAGATCTTCTGCGGTTAGTTCCGGTTGCAGTTCGAGCAACTCTTCATACTCGGCCATGGTTATAACATCACGCTCTTGCTTCGTGCCAGAAAACAGAGAGATACGTGTATCGATCTGTTCTTCTTCTAACTGCAATCCATCTTGCGATGTAATAGATGCATCTGGAAGGGAGGATGATTCTACGGCTTCTTCGCCATCTTCATCCGATTGTCCCGGCACCGTTTCTGACGGTTCCGCGACCGATTCAGCTTCTTCTCCTTGTGATGCTGGAGCGGATTCGTCCTCTGATGGCTCTGAAGTTGACAAAGTTATATCATTAAAAGACTCCCTTGCCACATTGGGTGAACTCATCTTTCCTGTGCTCAACGCCAATGCTGTTGCAGGTGAAATAATGTATCCTGACAAGAGAAAAACTGCAACCAGAAACACACTCAGCGCTCGCCTGAACCCCTTCATTCGCCATTTCCTCCATATTCATTTGTTTTGAGTAGGTTTGTAAAAGAGACTGAAAACAGGTCGGTCGGGTAGGATTCCTTCTACTACAGCCAAAGCGGATATGGAAAGTTTCTTATGTCTCAATCATACATGTTTTGGAAGATATATCCATCCATATTGTTTTATGTTTACAAAGAGTTCACACACTATCATCTACATGCGTATCAAAATAATGTAATTGATTCGTGATGAATCAACAGAAAGGATATTGCCATCGACAAGGATTAATGTTATTTTAAGATGGTTAGTGCAAAAGCATATGGTTGGTTATAAATGTTCAACTTTCCTCTGATTTCTAAAGCTGAGTAATATATGTAGATTTATGCTAAGCGGCTATGATTGCAAGAAAAACGTATTTGACAATATTGTTTTTCAAATACGCACGCAATCTTGCAATCGGACAAAAGTCTGTCTATAGGGTTAGGGATGAAAGGAGACCCGGGTATGGATACGCAGATCAGCAAGCGGCGCCTACTCATGCTGTTAAAACTGCTTCGAGAGCAGACGGACGAGGAACACTCGCTATCCACGGCTGAAATCATCGAATACTTTGATAAACAGGGTATCGTAATCGAACGGCGAACGGTGGTTGCAGATATTGAACTGCTCTGTGAAGCGGGCTATGACATCGTGACCGTCAGAGGAAAGCAGAACCGATTCTTTTTTGGCGTACGGGAGCTTGAGTTGCCAGAGGTGAAGCTGCTAATTGATGCGGTATATGCCTCGAAGTTTATCACACCCGCAAAGAGTGAGGCACTGATCAAGAAGCTATCTCAATTTGTGAGTGTGTACCAGGCGGATTGCCTGCAACGCCACTTGTATGTTAACGAACGCATCAAGTCCGTCAACGAAACCGTCTACTATTCTGCAGACGTGATCCGCGCGGCCATCGAACAAAAGCGTCAAATCACCTTTCAGTACTATGAATACACGCCTACCAAGCATAAAATATTGAAGCACAAGGGTAAGGTTTATCGCTTCAGCCCGTATGACTTGATATGGAACGAGGATAGGTATTATGTTCTTGGATATTCAAACAGCCACAATAAGGTTATTAGCTTTCGCGTAGACAGAATGTACAAGGTCGCCCTCAGTGATGCTTTTGCCATTACTCCACCAAGTGATTACTCCATTGCCACATACGGCAGCAAGGTTTTCGATATGTTTGACGGGCATAATGCAACGGTCGCGCTACGCTGTCAAAACGATCTCATGCGGGTTATCGTAGACAGATTTGGCGAGGATGTTTGCACAGAGGTATTGGACAAAGAACATTTTCTTGCAACGGTTGAAGTTTCCATCAGCCCAACGTTCTTTGGCTGGGTTTTCCAGTTTGCCGATGGAATTAGAATTGTTTCTCCACCAGAAATTGTCCAAGAATACAAGGAAATGCTGACAAGCTGACAACAGATAAAGGCATTGAGGTGGCGTGTTGACACGCCACCTCATTTTATTCTCTTGAATACGAACAAATGTTCGAATATACTGTAATAGAAGTGTTCGGGACGAGTGAACAGAGCAGGAGGCGAAATGAAAATGAGCATCACATTTGGTAGTTATATCAGAGAGAAGTGCAAGGAGAAAAGTCTGTCCCTCCGCGCGCTCGCGGGGAAGACTGGTCTTTCGCCCGTGTATCTGAGCAACATTGAGAACGACCGTTGCCCTGCGCCCTCACGCAAGTATCAAGACAGGACGGTCGAGGTGCTGGACCTGACCCGCAGCGAGGCAGAAATTCTGTATGACCTCGCCGCTGATTCGCAGATAAATGGTGTGTCGCAGGATTTACCAGACTATATTATGCGGCACGATGTTGTGCGTGTTGCACTCCGTACTGCAAAGGATGTGGACGCAACGGACGAGGAATGGCAGACATTCATTGAAACGCTCAGACAGCGCGACCAACAGAGGGAGGGGAGTACAGATGAACAACGGTATTCGCTACTATCGTCAGCCAGTGATTGATCTGATTGCGAGGAACGTGCTGGACGGATATGACCGCCGCTTACTGATCGGCAAGCCAACCGCGATTCCAATTGATGATATCATTGAATCGCTGGGCCTTATTGTGGAGTACCATTATCTCCGCAACTGTGACCGCATCTGCGGAGAAACGGTGTTTGATACAGCTGAAGTTATCGTGTATGACATGGAAAAACGGAAGTATAAAACCATCATCGTCAAAGGTGGCACGATTATTGCTGACGCACACCTGTTGGACAGCGGCAACGAGGGAAGGTTGCGATTCACCTTCGCTCACGAATTGGCGCATTGGATACTGCACAAGAACATCTTTTGTGGCTCACAGTATTCCGCAGCCATGACAAAAGTGCCGATCACAGAGGACTGCAAGTTAAGCTCTGAGGTTGACCGCGCCATAGAGCGTCAAGCAGATATGCTTGGTACAGCCCTTATTATGCCCATTACACAGGTCAAGCGGGCGTACTATGCCATCAGTCGTAATCAAGGCAGCACACAGATTTTTTCACGCAGCAGATTGACAAATTTACCGGGTCATTGCATCCTATCAGAGGAAACACCGCTATCGGTGGGGAGCATTGCTTCCTCTTCTGGGCTTCCTTTGTTGAAGTTCAGGCTGATAGCCGGTGTTTTTTTATGTTCACGTATTTAAGCCTGCCTCTTTGCCCTTCCCTGCTTTTCTGTCCATCATTTCGCATTTTGGGCACGGATTATTCCTGCTTTGCCCGCCGCATTTTAATGCCGCACGTCCATTGCCATTAACGTACAGAAAAAGCGCCGGAAGGAGCGTTATCCTTTCCGGCGCTTATTTGCAGTATCTGCTTTGTTTCAGCTGGCAAACCCTGTAAAGGCCCAGGCAACCAGTGCAAACAGCAGCAGTATTCCGAGAGCTATGGGCAGGAACACCATAAAAGCAGATAAGATCAGGGCTTTCAAATCTCCCTTTTCCATACCGCCTCCCCGATGGATCTCATCGGCAAGGGCTTCCGCTTTCTTCGGGTCATACTTTTTCAGCTTTCGAAACTTTTCAATGAGCATGGGTTACTTTTCCTCTTTCTTGCTGTTCCTGTCAAAAAGATAATTGCCGTTTTCATCGATCTTCTTATCCAGGAAATGGCAGGCTACAAAGTGGCCGGGGCTGACCTCCACATAGGGAGGGGGCACTCGCTTGCACTTATCGCAGGCCATATAGCAGCGGGTATGGAACTTGCAGCCTTCCGGAGGCCGGATGGGGCTGGGAATGTTGCCCTCCAGAATGATCCGATCCTTGCTGGCGGAATCGGGATCCGTGGTAGGAATGGAGGAAAGCAGCGCCACCGTGTAGGGATGCCGGGGATCCCGGAACACTTCTTCTGCCGTGCCCAGCTCCACCAGGTTGCCCAGGTACATAACACCGATACGGTCGGAAATGTAGCGGACAACGGACAGGTCGTGGGAGATGAACAGGTAGGTCAGTTTCTCGTTCTCCTTCAGTTCCTCCAGCAGATTGATGATCTGGGACTGGATGGACACGTCCAGAGCGGATACACACTCATCGCAGACGATGAACTTGGGCTTTACGGCCAAAGCACGGGCAATGCAGATACGCTGCCGCTGGCCGCCGGAGAACTGGTGGGGATAGCGATGCAGCATATATCCCTGCAAGCCACATTCTTCCATGATCTGAAGGATGTATTCCTTCATCTTGGGATCCCGGGGCTTGAAGAACTTATGGGTGATAAGGCCTTCGCCAATGATCTGACCCACGGTCATACGGGGGTTCAGAGAGGAATAGGGATCCTGGAAGATGATCTGGATATCCTTGCGCAGCACGCGCATTTCAGAATACTTCAGGCGGCTCAGGTCAATGCCGTTGTCCAGCATGGCTTCGTACTCCTGGAACTTGGCATTATCCTTATACTTTGCTTTGAGGGCAGCCACGCTGGCTTCCTCGTCCCGCAGGATGGCGTTCAGCTTATCAAGCTTTTCCTGCAGACCCTTTTTCTTTTCCCGGTAGATCTCTGCCTTGCGCAGTGCCTGGCGGATCTTGGGCTGAGGATTCTTAAAGTTCTTGTCCGCCTCGATCTCCTTGGCAATAGCTTCGTTCAAAGAGATCTCGCCGTCCCAATCCCGCATCTGCTCCTTGATCTTGGAGATCTGGATGTTGGTGCGGTACTTCTTCAGCAGGGCCTCTGCTCCTTCCCGGGGATCATCCAGCGCCGCAAAGCCGCCCAGGATCTTGACCACGTTCTGGAAAGCCGTCTGAGCCTCCGCAGCCAGCAGATTCTTGGTCTGATGCTGATAGAAGGTTGCCTTCTCCCCCGCCTTTTCCACTTCCGCAGCGGCAGCAGCGGCCTTGGCCTGCTCCTTCTTATACTTTTCGATCATTTTAGGGGCCTGCGCCAAAGTCTTTGCCACATATTCGGGGGCAAAGTCTTCCAGCGTGCGGCCGTAATACAGGGTGCTGCCGGCAGTCTGATCGTACAGCTGAAGGATGGTTCTGCCCAGGGTGGACTTGCCGCAGCCGGATTCGCCTACCAGACCGAAAGTCTCGCCGCTGAAAATATCGATGGTGATATCCTCATTGGCCCGTACATACAGCTGCTCTTTCTGGAACCATTTGGTTTTGGCTACAGGAAAGTACTTTTTAAGATTCGTGATTGACAACAGCTTTTCCGTGTTCTTCACTGCAGCGCACCTCCTTCATGGGATAGAAACAACGAATTTTCTGGCCGGGGAGAACCTCACTGAGCGCAGGTTCTTCCTCCAGACAACGCTGGGTGGCGTACTTGCACCGGGGTGCAAACTTGCAGCCCTTGGGCAGTGCCAACGGATGGGGCACTACGCCGGGAATAGGCTTGAGCTTGGTGCCCACGCTGTCCATACGGGGGATGGAATGCATCAGACCCTCCGTATAGGGGTGGCTGGCCGGGCAATCATGGCTGAAGATCGTCCGTGCAGCCGCCTGCTCCACCACCTGGCCGCAGTACATGACCACCACGTCATCGGCCATCTCATTGATAACGCCCAGGTCATGGGTGATGAAGATGATGGCGGTGCCGTTTTCCCGCTGAAGGTCGTTCATCAGGTGCAGGATCTGTGCCTGAATGGTCACATCCAGAGCGGTGGTGGGTTCGTCGGCAATGAGGATCTTGGGCTTGCAGGCCAGGGCCATGGCGATCATGACACGCTGGCGCATACCACCGGAAAGCTGGTGAGGATACTGGAGCAGAACCGTCTCGGGATTGGGGATCTGCACGGCGTAGAGCATCTCCAGCGCCTTCTTCTCCGCTTCCTTCTTATTCAGCTTCTGGTGAATAATGAAGGGCTCGCTGAGCTGCCGCTTGACGGTAAACACCGGGTTCAAGCTGGTCATGGGCTCCTGGAAGATAACGGAGATCTTGTTGCCGCGGATGGAGTACATTTCCTGCTGGGAAAGCTTGGTCAGATCCTTGCCTTCGAAGAGAACCTCCCCCTCGGCGATATAGCCATTGCCATCCAACAGCTGGAGGATGCTCATGGCAGATACGGATTTACCGGAACCGGACTCGCCTACAATGCCGATGGTCCTGCCGGATTCCAGGGAATAAGATACGTCGTTGACAGCCTTAACAATACCTTTTCTGGTCTTAAAGTAGGTATGAAGGTTTTTTACTTCTAATAAAGCCATATGTATGCCTCCATCCTTTATTTCTCCTGGGAGCTCTTGGGGTCAAGAACATCCCGCAGGGTGTCGCCGATGATGTTGATGCTGATGGTCGCCACAGACAGCGCAATGGCGGGGAACAGCCACTGCCACCAGTAGTTCTGGATGACGATGGAGTTGTTGGCGCCGTTGAGCATGTTGCCCCAGGTAGGCTGCGGCTGCTGCACGCCGAAGCCCAGGTAGGAAAGGCTGGACTCGGTAAGCATGCATCCTGCAAAGTCCAGGGTGATGTTCACCAGAATGATGGAAATAACGTTGGGAAGGATGTGCTTGAAAGCGATCCGGTTCTCCTTGACGCCCATGGATTTGGCGGCAATGACAAACTCCTTCTCACGCTCGGCCAACACCTGTGCGCGGATCATACGGGCAAGACCGGTCCAGCTGAGCAGGCCCAGAATGATCATGATGATGAAGATTCTGGTATTCTCGTCTATGGGCATGGTCCGTATGACGTAGGACAGCATCATGGCAAATGGCAGGAAGGGCAAGGCAGAGAATATCTCTGTCACACGCATAAGCAGCATATCCACCCAGCCGCCGAAGTAGCCGGAGAGACAGCCCACGATAACGGCGATGATGGTGGAAACCACTACGGCCACCGCGCCGATGGTCATGGTCATTTTGCCGCCGTGGATAATACGGGTGAGGATATCACGGCCGCGGCTGTCGGTGCCCAGGGGGTACCCCTTGAAGCCCACGCTCTCTACCAGCTTATCCTCACTGTCGACCATGTAGGTCTGCTTGGAGCCGGTGTAGATCAGGCTGCACTTGTCGCCGTCCACGTTGCACTGGCCGCCGTCGTTATGGCCCCAGGCATATACGTTGCCGCTTTCGCCCACGGCTACAAAGTGCCGGGTGCCAGCCTTGATCTCTACCATCTTCTCATTGGCAGTGATGGCGGGAATATCCTTCTCGCCGTATTCAGCGGCACCGAAGACCACCAGGCTGCCATCGTCCATGACGAAGCAGTAGCAGTTGTTGGTAGCGGCAATATCCAAGACGGTGCGGTCCTTCATGTAGGAGCGCAGGTTCTTGATCTGACCGTCCTTATTGGAATAAGCGGTCTGCTTATTGAAGGTCAGGGTCTGGCCGCCGGTAACGGTGCCGTCTTCCTTCAGCAGGATGGCATAGTAGTTGGAGAAGGCCACCTTTTGCACGCCGGTGTTGTATTTCTCCTTGTTGGCGAACTCAGCAAGGCTCAGCATGCTGTTGTTGTTGCCCCACATATACATCCGTCCGTCATCCATGACCAGAGCAGTGACCTGATAGCCGCAGATCAGCTGCCGGATATGGCTGGGATCGATGGCGCCGTTGATCAGCTCTTCGGGCTCCTGGGTGTAGGGCTCGTTCTCGCTCTTGAGGTAGCCGTACTGGCCGTTGCCGTTAGTGCCCCAGCCCACCACCTTACCATCGGTAGTGACGGCGATGATATGGTCGGAACCGGCAGCGGCAGCCACCACCTTGCCGGGCTGGATCTCTTCGGGATACTTGGAGTAATCCACGCCGGTCAGGTTGTTCTTTACGTTGCCCCAGAGATAGAATGTGTTATCTTTGCTTACGCCGACGGTGAAGTCGGAAAAGCCGTTGATATCCTTGATCTGATCCTTCAGGCCATCGGGCACCGTCTTCATATTATTGAGAGGAGGCATGTTGGCCTGGAGAGGATCGGTATAGTTCAGATCCATGGGCATGAAGTAAGGCCCAATGAACACAAACAGGAACATACCGATCAGCACGATCAGAGCGGCTACGGCCAGCTTCCGGCGGAAGAAGGCCTTGGTAGCCATAACGGAGGGGCTTTCGATCTTTTCGATGGCGAACTTCTCGTCATCGGTCAGCTCTTTGCTGGCGCCCCAGAAGGCGCGCTTGAGCCAGCGGCCCAGGGTGCTGAACACGCCGTTCTTTTTGGCAGCACTGCTGTTTTTCTTTTCCATAGACTGCCTCCTTTACTTGTTGACGCGCACGCGCGGGTCGACCAGACCGTATACCAGGTCGATAAGCAGATTGCCGAAAAGGGAAATGGACACATAGAACATCTGCAAAGCCAGAATGACCTCGTTGTCATTGCCGTTCAGGGCATCAAAATATGTTTTACCGATACCGTTAAGGCCGAAGATATTTTCAATCATTACGGATCCGCCGAATATACCGAGGAACCAGCCGATAATCAGCGTAACGACAGGCAGCAACGCATTGCGCCAGGCATGGGAATAGATAACTACCTTTTCCCGGACGCCCTTGGCGCGGGCAGTACGAATGCAGTCCATGGACAGGGCCTCGATCATGGATGCGCGGACATAACGGGTCATGCCGCCCAGGGAGCAGAAGGTCATTACGATCAGGGGCAGGGCCAGATGATACATCTTATCCCAGAATTTATCCCACTTGGACCAGTTAAGACTGCCTGCTGTCTGCATGCCGGAGACCGGGAACCAGCCCAGCACAACGGCAAATAACCAAATGAATACAATTGCAATGATAAAGGTAGGTAAGCTGTAGCCAATGATCGTGCCCACCTGCACGGCTACATCCCTGCGGCTCCCCCGCTTTACGGCACAGAATATGCCAAGGGGAATGGTTATGCCCAGGGCCAGAATGGTGGCGAAGACATTAAGGAAAATAGTGTTTTTCATGGGTTCGCCCAGCACTTCGATCACGGGTTTGCCGTATTTGATGGACTGGCCGAGATTCCCCTGAAGCAGGCCGTTGTAGCTCCCGTCATAGAAGGGATACACACCCAGCCAGCGTAAATAGCGTTCGATTTTTGTACCGTCTGTACCGTATCGTCTTTGCCAATATTCAAGACGTTCGTCGTAGTTGAGCTTGCGGTTGGCCTGGATCTCCAGCTTGGCCGCTTCTGCCGCCTTATCGATGGGCAGCATGTTGTAGACCATGTAAATCAGAAATGAGAGAATAAAGAATACGAGAACAATGTATAATATTCTCTTGACTATGTATTTCCCCATAGGCACCCTCCGTTTGATATGCCCGCACGGCAGCAGCGGGCTATGCCGTTATACCCTCTAAAAAAAGCGCCGACCTGCACAGGAAGGGATCCTTATAGACATGCAGATCAGCGCCTGCGCTTAAACCTGTACCGAAAGACCGCTCCTTACGACAGGGGGGGCATATAAAATGCCCCCGCACAGTCGTTTTTGCGCTTAAAGCGATCTTATATTTTCTTCTACAGGAACCGATTAATAGTTCTCGTAGAAGTCGGCCTCGTCCATGATGTAGTAGCTGGAGTAGTTGCTGTACATCTCAGGATCGATGGTCCAGTTCCAGGAGAAGTCATATACGGCGCTGTTGAAGCCGGTAGCAAAGTTGATAGCGTTCAGCTTGGCTACGCCGTTCCAGCCGTAGGATTCCATTTGGGAGAGCTCGCCATATACACCAGTCTGGAAGTCGCAGGAGGTGTAGGTGATGTAAGCGCCGATCTCGGTGGTGGCGTTGGGGTTGGTCTGCCATGCGGTGATCAGCTGGTCGGTAACGTTGTTGGGCTGAGTGCCGTACCAGTTGATGGCCAGGGGCATGTAGTACTCACCGTTGATCTTGAGGGTCTTGTAAGCGCCGTCAACAGATTCAAAGGTGATGTTCTGGGGGGAGAGCTCATAGCCTTCCAGCTTCTTGTAACGAACGGCATCGGTGCCGGCCACATAAGCCTGACCCTTGTCGTTGTAGATCCAGCCGCCCTCGTCGAGCACTGCGTTGGCAGAGTCGGCGCTGTAAGCATACTGGTTCAGGATGATCTCGTCTTCAACGGCCTTGTAGGCGGAGAAGCCGGTGTAGTAAGGACCATGCACAACGGAGCCGTAGCCGCCGGTGAAGGTCTGAGCGAATTCAGGACGGTTGATGGTGTAGATGATAGCCTGACGGACGGAAGTGAAGCTGGTGGGACCCAGGTCGCCGCGGAAGCCGAGCTTGCCGTAACCGGCGCGGTCATAGTGGGTCTCGGCGAACTTGCCGGGGTTTTCTTCCACGATCTTCAGAGCGGCCTTGGTGTCGTCACCACCGGTAACACCGGCAATGATGTCGATCTCGCCCTTGAGGAGCTGGTCGTTCTGGGTCTCGCTGATGATCTTGACGTAGGTGATGGTCTCGATGGAGGCCTTGCCGCGGGCATCGTCACCAGGATAGTTGGGGTTCAGAGTCAGGGTAGCGGTCAGGGAAGAAGCGTCGTAGTTGGACACTACATAGGGGCCGCTGTAGGGGATAGCAGAATCCCACTTGAGGTTCTCGTTAATGACGTCGGCCATGACATAAGCGTCAACGCCGTTCTTGTTCTCCTTCTTGTAGAAGTCATCGGAGAGGCCGCACTCGTTGTTCTCGTTGACAACGATGTCGTTCTCGCCCAGGTACAGAGCCATGGGAGTGGGATCGAAAGCGGCATAGGTGATTACATAGTAGTAATCGGCATAGTCTGCCAGGTAGGTGATGGCGAAGGTGTAGTCATCGATGAGCTGTACGCCCTTGAAGTAAACCTTGTCGCCCTCGCCTTCGTAGGCCTTGAATGCATCGTAGCCCACAACGGTCTGGCCCGCATTACCATTGCCGCCGGCGGCCATAGCCACTTTGGTGGAGTTGACCAGCAGGTAAGCCAGGTAGTTCTTGGCGGTGATGGGGGTGCCATCGGAGAACTTCAGGTCGTTACGGATCTTGATGGTGTAGGTCAGGGTGCCGTCGTCATTCTTGACGTGCACGGGCTCTTCGGCCAGAGCCTGCATGTTCCAGGCATAGGCACCGTCCATGCCGGCCTGAGCGGTAGCATAACCGGTGGTCAGGTTCTGGACATCCAGATCGGAGCTGGCGGGAGAGGACTTGCCCCAGGCGGAGTTACGGAAGTTGCCGGACAGATCGGTGGTGCTGCCGAGAATGAAGGAGCTGGTTTCGCCTTCCTTAACGGTTGCGGCCACGATGGCATCTGCGGGACCCCAGTAGGGAGAGGTCACGAAGTTTTCGATCTTGGCGTTGTATACATCGAAGTACTGGTTGGAGTAAAGGGGCACTTCACATACCATGTAGTTCCAGCGCTGGATGTACAGCTTCCACCACTCGGCGTACACGTCGTCAGCAGTCTTATACTTCTCGCTATTTTCGGGTACGGAGCAATTGTAGACCATAGCCATGGAGAGGAAGTCCTCGCCCAGCTCATAGGTCTTGCCATCAACTTCAACGGTGGCAATACCGTCTTCGTCCTCTTTCACCATGTCGATGGTGACTTTGGAACCGATCTTGGAGTAGACGGAAGAATAATCCTTATGGACGATAGCATCGTTCACATCTACTTCTTCGTACTTAACTTCAGCTGCCGGAGCGGGTTCCTCGGTCTTGGTGTCGGTATCCGCAGGAGCTTCGGTCTTGGTCTCAGCTTCGGGCTGCTTCTGATCTTCGGCGGGTTTCTGCTGCTGGCAACCAGCGAGCACACCAAAGACCATCACAACGGCCAGCATGAGTGCAAAGAGCTTTGCAAATTTGGATTGCATGTTTTTTCCTCCTTGTTTTTTTATATTTTACGGCTCGCGCCGGAAAATATCTCTTTCGGGTGAAGGGAAGAGCCGGATATTTTTGTGGAAGAAGTGTATATACAGCCTTTCTATCACTTGATAATGGATTTTACCACAAGGCCGATTAAAATGCAACAGAAATTTTGCGCCGTTATGAAGAATACATAGTCTGTGGGCATTTTCCCCCGTAAATAGGCGTATTTTCATCCAAATGGGCTGGATACAAATTCATATTTTTGTTTGTGCCAGACGGAAAACATGGACTTTTTCATGCTTTTTTGTCTTTTATTCTCTTTTGAAGCGACCGTTTTGTGTTTTGTTATATAAGATGCAGTATTTTCTTACCCTACAAATTTCAGATATGGATTTTTGTGCATAAAGGCTGCAATTATACCCCCTCGGGGCATATTTTTACACTTTTGTTTCTTATTATATACACTCCTCCCCTACCCGGGCTGGACAACAGGCCAGGAACAATCTACAATAAGAAAAAAGCGGAGGGAGGCACTTATGGGAAAATGCATTCTCCCGGCGGAGCTGTGCCGGGGACGGCTGGCCGGGGCAGACCTTGCCTTTGCGGATCTGCGGGGACGGGATCTTTCCTGGTCGGATCTGGAAAGTGCAGATCTACACGGGGCCGACCTTACCGGAGCCCGGCTGGACAATGCCTGGCTGCCCCGGGCCAATCTGCAGGGCGCCATACTGCAGAACGCCAGCCTGCAGGGTGCCTGCTGCCGCTGGACCGACTTTTCCCAGGCGGATGCACGGGGTGCGGACTTTTTCCGGGCGGTGATGGAATATACCCGCACGGACGGCCTGCTGACCGACGGCTCCACCCGCTGGTTCCGGATGCACTGCCCGGAGCAGGGCGCCTTTGTGGCTTATAAAAAATGTGCGGACATGCGGCTGGTGCAGCTGCTTATCCCCGCAGAGGCCCGGCGGGTAGCGGCAACCAGCACCTGGGGCCGGTGCGACAGAGCCAAGGTGCTGACCATAAAGAGCTTTGATTACCGGGAGCGGTTCACGGAAGCCACCTCTTTGCAGACGGACAGCTTTGTATACCGGATGGGGCAATGGGTGAGCGAGCCCCGCTTTGACCCGGATCGCTGGCTGGAATCGGCCCCGGGGATATACTTCTGGCTCACCCGGCAGGAGGCCTATGACTACTGAAAAGGATCCGGATCTGCTTCGGCTGGAAGAACGGCTGGCCGCCGCCCCCGGCTTTGTATATAAGCTGGGAACGGAATACTGGTATCTGGGCCGGTTTATCTGCGCTCCCTGCAGGGAACAGGATGCCACAGACAGCTGGGAAATGTTCGTCCTCTTTGCCGATGCCTCCGGGCAGGAGGGATGGCTGTATTTCCACCGGCTCCGGGGATACAGCGACATGGCCCTGACCCCGCCCTATGACCCGGAACAGGTGCGTGCCTGCCGGCGGGAGCTGCTGGCCGGACTTTCCCCGGCAGAGAGAAAAAGTCTTTTGCAGCAGTTGGAGAGGCTGTATCGATGTCTGCCCCGGTTCAGCTGATGTTTTGAGCGCTCCCCCACCCTGGGCGGAGCGTTTTTTATGCCAAAACTGCAAAAGGGCCCGGCGCACACGCGCTCAGCCCTTCTGCAGGAGACTACTATGAGTATACGATTACACTTTGGCGATGTATTCGTAAGGAAGTGGCACGATGGTACCGGGGGTCTGGATGGCAACGAGCTGCTCCAGCGCCGCCCTGACGATATCCGTCTGCATCTGCACGTTATGGGGTTCCCCCGCATTGGCGCCCATAGGCACCAGAGGGGCTACCGCCCGGGGTGCGCCCGTCTGCCGCACAACGGGAGGCAGGGCTGCGATGATAATGGTGGGAATGCCAACGGCTTCGATTGCTCTCTGCACCAGAACTGCAGAGCGGTGGCAGGTCCCTCACCCGGCGGTGAGGATGACGGCGTCTACATCCTCGCTTTTGAACATTTCGGCAATCTGGGGGCCGGTGATGTGCCGGAACTTCTCCTGATTGCCGCCGCCGCCCATGAACCCTGCGTGAACCGGAGCGCAGGCCCGGATAAACCCGGCCCGGGCCAGTTCATGAATGCGATCCAGCGGAAACATACAGTTGATGTCTTTATTTACATCGGAGTTGTCATAGCCCCCGTGGGAGACCATGAGTTCGCTGGTGGGAACGGTATTTTCTATCTTGCGCCAGGTGAAATCCCCCGCCAGATTGAACCGCTCCTGATCCTTTCTGTGTATACCGGCCGCCGAAGCGATGGCAATGGACATATCCTTGAGAGCTTTAGTCACCGGGGCCCACACGGGGGGCGGGGTCACGGGCACGTAGATCTCAGACTGCAATCCTTTGACTATGGTCAGGCCCATCAGAGTTCCTCCTTCATATTTTCGTTCTTTTGGCGCATCCGCTCCTTACGGAGCGCATATTCGCCTTGATTTTGTAGGTAACGCCGGTTGACTTCGGGGCCCAGCTGCTCTATGAAGCTCATGTTCCAGGCCACTTCCTGCCCCACCCGGATCTCATACTCGCTGATAAACATCCGCAGGGGGATCCGCAAAGAGCCAAGACGCCCCTTCAGGTCAATGGCTACGGCGCCGTCATGGACCTCGGTGATCACACCCTCCATGCGGATGATCTTATCGCCATACGCAAGAGGCTTTTCCATCAGTCATATTTCTCCCGGCGCTTTTGGCTCATGGGCAGGGACTGCTCGTTGAGCTCGGTTTCTATCCGCTTTCCGGTGGCAGCCTCCATGGCCTGCAGGTTGGCGGCCTTTACTTCCGGATTCCATTTCTTTTCAGCGGCCTTTACCGGCTCCCCGGCCATGGCGTTCTTGAGCATCTGAATGGCACGCAGTGCATCTTCGGGGCAGAGCGTGTTGCAGGCCAGCACCTCGTTTTCTATACCGGAGGCGGATTTGTTCATATCCACCATGTGGGTCATGTACTTGTTGCCCACCACCAGAGCCCCCTGCACGGCGCAGAAGCTGAGCCCCACCACAGGGATGCCCCGCATGCCGATCTGTTCATGATGGCTGGCAAAATCGATATGGTTGTTGCCGAAGCCTTCGGTAGTTACAAAGGCGCCGTCTACATCCAGCATCTCGCACCACTGGCCTACCCGCCTGGACACATAGAACTTTTCCGCATTGATCTGGGGAGACCCTACAAAGATCACCCCGCACAGATCCAGCTCCTCGTCCTGCAGGGCCGCCAGCACCAGTGGCTCCCGCCAGTAGTGACGGCTCATCTCCTTGGAAGCGGGGCCAATGCAGGTAAGGGCGTGGATGCACCCATCCAGCACCTCCAGCGGGGATACGGCCACGGGCACGTTGCCCAGATCCACATTGGGTTTGGCCCCCAGCACGCCTACCGGCTCCACGGGAAGGATCAGATTGTCATGCATGGCCCCCTGCCCCATGATCTCCTTGACGATGACCACTTTCTTTTTGCCGGGGCGGCGGTACTGCTCAAAGGTTTCTTCGGAAACGACCAGTTCATCGCCGGCCTTTTTCAGGGCTTCCCGGATCTCCTGGGTGATCACGTCCGTAGCGGCATGAGCGGCCATGGGACCGGGACGCTCCATGTTGGTGTGCTCCTTGACGGTGACCTGGGTCTTGATAAAGATCTCTCCCTTATCCGGTGCGCCGGGGCGGCCCCAGACGATATTCTCATCCAGATAGCCTTCACTGGAACCGAACTCGCCGATCTGCACGCCGTTGGCATCGGTACCTGTGACCATCATGATCACCCCGTCCAGCACCCGGGTGACGCCGGAACCCAGCTCGTTCTCCCCTTCTTTGGCGGCGATGGGCTGCACGTCCATAATGGTTTCGGAGTAGGTATGATAGGCATCTGGCGTGATGATATCGATCTTCAGATCGTACACCAGCGCCTGAGAAGCCACGCAGTCCTTCTCTATCCCCTCCCGGATATACAGTACGGTACCTTCCAGCCGGGTCTCCGGGCCCCGCCGGACTTCCGTGACCTTAAAATGCTTCCGTTTCAGGCTGCGCACCAGCCGGGGAGGCTGTTCCGGTGCAGCGGGTACGGCGGCAGCGGTGTTGGAAACGGCGGCGGAAACACCGCTCAGCGGGATCTCGATGTGGATATCCTTTCCCTCCGCAATATCGATGCGCAGCACGCCGCCTGCAGCGGGGAGCGCCGCCGGAGTCTTTTCTTCCTCTGCGGCAGGAGCAGGCTCTGCTTCCGGCAGCTCCTGAACGCCCTCCAGCACCTGCCGGGTCAAAGCAGTGAGGGAATCGCAGGTCTTGGTAAGTCTGGCCCCCAGCACCTGCCGGATGGACAGGCATCCCGTCAGATCCAGCAGATTGGAATCCACCAGATCGTCAAAAATGGCGGGATCCTCCAGGTTGTGGGCCTCGATAACGGTGCCCGCTTCCGTACGGCAGCAAAGCACCGCAGGCTCCTGCTGATGCTCCCGGGCATATTCGGCTGAAATGGACATATCCTGTTCCCTCCTTGGTTAAAAATCTATCTCCTGGCTCACCTGCTTGGAGGTTTTGAGCCGTCTGTACAGGGGATGGCCTATGGCCCGCATGACATGATCCGTCATATGCAGCACCTTCAGCCCCATTTTAGGCCCGGAGGCCATGACCGTATTGGAGCAGTCCGAGCAGTTGCCGATAAGGATATACCGGCAGCCGTCCTTTTTGAACTGCAGGTTATTCTGCACCTGCCCGGGGCAGTTGCCGGGCCGCTCGCACTTTAAGGGCGCACCGGGTTTATTCTCTATGGCCTGTTTGCACCGGCAGACGGAGGCCACCCGGCCGTGCATCTTTTCGGCCAGCTCCCGCATCCGGGCTTCGCTGCCCCCGCAGGCGCATACCAGCAGCCCAACGGGCGCCCCGTGAAGATCCGGAAAGTCTGCCGAAACCAGAATGGCTCCGGTGGTTTTGGCAACGGGTTCCTCCCGGGAAACGGAACGGCCCGTGAAGGCTCCCCCCATCAGGATCTCGCCATAGGGGCATACATCCGTATCGATTCCCCCGGCACGTTCCAGCAGAGCGCCCACCGACACGCCTACAGGCACATCCATAAACACATGCGCGCCGCTGCCTCCGTGCAACTGGCCCCGCACGGTAAGGTTCTTGCTGAAACAGGGCCGCCGGTCCTCAACGGCTTCGGCCACCCGCAGCACGGTTTCCGCATTGAGCACCACAGCGTTGGCAGCGGTGGGCAGCTGGGTGGTGGAAAGCTCTATGCCCAGGCACTCCCGCACCACGGCCCGTTCCTCCCCCATGGGATAGATATCCGGGAGCAGATGCAGGGAAATATTTTTATACTCCTTCAGCAGACCATGCAGCAGACGGATCGCCCGCTCATGCTTGCGTTTAACGGCAATAATAGCCTGGCCGGCCCCGGTGATCTCCATGCAGATGGCTATGCCCCGAAGGGTCTTTTCCCCCTGTTCCTCCAGCTGGCGGATATTATGCTCCAGCCCGGGTTCGCACTCTGCGGCGTTTACCAGCACATAGCCCCCGTGAAGATCGGTATCCAGCTTTACCCCCGTGGGAAACCCTGCGCCCCCCATGCCCACGATGCCTGCATAGCGGATAAGCTCCAGTTTGGTGACCGCTTCCGGCAGGGGAATAGGTGCAAAGGCTTCCGGCTGGATCTCATCGGGGCGGATGCAGATGCGGTCCGGCTCCAACGCCTCTACCGTGCCGTATACGCTTGAAAAGATGTTGGCCCCCAATCCCTGCGGGGCTGCCACCAGAGTCCCCTTTTCTACCCGGTCTCCCGGCTGCACGCAGGGGACGCAGGGAGCACCTACATGCTGTTTGAGCAATAGCTGTATAAGTTCCATGTTACCTCCTGCCGGGCAGAGAAAGTCTCAGTCCACCTTTTCCGTAGTACGGTTGACCATGTAGAGTACAATGCCTACAGCCATCCATACGGCAAAGGCAATGGCAGACTTGCGGCCCATATACACCGGGTTTCCGGGGATCAGCAGCAACACGAACACCGCCGCTGCCAGCAGACTGGCAAACCAGCCCATGGCCGTGCCCCCGGGAATCCGGTAAGGGCGATGGGCATCGGGCATGGTATAGCGCAGCCGCACCAGCGAAAAAGCAGTGATCATCCAGGAAAGCACAAAAGCCGCCGCCGAGAAGCAGGTAAGCGTATCTACCAGCCCTTCTCCCAGGAAGGGACCCGTCAGAGACAACGCCAGACACACCAGCAGACCGTTGACGGCCACATCGTTTTTATTCTGCCGGCTGAAAACCCTGGGGATAAGCCCTTTGCGGCCCATGGCCATGAGCAGGTTGGCGGAAGCGGCAAAAAAGCCGTTCCAGGTGGTAAGAAGCCCGGCAATGGCTCCGATAATGATCATCCAATAAAAGATATTCCCCCACACGCCTCCATAGATATGGCGGAACAGGACGGCGGCTACGGGCTTATCCAGCGCAATAAACTCCTTCCAGGGCATGGCGGCGCCGAAGCAGAACAGCAGCAGCGCATAGAACACGCAGGCCATGGATACGGAAAGCACTACGGTTTTGCCTACCTTTTTCAGGTCGCCCCCGGCTTCCTCCACCCCCTGGGGGATGGTTTCAAAACCGGAAAGGAAGAACGGCGCCGTGGCCAAGAATGGCCAGCACCCCGCCGAAGAAATGACGGTGGGAGCTCTCCTGAGAAACCTTTTCGTACAGGGGCTTCAGATTTTCGACCCCGCCGGCGCACAGGGCGGCTGCGGCGGCCACTACGGCGGAGCCTACCAGCAGCAGACAGAGAATCTTCTGCACCCGGGCGGCTGCGGCCAGACCCCGGCGATTAAGCAGATACAGCAGCAGGGAAAATGCCGTGCCGATCAGAATGGTGGAAAGATAGATATCCGTACCGTACAGGGTATATAAGGGCGTGCCGGCAGTAAGCCCCGGGATCAGATATCCAAGCATGGAGGTGATCTGGATGGCCTCCCAGGGGATGATGGCTACGAAGGCCCCAAAGGCCGCCCAGCCGGAAAACAAAGCTACCGTACGGCCGAAGGCCTTATGGGCATACACCATGCCGCCCCCGGCTTCCGGGAACATGGGCACCAGTTCGCAATAGGTCAGGGCAATGGGGATCATCATGATCACGGCCGCCAGATACCCTATGCTGGCAGGCAGAGGCCCGCCGGAACCGATCATCCAGTTGTTGATGGACACTGCCCAGCCTACGCCCACGATGGCACCAAAGCCGATGCAGAAGAAATCCAGTGCGCTGACCTTTTTTACGGTCTTTTCCATCCTCATGCTCCTTTTTGAAAACTTTTGGTTTATCCCAGCAGGAATCCCAGCTTCAGCGGGTCGTCTTTCTGCAGCACCCACTGGTTCAGCCCGGTGATATAGGCGCACCCCGTGATCTGGGGCAGCACGGCGTCAAAGCCCCCCGCTTTGGCGGTACCCACGATCTCCCCTGTGAAGCGGGAGCCGGTGATGCTTTCGTATATGAACTTTTCGTGGAGCCCCATTTTGCCTTTGGCATACAGGGCCGCCAGTTTGGCACTGGTGCCCGTGCCGCAGGGGGAACGATCTACCTGCGCATCCCCAAAGACCACGCAGTTGCGCATGGAAGCCCCTTCCCCTGCCCGGCGGCTGTAAAACTCCACCAGATCCACGGTGGTAATGGGCAGTTCCGGGTGACGGATCCCTCCGGCGGCATTGACCTTTTTCAGGATCTCCATACCAAGGGCGCTGAGCTTTTCCGCATTGCCCGTTTCGAGGGGGATATTCAAAGCGTCTGCATCCACCAGAGCAAAGAAAGAACCGCCGAAGGAGATATCGCAGCGTATCTCCCGGCCATCGGAAAGAAGGATCTTCTGCCCTTCCCTATACAAAAATGCCGGAACATTCAGAATGGTGACCTCCTGCGCCCGGCCATTTTCCACCCGCACACGGGAGCGGATGAGCCCGGAAGGCGTATCCAGCACCACGGTGGTATAGGGCTCCGTTACGGGCACCAGCCCCGTTTCCACTGCCATGGCGCAGACACCCATGCTGCCGTGGCCGCACATATTCAGATAGCCGCCGCTTTCCATAAAAATAACGCCCATGTCCGCCCGGGGATCCGTAGGCGCCGTCAGCAGGGCGCCGAACATGTCCCTGTGCCCACGGGGCTCCAGCATTATGGCCCGGCGCAGATGATCCCAATGGGTCATAAGATCCTGCTTCTTTTCCATCATGGTGTTCCCCCGGAGCTCGGGGAAACCCTCATACAGAATGCGGGTGGGCTCCCCCATGGTGTGGGAATCGATGGTCTTAAACACATACTCGCACGTTTGCAGCTTGGGCGCAAAGGTCACGGTCTGCCTCCTTTTTCCCTGAACAGGGCCCGGTCAGAAGCCCGGGAATATATATGATCTTATGGGTGTTTTCTCCTTGCTCTTATTATATGAGAGGCAGAACCCCATGTAAAGCGCGGTTCTTTCAGCTTATCCAGTACAAAAACTAATGGGTGCAACAAAAGGATAGTGAACAGAAGGTGTATCGTCCCCGTGGCAGTTATTTACCCGCTGTTGCTGCCGGATAGCAGGAGGGGCACGGTCATGGAGCAATTCAGGGGCTGATACCAGAAGGAACGGAAGCTGCCGGGAAGCGGGGGCGGGGCGCCGGGCGGCGGAACGCCGCTGCCCGGCCGCTTTGCGGCCGGGCCTTTGGCGCCGCAGGCGCCAAAGCCGGCGCCCCCCGGCTTTCGTATACAGACCGATCCCGTATCTGCACGGCCCATGCCCGCTGTTGGAAACCTCCTTTTCTCAAGGAGACCAGGAGAAAAGAAAAAGGGGCCTTTTCGGCCCCATATCTTTTATGCGGTTTACAGATGCTTATCAAAATTGCCCAGAATGCCGCTGACGTTGAGAAACGTTACAAAGGCCCCGGGATCCGTTTCCTTGAGGATATGGCGCAGTTCCATAGCCTCGTACTGAGACATGACCATATACAGGATCTGATGCTTTTTGCCTGCAAAGGACCCCGTCCCCTCCCAGGAAGTAGCGGTGCGGTCAATGGAAGCCCGTATGGCAGGCATCACATCCTCCCGGCTGGTAATGATGATCGCCGCCACATTCCGGTTCTGAGCGTGGGTATAGTCGGTGACAAAATTGTACACTGCCACATAGATGAGGGAATAGATCACCGTGGAGAGATCATACATCAGGGCGCAGGCAGTAAACACGGCAATGTTGATCATCATGGATATCTTCCCCACGCTGAAGTTTCTGTCCTTCTGCATGAAGTACAGCCCCAGAATATCCTGTCCCCCGCCGCAGCCCCCATTCTGCAGGGTCATGCCGCAGCCATACCCCGCAATAACGCCGCCTACGATGGAAGCCGCCAGCTTATCCGTCAGAATAGGCACAGTGGGAATGGGGATCAGTGTCAAAAACACCGTCTGAAAGGTCACGCATACCAGCGTATCCACAAAAAAGCGCTTTCCCAGCTTTTTATAGGCCAGCACCAGCAGGGGCACGTTGATGATATACAGCAAAATACCGGCAATATCCACATTGGCCGGAATGGGGATATGGGCATAGTCTACCAGCAGGGTGCGCAGCACCATGCCGATGCCAAGAAAGCCGCCGCTGTACAAAGAGATGGGTACGATAAACAGGTTCACCCCGGCGGCAAAAAGAAGTGTGCCCAGCACCGCCGTGGCCAGGCGCCTGCCGTAGGTTTTGAGAAAGTGCATCCTATCCGTCTTGTTCATGAAAAAACTCCTTTTTCTGCGGTCACGCCATGGAAGTATAGCCCCGGCGGCGATCTTTGTCAACGGCTGATTTTTACGGTGGCTTTTCTGTAAAATATCTCCCTCTCCCCTGGCCTTTCCGGTGGGAGGAAAGCGAAAAATCACTTGTATATTTTGCGCTTATAGATTATAGTGAAGGGGCAGGCACCAGTAAAGAGCATTCAAAGCACTCTTTGCACAAGGTCTGCTCATGGAGGTTTTATGTCCAACAGTAAGTATGCGGCTCTGGCAGCTACCATGGAGCATGGCAGTCTGACCCGGGCGGCTTCGGCCCTGGGATATACCCAATCCGGTGTAAGCCACCTGATACGGGCTCTGGAGCAGGAGGTAGGCTTTTCCCTGCTGAAGCGTTCCAAAAGCGGTGTGGAACTTACCCCAGAGGGAAAGCGCCTTATGCCCTATATCCAGCAAATCCTCACCGCCGAAAAGGATATGCAGCGCCTGTGCGAGGAGCTGCGGGGCGTTTCCACCGGGCAGCTGACCGTGGGCACCTTTTCCAGCGCCGCTATTGCCTGGATGCCGGAGCTAACCCGGCGCTTTGCCGCCCTGCACCCCGGGATCTCTCTGGAGATCTACAACGATACCTATTCCCCTCTGGAGGAAGCTCTGCTGCGGGATCAGGTGGACTGTGCCTTTGTGACCGCACCCTCCCGGGAGGAATTCATCCTTTATCCCCTGTATAAAGACAGGCTCATGGCCGTTATGGACAGCGGCTGCCCGCTTTCCTCCAAAGCCCGTCTTACTGCGCAGGATCTGAAGGATCTGCCCTACATCGTCCCGGCGGAGGGCACCAACTACGATGCCGGGAAGCTCTTCCTTTCCGCCGGAGTAACGCCCACCGTCCGCTGTAATGCCGGAGACGATTATGCCGCCGCCGCCATGGCCCGAAAGGGACTGGGCTTTACCATTCTTCCGGAACTGCTGCTGCAGGACATCCTGCTGGGCGGGCTGCGCACCATTCCGCTGGCCGGTTCCGAACGGCGGATCTGCATGGCCGTAAACCGCTACCGCTACCGTTCCCCCGCCCTGCAAAGCTTTGTAAGCTTTGTTCAGGAAACCGTACCCAAGCTTATGTCCCATCAATAATTCAATCAAATCAACGTAAAGGAGTAAACGTATGCATCATTTTTCATCTATCCGCAGCAAGCTGGCCGCTTACGGCCTGGACGCCATTATGCTCACGGAGCAGTACAACCGCTTCTATGCGGCGGATTTCCCCTCCACAGGCACCGACGGTCTGGCACTGATCACCCGGAACCGGAACTACTACTTTACCGATTCCCGCTACACTGTAGCCGCTCAGCGTCATGTAAAGGATGCGGTTATTTCCATCACCGCTCCCGGCCGGGGCTATGTGGAGCTGGTCAATGAAGTGATCGAAAACGAAGGCATCCGCAAACTGGGCTTTGACGAAGGCTATATGACCGTTGCCGACTTCCGCCGCTATGAAGGAGCACTCAAGGCGGAGCTTCTCCCTGCCACGGCTCTTATGACCGGCTTACGGGTAGTGAAGGACGAGGAGGAACTGGAGCGCCTGCGCCATGCCCAGCGCATTGCCGATAAAGCCCTCACGGAAACCGTGCCCATGATCCGGCCCGGCGTTACCGAAAAGGAAGTGGCCGCCTACCTGACTTACCGGCTCCTGGCCAACGGGGCGGAAAACGTCTCCTTTGACCCTATCGTAGTTTCCGGCGAAAACGGCGCCATGCCCCACGGCGTCCCCAGCGAAAAGAAGATCCAGGATGGGGAATTCGTGACCATTGACTTTGGCGCCCTGAAGGACGGCTACTGCTCCGATACCACCCGAACCTTTGCCGTAGGCCATGTGACCGAAGAAATGGAAAAGGTCTACAACACCGTGCTCAAGGCCCAGACCACCGCTATTGCCGCTACCAGGGCCGGCATGACCGGCAAGGAGATCGACGGCATCGCCCGTAAGATCATTGCCGACGCCGGTTACGGCGAATACTTTGGCCACGGCTACGGCCACGGCGTAGGGGTGCAGATCCATGAAGGCCCCAATGTAAACGCCCGGAATGACCAGCCCATGCCCGCCGGCAGCGTGACCAGCGCCGAACCGGGGATCTATCTGCCCGGCAAGTTCGGTGTGCGCATTGAGGACGTGGTGATCCTCCGGGAGGACGGTTATGAGGACCTGACTTCCCTGCCCAGGGAGCTGACCATTCTGTAAGCATCCCCCGGATCGCTCATGGTTTGTCCATGTGTGAAAGGATCTGCGGCGCCTAAGCTGCTGACACGTATTCAGGACTGCGAAGGAAGATATGTTTTCCCCGCAGTCCTTTTTTGATGCATCCGGTACGGAGCAGCAAGCTGGAAACCGCTGTGAACCGGAGCTTCTTGGGGCACGCAGGGTGGGGGCGCAGGTTCCGACTGCAGGTCGGAACGCTGCGGGGGCTCCCCCCCGCAGGCGTGCCGGAGGCACGCCTGCGCCCCCGGGCCCCGTATACGGCGCTGCTCCCGCATCCCTGCCCCTGTCCCTCACCTGAGCGAAGGCCCCGTTTTTCGCACTCATGCTCGGCCAATCTCTCCCGCCGCCCTGTACAATAAGGAGCAGAGACGCATTCCCGGGCACCGTCTTACTTCCTGCCTGGACGTCCCTAGACGTGCAAACCCCGTACAGGCAAAGTCTGTACGGGGGGCTTTTATACTGTATGGGTCGTCCTGTTCCCTGGAAACCGGGGAACTCAGGTATACATGGCCATGGCGTTTCGGGTCATGGCGGAGGCAAAAGCGGCGATCTGCTCCCGGGGATATTTCCCATATCCCGTCAGGATCACCTGCAGCAGCCCATTGGCCAGACAGGTAAATAGCATATCTATCTCCCCTTCGGTGGCTTTTGGCAGGCTGGCCCGCCACAAAGTACGGGTCTTATAGCGGGCAATGGCGATCATCCGCTCGGCCAGCGCTCTGTCCTTCTGCTCCAGGATCAGCACCCGGCAGACCTGACTGTTTTCATCCATGATCCGGTACACGGCTTCCATAAGATCCTGCACATCCATCCCTCCTGCACTGGCACTGAGGGAATTTTCAAATGCCCGCAGCAGCCCGTCTTCCAAAGCATTCAAAACGGCATAGCAGTCGGCATAATGGGCATAAAAGGTGGCCCGGTTGATCTGTGCCAGAGCGCAGAGCTCCGTTACGGTGATCTTGTTCATGGGCTTTTGTTCCAGCAGCGTCAGCAGCGCTTCCTGAATGACCCGCCTGGTATAGCGGACCCGCGCATCTAGTTTCATATGATCCTCTCCTGTCCATCCATTCTTATTGCCCCGGATAAGCCCTGCCGCCGGCGGGTTTTGGCCGCTGACACAAACTTCTCACATTGTTATGCAACGCTTTCCCGGCAAGTGTTGGAAAACTAACATTTGGCTGCAAGGTGTACCTTGCGGCTCGGTTCTTATTGAGTATACTATACACATGAAAGAAAAACAACACCTGTACCGGTTGTTGAAAGGAGGCTCCCATGTTTAACAGATATCTGGTCACCGGCGCCACGGGCTTTCTGGGCCATACGGTGGTGCACATGCTGGCAAACAGGCACAAAGCGGTAACGGCTCTGGTGCTTCCCGAGGATCCGGGTGCGCAACGGCTGCCGGAGGGGGTGGACATCGCCCTGGGGGATGTGACCGATCCGGAAAGTCTGGAGCCCGTGTTCGCCTCCCTGGGGGAAAATGCCTGTGTGATCCACTGCGCCGGCCTCATCTGCATCGATACGGTGCCCGGCCCCATGGTACGCAAAGTCAATGTAGAGGGCACCCGGCACGTGGTGGATCTTTGCCGCCGCTACGGGATTCGGAAGCTGGTATACGTCAGTTCTGTCCATGCCATTCCGGAACGGAAGGACGGCTGTGCCATGACGGAGATCCGGGATTTTTCGCCCCAGAATGTATCCGGCGAGTATGCAAAAACCAAGGCCGAGGCCACTGCCTACGTGCTGGAAGCAGCCCGGCAGGGGCTCAACGCTTCGGTGGTGCAGCCTTCCGGCATAGTAGGGCCCCAGGATTATGCCATAGGCAGCCTGAGTTCCATGATCATCTCCTACTGCAAGGGCAAACTGCCCATGGGCGTGGAAGGCGGATATGACTTTGTAGACGTGCGGGATGTGGCCGCCGGGATCCTGGCCTGCTGTGAAAAGGGCCGTCCGGGAGAATGCTACATTCTTTCGGCAGAGTATGTAAGCATCCGCCGAATGCTGGACAGCCTGTGCCATATTTCCAAAGGGAACCGGGTAAAACTGCTGGCTCCGGTGTGGCTTGCCAAGGCCGTGTCTCCCTTTGCCGAATGGGTCAGCAAGCTGAAGAAGGAAAAGCCCTACTTTACCCCCTATGCCGTATCGGTACTGGGCTCCAACGGCCTGTTCTCCCACGCCAAGGCCGCCCGGGAGCTGGGGTATTCCCCCCGGCGCTTCTCCGTGACGCTGCGGGATACCTATCACTGGCTCAAGGGAGTTGGGTATTGCTGATATCCCATAGATATAAAACAACCGAAGCATGATATCGTGCTTCGGCTGTTTATTTATCGAAAAAATTCAATGGATTTCCTGCTCAAGGTCGTCAAACTGCGATCCGCCGAAAAACTCCCGTATGGAAATGTTCAGTCCGTCGCACAGTTTTTTTACGGTGGATACAGTGGCACTGTTGTTCCGGCCGCTGAGAATGTTTTGCAGAGTTGACTGGGTCACTCCCGACATGGTCGCCAGCTTATTGCAGGTTATATTCCGTTCCTGACAGAGCTCCAATATCCGGAGCCGCACCGCTTCTCCTACCCGCACAAAAGCCTCCTTCGCATAATGTAGGTATAGTATTGAATATTTTCTCCAAAAGTTACCCCTTTTGGGTTGACTTTTGGAGAAAGATTTGTTATGCTTTCCATGCGAAAGCGAATTTTGAATGAAATGGAAGGAAAAAAGTATGGCAAGAATGGAAAGCAAGAGTGTAAGGGTTGCCCCGGCTGCAGAACAAATCACCATTGATCGGTATCAGAAATTCGGCTGGGTTCTGCTCGGTTCTCAGGAAGTGTTTAATAGGGATTCTCACCTGGAGGAAGGTGCCCCCGGCACTATCAACAGCGTGACCGAAACCACACATTTTGTAAAACTTGTTTTCCAGCGGGATATGGATATGCCTTATTACAACGAAATAAAGGAACTGGACGAACAGTTTGAAGTCACCCTGGATGAGCTTGACTCTTCCAAGCGTCTTCGGCGACGGTCTCTGCTCTGGTCCATTCCTCTGGGACTTTTTGTCATGATGTGTGCATCGGGCTCCAAGAGTATCGTCGTGGACATTGTCTGCCTGATCGGCGGCGCCTGCGTTATTGCCGGCGGCATTTATCTCAGGAAACGGGCCACAAAGCAATGCGATGAGCTGACAGCAAAACGAGATGAAATTCTAACCGCCATAGCACATTATGTGTAATCCATGAGATCACTTCGGTGCCCTCAGTGCGGCGGCGGGCTGCGGCCCGGCTCCGGGCAGGATACGTACCGCTGCCCTTACTGCGGAACGGAATACCGGTGCAGGATGCCGTTGCTGCGCAGTCCCATGGAGCGAAATTTTGTGGTGCGGGGAGGCATTTTAGAGCGTTATATCGGCCCTGATCAGGAAGTTCTCATACCGGAAGGAATCGTTCGCATTGGGGAAAGGGCCTTTGCCGGTTCCGGCATAGAAAGTGTCCGCTTTCCCGCTTCGGTGACATATATTGCCGCCTATGCCTTTGCAGACTGTCCGCTGCTGACCCGGTTGGAATTCTGTTCCCTGCCCCATATGGAAAGCAGAGCCTTTTGGCATTGTTTTTCTTTAAAAGAGGTAAAAGCGCCCGAAGGATGGCATCCAAAAGAAAATGTTTTTCTGGGCACTCCTTACTGGACATCCTGCTATCCGGATCACATATAAAAAACGGAACAGGATATTCCTCTCCGCAGCTATTATTTCCAGCTGCTGTTGCTGCAGCTTTACGATAATAGAGGTGGACTATCAGTATGCAAAGAGGGTGTATCGCTCCTCGAAAATATCTCCTAAAAAGGTACGGCACATAAAAAAACCGCAGTTCGCTTTTTGCGGCTGCGGTTTTGTGCTGCTTATTTTGTTTCCAGTCTGGATTGGGCTTTCTGCATGAAGCGGTCCTCGCTTATAATGCATCGGGTATGGGTACCCTGGCCGATAAGCCCGGCCTCGTCATAGGCCCTGACCTCAAAGGTAAGGAGGCGGCCCTCCACCTTGACCAGCAGGCTCTCCGCCCGCACATGGCCTCCTACGGGCGTAGGAGCCAGATGCTGAATATCCAGCCCGGTGCCTACGGTACCCTGTCCCTTTTCCAGACAGGGGAGTACGCTTTCATGGGCGCAGCCCTCCATAAGAGCCACCAGCATGGGGGTGCCAAACACTGGCAGTGCCCCACTGTTCAGGGATCTGGCGGTATATGCTTCGGTAACGGTAAGTTCTTTTTTTCCGGTAATGCCGGGGGTAAGCATAAGCAAAAGCTCCTTTCGTGGACAATCAGGTCTGCATCCGGTGGATCAGGGTCTCATAGGTCTTTTCCAGTTCTTTATTCTCCCGCCAGGCACAGCCCAGAGGGATGCCGGGGCGATTCTTTCCATGGAAGTCGCTGCCGCAGGTGACCATGAGCTTGTATTGCCGGGCTACGGAAAGAAACTGCTCCGTCTGCCGGGGTGTGTTGCTGGGATAGAACGCCTCTATGCCCATGAGCCCCCAGTCCATAAGGGCTTTGAGCAGAGCATAAAAATTCTCCCGGATATGGCAGGGATGGGCCAGCACGGGGATGCCGTCGGCCCGTTGTATGATCTCTATAACCTGCTGAGGCGTAAAGCGTTTTTCCGTATAATAACCGGGGGTACCGGGCTTCAGATATTTGGAAAAGGCCTCCTTTACCTCGGCGGCATAGCCCCCCTGTATAAGGGCATGGGCAATATGCAGCTTGGTGGTGGATGTCTGCCCCGTTTCCATAAAGGGACGGATCTCTATACCGGCAGCATCCAGCTGAGAGAAGATGATCTCGTTGCGCCTGTCCCGCCGTTCCCGGGCCACCTCCATGGCCCGCAGCAGCACCGGATGCTCCGGATCCACATCCAGCCCCAGAATATGCAGCTCATGGGGCCATTCGTTATCCAGCTCCACCCCGGGCAGCACAGGGACCCCCAGCTTCTTCCCCTCTGCCATCGCTTCCTGCACGCCGGAGATGCAGTCGTGGTCGCTGAGAGCCACCAGCGACAGCCGGGCTCTGGCAGCCATGCGAACGATCTCCGCCGGCGTATAGGTGCCGTCAGAATGACAGCTGTGGATGTGCAGATCAAATCTGTGGGCCATGGGCTTCCCTGGATGCAGGCTCCTTTCTTTGAATGTATCCGGGCCTCCGGTTTTGCCCGGCGACCGTTTTAAGAACGTGTATAAGCGACAGAAAGGCAAATCGCTCACCTGCCTTTTTGCGTGGAAACGATGGTGGGGGCGCACTGCGTGCCAGCAGGCACGCCTGCGGTGCGGATGCCCCGCAGAGTTCCGGCGGAGCAGCGCCGGAACGTGCGCCCCCCGGGCTGCGTATACAAGCCGATCCTTTACCGCAGCGCCCCCGACCCCGCCGCAGACCGGCCGCTTTTCTCAAGGAAGGCCGTCTTTGTTACTTATTCTCCTGCGTGCCTTCCGCACCGGAGGCTTCGGCGGTCTCTTCGCTGTTTGAAGCGGTTTCCGCTTTGGAAGCGGCGGAAGCCATAACGGCGTCCATGTCCTCACCCCGGTACACCCGCTCAAATTCTTCGCCGGTGACCCGCTCATACTTCAGCAGCAGGGCAGATACTCTGTCCAGTGCTTCCCGCTCCCGGGACAGAATGGTTCTGGCCCGCTCATACTGTTCGGTGATCTCCCGGTGCACCTCTTCATCAATACGCCCGGCGATCTCTTCGGAATAGTCTTTGCTGTGCCCCAGATCCCGGCCGATGAACACCTCTGCATCCCCGCCGTAAAACACGGGCCCCAGATCCTGACTCATACCGTACTGGGACACCATACGCCGGGCTGTCTGCGTGCTGTTCTTCAAGTCCTGACTGGCACCGGCGCTGATATCCCCGAATACCAGTTCTTCGGCCACACGGCCTCCCATGCACATGCAGATATAATCTTCCAGCCGCCTCTTGGTGACGTGGTCCAGATCATCCTTCGGCATGGTCATGGTATAGCCTGCCGCCATGCCCCGGGAAATAATGGAGACCTCATGCACCTTATCGCACTTGGGCAGCTCTATGGCCAGAATGGCATGGCCGGATTCATGATAGGCAGTGTAGCGCCGGTCCTCCTCGGAGATGATCCGGCTCTTTTTTTCCGGCCCCATCATCACCCGGGTAATAGACTCCTCCAGATCCTGCATGGAGATCTTTTTACGGCGGGCCCGGCCGGCCAGAATGGCGGCCTCGTTGAGCAGGTTTTCAAGATCTGCGCCGGTAAAGCCGGGGGTCCGGCGGGCCAGCACCTTCATATCTACGTTGTCTTCAAACTTCTTGTTGCGGGCATGCACCTTGAGAATGGCTTCCCTGCCGCCCACATCGGGGTAGCCCACGGTGATGCGCCTGTCAAAACGGCCGGGCCGCAGCAGCGCCGGATCCAGGATATCGGGGCGATTTGTAGCCGCCATCACGATGATCCCCTGATTGTGGGAAAAGCCATCCATCTCCACCAGCATCTGGTTGAGAGTCTGCTCCCGTTCATCATGGCCTCCGCCCAGACCGGATCCGCGGTGGCGGCCTACGGCGTCGATCTCATCGATAAAGATAATGGCGGGCGCACTGCGCTTGGCAGTGTTGAACAGATCTCTGACCCGGGAGGCGCCTACGCCCACAAACAGCTCTACAAAATCGGAACCGCTGATGGAATAGAAGGGAACCCCGGCTTCCCCGGCCACAGCCTTGGCCAGAAGGGTCTTGCCTGTACCCGGAGGGCCCACCAGCAGCACGCCCTTGGGGATCCTGGCCCCTACTTCGGTAAAGCGCTGGGGCGCACGCAGAAATTCCACGATCTCCTGCAGCTCCGCCTTTTCTTCGTCTGCTCCGGCCACGTCCTTAAAGGTCACGGGATTTTTGCTGCCGCTCATTTCCCGGGCCCGGGCTTTGGAAAATTCTGCCATCTGCCGGTTGCTGTTGCCCTGCTGGCGCATAAACCACCACATGATCAGCAGCACCAGTGCGCCCATAAACAGATAGGGCAGCATCTCTTTCAGGAAATTTTCCCCTTTAGGCTGAGAAACGGAATACACAAAGGGATAGTCCGATGTGGATATGCTGTCTGGAGATGCTCCCGTCTTTTTGGCCAGAAGCAGGGACAGATCCCGGTTAAAATCCTCTTCGGAAGCGGAGAAGTAAAAGTCTGCCTTGCCGGGCAGATCCTTCGGCTGATAGGTACTGCCGGTACGCAGGCCGTAAAACAGGCCGCTGCCCAGCTCTTCTTTCACGGCGGCGACCTTATCTTCTTCCACCAGCGTCAGGAAGTCCTTCAGCGTCAGTTCCACGGGCTTTTTTACCCCGCTGCCCATTAAGACCATATACACGATCATGCCCAGAACCATGCCCCAGAGCAGGATCGTTGTCAATACACGTGTTTGCTTAGAATTCAAAGAAACTCCTTTTGCCGGGGATCTTCCCGGCCAGATATGATTTATTGCGCTTCATACACCCGGGGAGAAAGCACTCCCACATAGGGCAGATTCCGATAATACCCCTTATAGTCCAGCCCGTAGCCCACCACAAACTTGTTGGGAATGGTAAAGCCGCAGTAGTCCGGGGTGATGGCGCACTCCCGGCGCTCGGGCTTATCCAGCAGGCAGCATACTCGCAGGGAGGCGGGCTGCCGGGTAGCCAGAAGCCTGGTCATATAGCTGAGCGTCAGGCCGCTGTCCATGATATCCTCTACGATGATGATATCCTTGCCGGTGATGCTGGAGTCGATATCCTTTTTTATGCTGACGATGCCGCTGGTCTTCTGCGCGTCCCCATAGCTGGAGATGGCCATAAAGTCCATCTTCATGTGGATGGGGGTGGCTCGGGCCAGATCCGTATAGAATACGCAGGCGCCTTTGAGCACACAGATCATGATGACCTCTCTGCCTGCATAATCCCGGGCGATCTCCTGCCCCAATTCCCGCACACGCTGCTCGATCTGCTCTTTGGTCAGCAGGATCTCCGCCATGTCCTCTTCCATAAATCCGTGCCCCGTGTAAATCATTTCATACCTCCCGGATAGAATCAAACTGAAAATGAAGGATCTGCCGGGTGGCGGCGGTGATCCGCACCCGGTCGTCTATGGTATGGCCCGCCGCATACACGGCCCCGATGGCATCAAACACCACCGGCGTCTGCCGCAGGGACAGCGGTACCTTTTTATCCGTAAAATAGTCTGAAAACAGCTTGGAGCCCTTCATGCCCAGAGGGGTAAAGCGCTCTCCCCGCCGCCAGGGACGCACCAGCAGAGGCCCCTGAAGCGTTTCTTCATCCACATAGGCTTCCCCGGGGCCGCAGGGGATGCAGGCTTTGCTTACCCGCTCCAGCAGCAGGGAGCCAAAGGGCGTTTCTGTCTTTTTTCCCACCTCAAGCGGCAGGACATAAGCCTCAGCTTCAAGGGTACCGGGGGCGTAAAGCCTTATGGCATCCCCTTCCGCCCGGGCAGTCCATCCCCCCGTCAGGGGCGCCATGCGTCCGCCCGGCCCGGAGAGCAGCCCTTCCAGCCGGCGTACATCCTCCCGGGTGTAATCGGAGGTATGGGCACGCAGGATCCGCAGCAGCACCCGTCTGCCAAGCACCGGAGGCAAAGCCTCCAACGCCCGGCGGCTGCCGCGGCAGTTCTTTTCCGCCTCCTCCGCCAGAGTTTCCAGATACCCGTCCTCCTCCCGCACCAGTGCGGCAGTATGGGCCATGTGCGCAGCGGCCTGAGGATTCACTGCTTTCAAAGCCTCCATGGCACCGTGACGGAGCCGGTTCCGATCCGCTTCATCCCCGGCGTTGGTGGAATCCGTGCAAAAGGATTCTCCCCGTTCCGCCAGATAGGCAAGGATATCCTCTTTGCCTGCTTCCAGCAGCGGCCGGACATACAGACCGCTTTGGGGCGCCATGCCCCCCAGCCCTCGAAGGCCGGAACCACGGATCAGGTGCATAAGCACCGTTTCCGCCTGATCCTCCCGATGATGACCCAATGCCACGGCCTCTGCCCCGGTCCGGGCGGCGGCCCGGCGAAGAAACCCGTAGCGAAGTTCTCTTGCGGCACTTTCCACGCTGATCCCCTTCTCCCGGGCGGCGGCAGGCACGTCCCCTCTTTCAAACAGAAAGGGGATCCCCAGTCTTTGGCACAGGGCCCGGCAAAATGCCAGATCCCGCTCCGCCTCTCCCCCGCGGATGCCGTGGTGATAATGGGCGGCATATACGGCCCCCAGCTCCCCCTGCCGGGAAAGCCGAGCCAGTTCCAGCACCAGAGCGGTGGAATCTGCTCCGCCGGAAAAGGCCGCCAGCACAGCGCTGTTTTTATGGAGGCCGCAGCCCCGAAGAACAGCCGGGCAGATCAGCTCCATAAATTCCTCCGATGATACTCTATATTATAATGATACCCTTTCCCGCAGCTTTTGACAAGGGTCTGGGCAAAAAAACGACGGCTCAGTTCACGCAGTTCTGAGGCTGCCCTGCCAGAGCGCGGCGCAGGTTTTCCGCCGATACATCCAGTATCTGCTGCCGGGCCTCCCGGGTAGCCCAGGCGCAATGGCCGGAAAGCACGCAGTTAGGTGCCTTCAGCAGGGGATTGTGGACGGAAATGGGCTCTCTGGAAACCACATCAGCTCCATAGCCCCCCAGTTTTCCGGTGCTCAGGGCATTGGCCACGTCCTTTTCCACCACCAGGCTCCCCCGGCCGGTATTGATAAGGATGGCACCCGTGCGCATCATGGAAATGGTCTGCTCGTTCAGGAAGCCTATGGTATCCCCTTTGGCTGGGCAATGAAGGCTCACTACATCGGCGGATCTCAAAAGGGTTTCCAAAGACACGTACTTGCCTGCAAACCCGGGCTTTTTGTGTGGATTGAAGCCCAGTACCTCCATGCCCATGGCTTTGGCGATCTCCGCCACCCGGCGGCCTATGGCGCCGCAGCCCACGATGCCCATGGTGCGGCCGTACAGGCTCACGGGAGTGCGCTCCCACCAGCAGAAGTCCGGACAACTGGTCCACGCTCCCTGATGGATCCGGGCATTGTGGTAGCCCAGGTTCAGCGTCAGTTCCAGCAGCAGGCCGATGGCCGTTTGGGCCACGGGCTCCGTGGCATAACCGGGCACGTTGCACACGGGGATACCCAGTTCCCTTGCCCCTTTTATATCCACCACATCGTAGCCGGTGGCCAAAACGCCTATGAACTTCAGGTTGGGGTTGCCGGAAAGCTGCTCCCGGGTCAGGCACACTTTATTGGTAAATACGGCGTCGGCCCCTCGCAGGCGCTGGGAAACAAGGATGGCGTCGGTGCGGTCATATAAGGAAAGGGTGCCCTGCTCCCGGAGCCCGGACCAGTCCAGTTCCTCGGGCCGCAGGGATTTACTGTCCAATACCACTATCTGCATGGAATTTCCTCCTGAAACGTGTCGAATGCTGTATGCATCATTGTATCCGCTTTCCCCCTTCCAGTCAAATGAAATATGCAGCTTTCCGGCTGCCGGTGCGTCCGTATACATAGAATCCCTGCGAAAAACTTCCCTGAAAACGAAATAGGGACGCGGGAATACGGAGAAGGTTCGTATACGAAAGTCAGGGGCGCTGGCTTTGGGCGCCTGCGGCGCCCAAAGGCCCGGCTGCCCTGCAGCCGGGCGGGCGGCGTCCCGCCGCCCAGCGCCCCCGCTCCCCGCTTCCCCTTTCCCTGAGTCTGTAAACGCCGCCATCCGCTCTATTGCAAAGCCCCGGGGAACGTGCTATAGTACAACCAACCTTATGAAATAGTGTAAAAAGGGGATTTTTACCATGTTCATCCTTATTGTGGGCCAGGGCAAGGTAGGCTCCACCCTGGCGGCTCAGCTTTCCGCCGAGGGGCACGATCTGGTGCTCATCGATACAAACAGCGCCGTGTTGCAGCATTTGCAGGAGACGCTGGATGTGGCCACTCTGTGCGGCAATGGAGCGGCGGCGGATGTGCTGTTGGAGGCAGGAGCTGACCGGGCAGATCTGCTCATTGCCTGCACCAACGGCGACGAGGTGAACCTGCTCAGCTGCATGGTAGCCAAAAAGCTGGGGACGGAGAACACCATTGCCCGGGTGCGCAACCCGGAATATGACTTTGATCTGCGGCTGCTGAAGGACGAGCTCCACGTTTCTCTGGTCATCAACCCGGAGCTTACCGCCGCCCGGGAGATATACCGCAATTTGCAGTTTCCCACATTCATGAAGCGGGATACCTTTGTGCGGGGCAAAGCGGATCTTGTGGAGCTGCGCATCGGCAAGGACAGCCCCCTGAACGGGCTACGTCTGGCTGATCTGCCCAAAATCACCAAAGAAAAGGCTCTGATCTGCGCCGTGGAGCGGGAAGGCCGGCTGACCATTCCTCACGGCAGTTTTGTATTGCATCAGGAGGACAAGATCATCATTGCCGCCGTAGCCTCCGGTCTGGTGCGCTTTATCAAGGATCTGGGGCTGCCCCCCACCCGGATCCGTCGGGTCATGATCATCGGCGGCAGCCGCACGGCCATCCATGTGGCCAAAATGCTTATGAAGAGCCGGGTGCAGGTGACCATTATGGAAAACAACGCTCAGCGGGCCCGGGAACTGACCCTGGAAGTGCCGGAAGCCACCGTTCTTTTCGGCAACGGCACCTTTCAGGATGTACTGGTCAGCGAGGGCATACGGGATGTGGATGCCGTGCTGGCTCTGACGGGCATAGACGAAGAAAATGTGATCATCTCCATGTTTGCCAACTACATGGGTGTGCCCAAAACCGTTACCAAGATCGCCCGGACGGAATTCATGGACGTATTCACCCAGGCGGGACTGGATTCCATCGTCAGCCCCAAGCTGCTGACGGCCAACGAGATCATCCGCTACGTGCGGGCCATGAGCTCCAGCGCCGGGCAGAGCATGATCGCCCTTTCCCGCATTATGGACAGTAAAGCCGAGGCTATGGAGTTTATCGTCCCCGGGGACGCCCCCTATGTGGGGATCCCCTTTAAGAACCTGACCATACAGCCCAACACCATTGTGGCGGCCATTGCCCGAGGCCGGGAGGTCATCATTCCCTCCGGCGGCGATATGCTTCTGGGAGAAGACCGGGTAGTGGTCATTACCGGCCGGGATAAATCCGTAGGCGGGCTGGAGGAGATCTTCCGGGGAGGCGTGCAATGAATGCCCGCTCCGTCCGTTACTATCTGGGGCACATCCTCCGCTGGGAAGCCGTTTTGATGCTTCCCTCCCTGTTTGTCTCTCTGTACGATGGGGAATGGGCGGCGGTAAAAGCCTTTTTGATCACCACGGCACTGCTGCTGGTGGTATCCACCTGCCTGCTGTATATCCGTCAGCAGGGCTCCCACAGCCTTCAGGCCCGGGAGGGCATGCTTACCGTGGGTCTGAGCTGGGTGCTCCTGTCTTTGTTTGGAGCCCTTCCTTTCACCCTTTGCGGGGATATCCCCCACTATATAGACGCAGTGTTTGAATCCGTCTCCGGCTTTACCACCACAGGGGCCAGCATCCTTTCAGATGTGGAGGCGCTCCACCGCGGGATGCTGTTCTGGCGGAGCTTTACTCATTGGGTGGGCGGTATGGGCGTGCTGGTATTCGTAATGGCCATTATCCCCCTGAGCAAGGGCAACGGAGATTCCCTTCATCTGCTCCGGGCGGAAAGCCCCGGCCCCTCCGTGGGAAAGGTAACGCCCACCATGTCCAAAAACTCCCGGGTGCTGTACGCCATCTATGTGGGCATGACACTGGTGACCATTCTGCTTCTGCTTCTGGACGGGATGCCCCTCTTTGACAGCCTGTGCAACGCCTTTGGAGCGGCGGGTACCGGAGGCTTTTCCATCAAAAACAACGGCATGAACGGCTACAGCGCCCTGTCCCAATCCATTATTACGGTGGCCATGCTGCTGTTTGGGGTAAACTTTTCCATATATTACCTTCTGCTGACCCGGGAAGCCAAACGGGCCTTTAAGGATGAAGAGCTGCGGTGGTACCTGGCCATTGTACTTCTGGCGGTAGGAGCCATTGTGATCAACGTAAAGGGCATATTCCCTTCGTTTTGGGCGGCCGTGCACCATGTGTTCTTTACCGTTTCTTCCATCATCACCACCACGGGATATGTCACGGTGGACTTTAACCTGTGGCCGGAATTTTCCCGGTGGATACTGCTGCTGTTGATGATCCTGGGGGCTTGTGCAGGCTCTACCGGCGGCGGCACCAAGGTCTCCCGGCTGATCATGCTTTTCAAGAGCCTGAAGAACGAGGTGGCCTCCATGATGCGGCCCCGGTCCGTCCATACGGTGCGCATCAACGGCAAGCTGGTGGAGGAAAGCACCATTAAGGGCGTATATGTGTTTTATCTCACCTATCTGTTCATTGCGCTGGTTTCCCTGCTGTTTGTTTCCACGGATAATTTTGACGGCATGACTACCTTTTCCTCCGTCATTGCCTGTTTGGGCAATATCGGTCCGGGGCTTAACCTGGTGGGGCCTACGGGGAACTTCGGCGCCTACAGCGATCTGAGCAAAATCGTTCTTTCTCTGGACATGCTGTTCGGCCGGCTGGAGATCTTCCCCCTGCTGCTGCTGTTCAGCCCTGCTGCCTGGAGCCGCCGGGGCTGAGGGATCGCCTATTCTGTTAAAGCTTATATCCCTGCTGGGGCCCATGGCGCTTCTCATCGGGCTGGGGTGTCTGTGCAGAAGAAAAAATACCTTCTCCCCGGAAGAGATAGGCGGACTGAAAAAGCTGGTGGCCCGGGTGCTGCTGCCCTTTCTGGTATTTACTTCCTTTGCCACGGTGGAGCTGGAAGTGCGCACTCTGCTGCTGCCCCTGCTCAGCGCCCTGATCTTCCTGGGCGCTTTTGGGATGGGGAAACTGTGCCGCACGCTGCCGGGGATCTATGGAGAATACCACCCCTTTGTGGCCGGCTCTACCGAAGCAGGCATGGTGGGATACGGGCTGTTTGCCATGCTCTTCGGAAAAGAGAGCCTTCCTTACTTTGTTATCTTTGATGCGGGGCAATCCCTGATCTTTTTCACGGTATATCTGCCTGCGCTGCGGCGGTTCACCGAAGGGAAGGGAACCTTTCAGCTCCGCTCCCTGCTGAAGGATCCGCTGCTGCTGAGTATGCTTCTGGGCCTGGCCGCCAATGTGACCGGCCTGTGGCAGCTGCTGTGCGCTTCCCCGGCGGGGCCGGCAGCCGAGGATATTCTGGCCGTTCTTTCGACCCCCGTATCCTGCATCATGCTGTTTGCCGTGGGCTATGGACTGCAGCCGGACAGAGATACCCTGAAGCCGGTATGCCGCTCAGCCCTGCTGCGCATAGGATATATGCTGCCCATGAGTCTTGGCCTTATGGCACTGATCCGGCATCTGGGCATGGACGTCCGGTATGCCTGGGGCGCCTTGCTGTTCTTTGCTTTGCCCCCCAGCTATCTGCTTTCGGCCTATGTGCGGGAGGAACGGCCCCAGCACTATGTCAATACCTTTTTGAGCCTGTATGTGCTCTATACTCTGGCCGTGGCGCTGAGCATCGCCCTCTTCGCCGCCTAAAGAAGGCTTCCGTAAACGCAAACGCCCCGCCGTCAAATGACTGCGGGGCGTTTTATGTGTGCGGATCCGAGTTGCATTTCTCCGTGCTGCCCGGAGGCCGCCGGAACGGGGCCGCTGCCTTGCGAAGGTGCGTACAGGCGGAACGTGGGGGCGCATGTTCCGGCGGCTCCGCCGCCGGAACGCTGCGTGGGCAAAGCCCCCGCAGGCGTGCCCGAAGGGCACGCAATGCGCCCCCAGCCCCCGAGCCGACGCAGCCGGGAGCAGCCGGGTACCAGCCCCCGTGTGCCTCCGGCCGGCACAGATACGGAAAAACCCCTGCCGCAGATAAAAAGGGAAACCGGCTGACCGATCTCCCCGCTGCGGCTGTAATAAACGCTATTTTCCCAGTATCGCCCGCTGCTTTTCCATCAGGGTGCGGATACCCGCCTCCCCCAAAGCCAGCAGTGCATCCAGTTCCCGGCGAGAAAAAGAGCGTCCTTCTCCCGTGCCCTGGATCTCGATAAACTCTCCGGCTTCGTTCATCACCAGGTTCATATCCACCTGCGCCCGGGAATCCTCCTGATAGCACAGATCCAGCAGTGGCCTGTCTCCCTCCAATCCCACGGACACGGCTGCGATCTGATGACATATGGGGTCTGCCTGAAGCCTGCCTTCCTTCAGCCAGCGATCCACTCCCAGCCGCAGGGCCGCCCAGGCTCCGGTAATGGAAGCCGTGCGGGTGCCGCCGTCAGCCTGAAGCACATCGCAGTCGATATAGATCACGTTCTCCCCCAGAGCCTGCCTGTCCAGCGCCTGCCGGAGACTCCGGCCGATGAGCCTCTGTATCTCCGTGGAGCGGCCGTCTTTTTTGATGCCGTCCCGCTTTTTTCTGTCCCCGGTAGAACTGGGCAGCATGGCATATTCCGCCGTCAGCCAACCCATTCCCGTATTTTTCAAAAAGGGCATAGCCCCCTCCTCCAGCAAGGCGGTGCACAGCACCCGGGTTTCTCCCCAGTTGATGAGCACGGAGCCCCCTTTGGTTTTGGTAAAATCCGGTATCAGCTCCACGGGCCGCAGTTCTGCCGCCCCTCTGCCGTCAAAGCGCATGAAATCCTCCATCTTTCCCCTGCTTTCCGGGCCAGTGCCCTGTTTTTCCTTATACTAACACGATAGTAGGAGATTGTCTATTCCGGAAAACGCACAGCTCGAAAACCGTCCGGCTCCGGGGAAGGGCGCTGCGCTTTGGCAAAGCCAAAGACAGCGGGCCCCGCTTGCTGGGCCCGCTGGGGCGGCGTACCGCCGCTCGCAGCGCCTCCTCCGTCTATGCGCAGGCCTTCGATCTTTCACCGATTGCCCGCCCAGCGAACCCGTTTTGCTCATGTTTTTCCGTATAGAAAAAGCCGCCGGAGCTTCCGCACCGGCGGCTTCTTGCCATGTTTGTTTTCGCCTGCAGCTCACGCTCTGGGAGCGGCGGCAGGGGCCGCAGTCCGGCGGGGACGGCGGGTGGTCTTGGGGGGCTCGGTGAGCTCCTCTTTGGGGGCGGTGAGCTCCTCCGGGGCATGGATCAGCAGGGGGGCAGCGGTCTTATTGATCACGTCTGCGTTGATCTGACATTCCACAATACCTTCCTGAGAGGGAATGTCATACATCACGTCCTGCATGATGTCTTCCATAATGGCCCGCAAGCCACGGGCGCCGGTCTTACGCTCAATAGCCTTGTGCGCCACGGCCCGAAGGGCATCATCCGTAATGGTCAGCTGCACGCCGTCCATCTCAAACAGCCGCTTATACTGGCGGGACAGGGCATTTTTAGGCTCGGTGAGAATGTTCACCAGCGCATCCTCGTCCAGACTCTCCAGCGTAACGATAACGGGCACCCGGCCGATAAACTCGGGGATCAGGCCGAACTTGAGCAGATCCTCCGGAAGGATCTGTTTGAGCACCTGACCCACGTCCTTATCCTCTTTGGACTGGATGGGTGCGCCAAAGCCCAGCATCTTCTGGCCTGTGCGGCGCTCGATGATCTTTTCGATACCCGTAAAGGCGCCGCCGCAGATAAAGAGAATATTGGTGGTATCGATCTGCAGACACTCCTGCTGAGGATGCTTCCGGCCGCCCTGGGGCGGTACGTTGGCTACCGTGCCCTCCAGGATCTTCAGCAGCGCCTGCTGCACTCCTTCCCCGGAAACGTCCCGGGTAATGGATACGTTTTCTCCCTTGCGGGCGATCTTGTCGATCTCATCGATATACACAATACCGTGCTCGGCCCGGCTCATATCATAATCCGCTGCCTGAATGAGCTTGAGGAGGATATTCTCCACATCGTCGCCCACATAGCCCGCCTCGGTCAAAGAGGTAGCGTCGGCCACGGCAAAGGGTACATCCAGTATCTTGGCCAGAGTTTGTGCCAACAGGGTCTTGCCGCAGCCCGTGGGCCCCAGCATCACGATATTGCTTTTCTGCAGCTCCACATCGTCGTCGGTCTGGGGGGCACGCACCCGCTTGTAGTGGTTGTATACCGCCACCGCCAAAGCTTTTTTAGCGCTCTGCTGGCCAATGACATACTGATCCAGCGCCGCTACGATCTCGTGGGGCTTGGGGATCTGCTGCAGGGGAGCCTGCCGGTCGCCTTGCTGCCGCTCGTTGACCATATCCTCCTGGACGATCTCCCGGCACAGCTCCACGCACTCGTTGCAGATATACACATTGGGGCCGGCAATGAGCTTTTTGACCTCGCCCCGCCGCTTCCCGCAGAAGCTGCAGCGGACATCGTCAAAGGAGTCTTTTCCGGAACCGCCGTATTTGCTCATGTATGCTTGTTTCCTTTCTTTTACCGCCGGGGTGCGATGACCTCGTCTACCAGGCCGTAAGCCCTGGCTTCCTCGGCAGTCATGTAGTTATCCCGCTCCGTATCCGCCCGGATGGTATCCAGCGGCTGACCGGTGCGCTTGGAGAGGATCTCATTGAGACGGGTCTTGATCTTCAGGATCTGCTCCGCCACGATGGAAATATCCGTTGCCTGCCCCTGGGCGCCGCCGGAGGGCTGGTGGATCATGATCTCGGCATTTTCCAGGGCTTTGCGCTTGCCCTTGGCCCCCGCCGCCAGCAGGAAGGCGCCCATGCTGGCCGCCATGCCCACGCAGATAGTGGAGACCTCGCAGCGGATATACTGCATGGTATCATAGATAGCCAGACCCGCGCTGACGGATCCCCCGGGGCTGTTGATGTACAGAAAGATATCCTTATCGGGATCGTCCGCCTCCAGGAAGAGCATCTGGGCGATGACGGCATTGGCCACATCGTCGTTGATCTCTCCTCCCAGAAAAATGATCCGGTCCTTCAGCAGCCGGGAATAGATATCATAGGAGCGTTCGCCCCGGCTGGTTTGCTCCACCACATAGGGGATCAGGTTCATAGTGTCCTCCTTCTAGTATACTCACGGGGGAGAAGGTTACTCCGCCTTCTCCTCCTTCTGCTCTTCTTCGTCTTTCTTTTCTTCCGCAGGGGCATCTACCCGCACGGCGGAATCGCTCAGGAGCCTGATCACCTTCTCTACGCAGGCCCGGTCGGCAAAGTATTCCCGGTCGGATTCGGAAAGGTTCTTTTCCAGATCCTCTTTGGTCATGCCGTTCTGGGTGGCGTACAGATCGATCTGCTCCTCTACATCTTCGGGAGCGGCGGTGATGTTCTCAGCCTTCTTGATGGCTTCCAGAGTCAGATCCACCTTGCAGCGCATCCTGGCTTCGGGCTTATACATCTCCTTGACCTTGTCCATATCGGTACCCATGTACTTGAAGTAATTGTCCATGGAGATGCCGCTGCCGGCCAGCCGGTAGGCCATATCCTGGATCATGCCCTGCACCTGGCGCTCGATCATGCACTCGGGGATATCGCACTGGGCGTTATCGGCGGCCTTGGTGAGCAGCTCGTTCTCTTCGGAGATCTTGGCGGCTTCCGCCCGCTGCTTGAGCAGCTCGGCCTTTTTGTTCTCTTTCCACTGGGCTACGGTATCGAACTCGCTGATATCCTTGATGAACTCATCGTCGATCTCCGGAAGCTCCTTCTGCTGGACGGCCTTGATCTTACAGGCGAACACGGCGTCCTTGCCGGCCAGATCGGCGGCATGATACTTTTCGGGGAAGGTGACCTTTACTTCCCGATCCTCACCGGCGGCTGCGCCGATGAGCTGATCTTCAAAACCGGGGATAAAGGTACCGCTGCCGATATCCAGGGTCTGATCCTGTGCGGTGCCGCCTTCAAAGGCCACGCCGTCTACGGTACCGGCATAATCCAGCAGCACCCGGTCCTTATCGGCTACGGGGCGCTCCACATCCACATAGCGGGCCTGGGCTTCCTGCTCGCTCCTGAGCGCCATATCCACTTCCTCTTCCGTTACAGTATACGCCTGCCGGGGGATCTCTATACCCTTATACTGACCCAGAGTCACCGTGGGGCGCAGCTGCACCTCGGCGGTATAGACGATGCCCTTGTCTTCGCCGATATCGGTGATATCCACGGAGGGACGGTCTACGGGCTGCAGGTCATGCTCCTTGATGGCGGCTTCGTAGGGATCGGCCCAGCAAAGGTCAAAGGCCGCATCATAAAACACCATGGGGCCGTAGTTGCTCTCGATGATCCGGCGGGGGGCCTTGCCCTTGCGGAAGCCGGGTACGGGGTACTTGCCGCCGTATTTATGGTAAGCGGTCTCCAGAGCGGCCTTGAAGGCCTCGGGGGAAACGGTGATGGTAAGCTTGGCTACATCGTGCTCCAATTTTTCGTACTGTGACATGTGATCCATCCTCCTAAAGCATTGTGATGCATAATTCCACGGATTGATATTCTATCATGGTGCGCCTGTAAATGCAAGGTGCTTTTGCCGCCGAAGCTCCGGTTTTGCATGGTTTTTCCACTTGTTTCCCGGGATTTCACCCTGACTTCATAATTGAGCGGGCGTGAATTTCCTGCAACATATGCTTTCCCGCCTTGATTCATCCCCCTGTTCGTGCTACTATATGTATAGGTAAAAGTATACGGTCCGCCCGGCAGGAAGAAACGGCTCTCCCCTTTCGTCGGCAGGCGGATCCACTCGGGGCAGTTCTGCCCCGTGCTATTTATAAAGGAACGAGGTACACCCCATGCGCACCATTCCCTATGGACCGGGCTCTCTGTGTCTGCTCTGCAACCCTGTGGCCGGCACTGGCAAGGCCGCCAAAGCACTGGAAGAAGTCAAATCCCTGCTGCAGCAGGCAGGCGTCCGCTACACCGTGAAAGAGACCCAGTACCCCGGCCACGGAACGGAGTTGGCCCGGCAGGCGGCCCGGGAAGGCTACACCACCCTGTGCGCCCTGGGGGGAGACGGCTCCGTGCGGGAAGCGGCGCAGGGTCTTGCGGGCACCGGCTGTGTGCTGGGGATCATCCCCTGCGGCACGGGGAACGATTTTGTCAAACCACTGGGCATCCCTACGGATATTCCCGGAGCGGTGGACGTGCTGCTGTACGGCAAGGTCCTTAAGGTGAACCGCTGCAGGGCCAACGACCAGCCCTTTATCAACGTGGCGGGCTTCGGGTTTGATGTGGATGTGCTGGATTCCGTGGAGCTGTTCAAGGCCGGGACAAAAAGCGGCCGTCTGGCCTATCTGAAAGGGCTGTTCCATGCTCTGGGGCATTTTCATCTGCGGCAGGTGGAATATTCCATAGACGGCGGCCAAAGCGTATCCTGCGACTGCCTGCTCATAGCCGCAGGCAACGGCACCCACATCGGCGGGGGGCTGGGCATTACGCCCAAGGCGGATCCTACCGACGGGCTGCTGGATTTCTGCATTATTCATGATGTGCGCGGATTGGGGGATGTGCTGGCACTGCTGCCCGCCTTTTTCCGGGGCACGTTCTTAAAGAAAACCAAATATGTTACCTATTGCCGGGGCAAGCGGCTTTTTGCCCAATGCCAGCCCCCTTCCCGGATCCAGGTGGACGGAGAGCGGATGGAGGGGACGCCGGTGACCTTTTCCATGGAGGAGGAGACGATGCAGGTGCTGGTCCCCTCCTGGTACAAGCACAGCGAGGAAGCATGAAGGGACGCATAAATTATTTACGGCTGATACTGGCAGCAGGCCTGGCCATTGTGCTCATTGGCGGGAGCTTTGCCCTGCTGTATCTGCTTTTTGCCCAGAAAGATGACGGCCTCACCTATGAAAAGGTCAACATTCAGGCGGGGAACGACTATGTGGTTTCCGGCGGGTATCTTACCTATGCTACCGACACGGGGCTCATCCAGTACCAGCTGGAGAGCAGCCGGGTGACCCAGACGAAGCTCTCTTCTCCCGTAGACGGATTTGACGTATCCGCCTCCATGACGGCGGTATATGCAGGCTCCGCCTTTCAGCTGAAGAATTATGATGTGCTGAACCTTTCGGGCACCATCCGCTCCGTTTCCTGCGGCACCCACTACTGCGCCGTGCTGCGCACCAGCCAGACCAGCGGCATGGACAGCATCATCCTGTTCAATGCCTCGGGAGAAGCCGTGGGCAACCCCATTGATTTTACGGATACCAAGGTGGTCAGCTTCGGCTTTGATACCGTGGGCGGCCGGGAGACCCTGTGGGTCATCACCCTCAATACGGAGGCTTCTCTGCCCGTGACCAACATCCGCCTGTATGATTACAACAACGGCGGCACCATGAGCTACTACCCCACCTTCTATGACCAGAGCATAGAAAAGCTGGCCTTTACGGACGAATCCGTATTTCTTATCGGCACGCAGGATATCATCCGCTACTCCCAGAGCGGCAGCAGGGAACAGTACCGGGTGAAGATCTACGGCAAGGAAGTGGTGGATTACCGCCAGAGCGGCGACTATGTTTACTTCCTTCTCAAGCCCCGTGGGGAGAGCAACGCCCACACCCTGTATGTGCTGGCCCTGGCGGAAGGGGATGCGGCCAACGCCACCTCCATGACCCTGTATGTGGGAGAAGAGGTAGTACGAGCCTATCTGGCCTCCAGCGGCGTGCGCATCGTTACGGGCACAAGATTTTTGAGTTATACCTTTGCTGGCAGGCGCAGCAAGGATCTGGAACTGGAGCACCCGGCCAGCTATGCCGTGGCGCTGGATACAGGGCGGTTTCTGCTGGTCAGCGGCACGGACTGCTACATCTGTACGGATACCTGATGCCCGCATCTTCATATTTTAAAGAAAGGAGACGGCGGCCCCTTTGATCGATTTTATCATACTGACCATTCTTGCCTTGTGTATTCTGGCCGGGTATTACCGGGGCGTGCTGTATTCCGCCATCAGTCTGGGGATCAGCGCGGTTGCCTTTATTCTGGCCCTGCTTCTGTGCCCCCTGCTCTCCAGAGGGATCCAGCAGCAAAAGACCCTGTATGACATGATGCTCTACTACTTTGAGGGATATGAGTACATCAACAAAACCTCGGTAGAGCTGGTGCATGTGCCCGTAGATCAGGTGGATGCAGCCACCCTGGAAGAAGTGGTGCAGCGGGCGGAAATGCCCCGCCCCTTTGACCGGGCAGTGCGCAAAAACGTGCGCTCCCAGGCCTACCGCAGCCGGGAGATATATACGCTGGGGGATTATTTCAACCAGACGCTGGTAGACGTGGTGCTGAACATTCTTTCCCTGCTGATTTTGTTTGCTTTGTTCCGAATGCTTCTGGGCTTCGTACTGCGGCTCATAGACTATGGCAAGGAGGGGCTCCCGGTGCTGCGGCATCTGGATATCCCCTTTTCCTGCGGGATCGGACTGCTTCACGGAATACTGCTGATGTACATCGTGTTCATGCTCTGCCCCCTGATGCTGGCCGTGGTGCCAAGAACCTATACGTTTTTGCAAAACTCCCCCCTGGGCATGTTCTTTTATAAGAGCAACCTGCTTTTGCAGCTGGTGCCCACCCTTTGATGTATCCCCCTGCCGTATGCCGGGTCAATATCAGACTCTGCATGAGGGAACGGCAGCAGGAATAAATCCAATCGGAGGTCTTTTACTATGGAATTTGTGCAGTCCCAGCGTATGAGCGGTGTTTCCGGCTCCATCATACGGGAATTGTTCAAACTCACCGCCGCACCGGACATGATCAGCTTTGCCGGAGGAAATCCCTCCCCAGAAGCCTTCCCCACCCGGGAGATCGCAGACATCGCCTATGATGCCCTTTCCAACCGGGGAACTTCCATGCTGCAGTACGGCCTGAGCGAAGGGTATCCGCCCCTGCGGAATGAGGTAAAGCGGTACCTGAAGGAAAAATACGGTTTCCCCCGGGAAGAGGATGACACGCTGATCGTTTCCGGCGGACAGCAATGCGCCGATCTGACGGCCAAGATCCTCCTCAACGAAGGGGACGGAGTTATCTGCGAAGAGCTGAGTTTTGTGGGCGTGCTGAACACTTTGCGCTCCTACGGAGCCAAACTCACCGGTGTGCCCATGGAAAGCGACGGCATGAACCTGGAGGCTCTGAAAAAGGCCATGGAGACCACGCCCCGGGCCAAGCTGCTCTATATCATCCCCAACTTCCAGAACCCGACGGGCTTTACCACCTCCTGGGAAAAGCGGAAAGCCATCTATGCTATGGCCAAAGAGCACGGTCTGTTCATTCTGGAGGATGATCCCTACGGTGAGCTGCGCTTTGAGGGCGACCCGGTGCCGCCCATCAAGAGTCTGGATACGGAGGGCATCGTCATCCACGCAGGAAGCTTCAGCAAGACCATGGCCCCGGCCTTCCGGCTGGGCTTTATCACCGCCAACAAGGCCCTGATCGCCCGGCTGGTAGTGGCCAAACAGTGTACGGATGTACATTCCACCACCCTGTTTCAGGAAATATGCTACCGGTATATGACGGAGCATGACTATGCGGGCCACATTGCCATGGTGTCCCGGCTGTATGGGGAAAAGTGCGAATGCATGCTCTCCAATATGGAAAAGTATTTCCACCCGTCGGTACGGTTCAACCGGCCCCAGGGAGGTCTGTTCGTTACGGCCTTCCTGCCCGAGGGCATGGACGCCTATCCCTTTGTTACGGAGGGGATCCGGCGGAAGGTGGCCTGCGTCCCCGGAGTGGCCTTTGTGATGGACCCTGCCAGGCCTTCCAACGCTTTTAGAATGAATTATTCCATGCCCACCATGGAGCAGATAGAAACCGGTATCCGGATCCTGGGCCAGCTGACCTGGGAACTGCTGGATAAATAGACCGTCTGCCCGGCCTGCAAGCCGTCCGCAGCCGCAGGGCTGCCGGGCGGCTTTTTATATGCAGCGAAAACACGGGGCATGGGACGCCGGAAAACGAATTACCTGCACATATGTGTCCGGGACGCAGCAGCTCCTGCTTACGTGCAGACGAAGCGGGGGGCGCACGTTCCTGCGGCTTTGCCGCCGGAACACTGCGGGGGCTTGCCCCCGCAGGCGTGCCCCTTGGGGGCACGCAGTGCGCCCCATTCCCCGAGGAAGACCCGAAAGCACTCCCCCCCATGATCCCAAAAAAGAGCCAACGAAAGTACGGCCGGAAGAACATAAAAACAGGCCCCTGCACGCCTGCAGGAGCCTCAATTTTTTTGACAGGGAGATTACTTCTTCAGCTCTGCCCGGCCGCTCATACGGGTATAAAAGGCCAGCCGGTCTGCCAGAGCCTGGGTATATTCCCCGGGCAGGGCCCGCCAGCTCCACCAGCCCGTGGTACCGGGCAGATTCATGCGGTGTTCATCCCCCAGCCCCAGAATATCCTGCAGCTGCACAATGGCCAGATTGGCCACGGAGGTAAATATCCCCCGCACAAATCCGAAGGGGAAGCCTTCCTGCCGGTTCAGCCCCAGATAGTCCACGGCAAAAGCCGCCTCCTCCACCGGCGCCGTATCAAACCAGCCCTGAATGGGGGTGTTATCGTGAGTGCCCAGATAAGCCACACAGTTCTGCACATAATTGTGGGGCAGGTCCCGGGAATCTCCCATGGGGGTAAAGCCGAACTGCAATACACGCATCCCCGGGCAGCCGGAATCGGAAAGCAGTTTTTTTACCTGCGGCGTCAGATAGCCCAGATCTTCGGCTATGATCCTGCCTCCCATGCCCGCTTCCCGCAGAGCTCCTATAAGCTCCATTCCCGGGCCAGGATACCACTGCCCCGGGCGGGCATCTTCGGAGCCGTAGGGCACCGCCCAGAAGCTTTCCAGCCCCCTGAAGTGATCTATGCGCACCAGCTCGCACCGGGCCGCCACAGAAAGCACCCGTTCCTTCCACCAGGCAAAACCCTCCTGCCGGTGGGCATCCCAGCAATAGATGGGGTTCCCCCACAGCTGGCCGATCTCGGAAAAATAATCCGGCGGCACTCCTGCTGCCAGAGTGGGCGTTCCGTCCGGCTCCAGCGCAAACAGTTCCCGGTGTTCCCATACGTCCGCACTGTCGTGGGGCACATAGATGGGGATATCCCCGATAAAGCCTATCCCCTGTTTTTGCGCATAATCCCGCAGGGCGTTCCATTGCCGGTCAAACACATACTGAATGAAGCTGTGAAAGGCCATCCGCTCCTCCAGCAGCTGCCCATAGCGAAGCAGAGCCTCCGGATCTCTGTCCCGAATATCCTGGGGCCACTGGGTCCAGGGCGCCCCGTGAAAATGATCCTTCAGGGCAGCAAACAGGGTCCACCCCGCCAGCCAGGGAGTGCTGCGGCAGAAGTCTGCCATCTCCGCCCGGTCAAAGCGGGCAAAGGCCTTTTCCAGCACGGCATACTTCCGGGCATACATCAGGCCGAAATCCACATGCCGGGGATCCTCTCCCCAATCCTGTCCTATCTCTTCCCGGGTCAGCAGGCCCTGCTCCAGCAGCATATCCAGATCGATCAGATAGGGGTTCCCTGCAAAGGTGGATGCACTCTGATAGGGAGAATCCCCAAACCCCGTGGGAGTCAGGGGCAGTACCTGCCAGTACCGCTGCCGGGCCCTGTGCAGAAAATCCACAAATTCATAAGCTGCCCGGCCCATGGTCCCGATACCGTAGGGGGAGGGCAGGCTGGTAATATGCATCAACACGCCGCTTGCACGCTTCATGCCAAAGTTCCTTTCCAAGTTCCCATAAAGTTTGCTTTTATTTTACCACAGTTGTGGTATACTGGAAATGCTTTTTTCAGGAAATTCAGGAGGAAATCAAAAATGCAGCTGAAAGAATACCTTTCCCTCAGTCCGGAAGTGGCTGAGGCCATAGACGCAGGCAAGCCCGTAGTAGCACTGGAGAGCACCATCATCTCCCACGGGATGCCCTATCCCCAGAACGTAGAGACCGCCCTGGCCTGTGAAAAGATCTGCCGGGACAACGGCGCCGTGCCCGCCACCTGCGCCATCATCGGCGGGAAGCTCTGCGCCGGCCTTACCCCGGAGCAGATAGACTATCTGGGCCGGGCAGGTTCTCAGGTTGCCAAGGCCAGCCGCCGGGATATCCCCATGCTCCTTTCCAGAAAGATGGACGGAGCCACCACCGTGGCCGCAACCATGATCATTGCCCATCTGGCCGGGATCCAGGTCTTTGCCACAGGCGGCATCGGCGGCGTACACCGGGGCTTTGAGCAGACCATGGACGTAAGCGCCGATCTGGAAGAGCTGGCCCAGACCCCCGTATGCGTGGTATGCGCCGGAGCCAAGGCCATTCTGGATCTGCCCCGGACCATGGAGTATCTGGAAACCAAGGGCGTACCCGTTATCGGCTACGGTACCGATGAGCTCCCTGCCTTCTATACGGCAAAAAGCGGCATCCCCCTGCTGTGGCGGGCAGACGGCCCCGAAGATATTGCCGGAGCCATCCGGGCCAGCGAGACTCTCTGCTACCGGGGCGGCATGCTGGTGACGGTGCCCATTCCCCAGGAGTGGAGCATGGATCCGGCATACATCGGCGGCGTTATTGATCAGGCTGTGGCCGAAGCGGAAGCCCAGGGCGTCCACGGCAAGGACATCACTCCCTTCCTGCTCAGGCGCATCAAGGAGATCACCGGCGGAGACAGTCTCAAATCCAACATTCAGCTGGTGTTCAACAACGTAAAGGTGGCTGCCCGCATCGCCGCTGCCATCTGAGCATCCCGGCATACTTTCTCCTGCGGGGACGACTTGCCCCTGCGGCATGCCCGTAAGTACAAGGCATGCACCTTTTGCACGGAGAAATCAGCAACGCAACCGTTTTCGGGAAGGAGCCCGCTCCTTCCCCGCTTTTATTTTCATTCCCAGATAAGGAGTTCTTTTATGCAACAGTATGACGTTATCATCGTTGGCGCAGGGCCGGGCGGTATCTTTTCCGCCTATGAGCTGACAAAACGGCGGCCTGATCTGAAGATCGCCGTCTTTGAGACCGGCGGCCCCCTGGAAAAACGCCGCTGCCCCATTGACGGAGTAAAGGTCAAGAGCTGCGTCAACTGCAAGGTCTGCTCCATCATGAGCGGATTCGGCGGCGCAGGCGCCTTCTCCGACGGAAAATACAACCTGACCAACGATTTTGGCGGCACCCTGCACGCCCACATCGGCCGGGAAACGGCCATGGAGCTCATGCGCTATGTAGATGATATCAACGTCAGCCACGGGGGCGAGGGTACACGGATGTTCTCTACCGCCGGAAGCCGCTTCAAAAAGGAGTGCCTGCAGAACAGGCTTTTCCTGCTGGACGCCTCCGTCCGTCACCTGGGCACGGATATCAACTATATCGTTTTGCAGAACCTGTATGAGGAACTGCGGCAGTCCGTAGATTTTTATTTCTACACTCCCGTAGAAAAACTGGCTCTGGAAGAAGGCGGCGGCTACCGGCTTTACACCGCACAGGGAGAGTTCACCTGCGAAAAGTGTATTGTTTCCGTAGGCCGCAGCGGAAGCAAATGGCTGGAGCAGGTTTGCCGGGAGATGGAGATCCCCACGCTTTCCAACCGGGTGGATCTGGGGGTACGGGTAGAGCTGCCTGCGGTGATCTTCTCCCATGTGACCGACGAGCTGTATGAAAGCAAGATCGTATACCGCACGGAGAAGTTTGAAGACAGTGTGCGCACCTTCTGCATGAACCCATACGGCATCGTAGTCAACGAAAATACCAACGGCATCGTTACGGCCAACGGCCACAGCTTTGAGGATCCTGCCCTGCGCACCGCCAATACCAACTTTGCACTGCTGGTGAGCAAACATTTTTCCGAGCCCTTCAAAGACAGCAACGGGTATGGCGAGAGCATTGCCCGGCTGAGCAATATGCTGGGAGGCGGCGTCATCGTCCAGCGGTTCGGTGATCTGGTCCGTGGCCGCAGGAGCACCGTAAAGCGCATTGAGGAGTGCACCACCCGGCCCACTCTTTCGGCCACCCCGGGAGACCTGAGTCTGGTGCTGCCCAAGCGCATTATGGACGGCATCATTGAGATGATTTATGCGCTGGACAAGATTTGCCCCGGCACCGCCAACGACGATACTCTTCTGTACGGAGTGGAAGTAAAGTTCTACAACATGGAAGTGGCGCTGGATGACCGGCTGATGACCTGTTACCCGGGGCTGTATGTGATCGGGGACGGCAGCGGCGTGACCCACTCCCTGTCCCACGCTTCGGCCAGCGGGGTCTTTGTGGCCCGGGAGATCGCAGAGGAATAAATCGCCTGCACAATTCGGAATAACGGCAACATATGCTCCTTTCCTGCATCAGGAAGGGAGCATTTTTACATGTACATATATTGCCCCGGAAGCCGGAACGCTGTAAAACGGGGGCCGCATGGTTCCGAAGGCTGGGATGCTGCTGTACGAAGGATTTGTTTGTCTCGGGGTCTGGGGCGCACTGCGTACCCTGATGGGCACGCCTGGGGGGCGGTGCCACCGCAGTGTTCCGGCGGCTTTGCCGCCGGAACGTGCGCCCCCCATTTCGCCCGCACGCAAGCCCCGTGCCGCCGCTGCCCAGACCCGATCCTGTTTTCCGGGGAGCCGGAAACGGCCCAGCCCCCAAAAATAGGCGGATTTGTCTTGCCCATCCTGCCGGGAAAGCAGTACTCTGCCCTCTTCACAACACTCCTGAAAGCGCCCGTAAAGACCATTGCTGCGGGGAACCCCCTCCCGGAATACAGCGCATATCCGCCTGTTTCAACGCAGATCGATGCAAAGAACTTCCGTCAAGACAAAAGCATACATATTCTTCCAAAACACAAAACCGATGCCTTCCGTAATATGCAGAAAGCATCGGCTGTTAAAAACTATTTCAATTTACGCCAGAGCTGACGGATATCCATTCCCGCCTTTTCAGTTTTCCGCTCACCAGGGGCGCCTGGCACAGACAAAATTCCGTTTCCAGTAAGAACTCAATGCCCTGCGAATGACCTTGCCGTTGCCGGAGGAAGCATCGATCATGTCTCCGGAGCCCACATAGATACCGCAATGGTTCACACGGCTGCTTTCATCCGACTTGAAGAAAAGCAGATCTCCCTTCTCCAGTTCGCTGATGCTGGAAATTTTCTTCCAGGAGCTCTTGTTGGAAAAGCCCGCTGCATTGAGCCGGGTGCAATAGACCCCTGCCTGACGAAGGCACCAGTAGATAAAACCGGAGCAGTCAAAGGTGTCCGGTCCCTTATCCCCCAGCACATACTCGCAGCCCAGCTTGCTCTTGGCAGCCTTGATGACCTTGTCTGCCTTGGTATCGGGTTTGGGGGTGGGAGTAGTCTTTTTATCTTTGGCGGCTTTGGCAGCGGCGGCGGAAGCGGAAGCCTGCGCCTTTTGCAGGGAGGAAGAGATCCTGGCATCGTCGCTGTAAAGCTTTTCCAGGGTCTTTTCCCCGGCCATACCGTCATCGGTAAGTTTATTGCGTTTCTGGAAGGTCTTTATGGCGCTGATGGTAGTGGGGCCATACACATGGTCTATCTCTTTTTCATCCAGATAGCCCAGTTCGCACAGCTGCTGCTGCAGCTGCTTTACGTCCCGCCCCTCGGCGCCTTCCTTCAGGCAGTATTTTTCTGCGTCTTTACTGTAAAGCAGTGTCTGCGTAGTGGGACCGGCCACGCCGTCCTGCGTCAGGTTGTGCTGCCGCTGGAACAGCTGCACCGCATAGGCCGTAGAGGAACCGAAATAGTCCGTAGGCTCGTCTATTTCCAGATAGCCCAGCTCCATGAGCCTGTTTTGCAGCTGGGTGACCTCTTCGGATTTATCATGCTTTTTAAGAGTGGTATACTGGCTGGTCGGCTCCGGGGTAGGAGCGTCCGTGGGCGCAGGGGTATCTTCGGTCGGAAGAGGCGTATCTTCGGGGACGGCTTCGTCCCCTTCCTGCTGCCGGGAAGGATCCTCTTCATCCTCCAGCGTGGTCACACCATCTTCTCCCGCTGTCGTCTGGGGCTGCACATAACCGGAGACGCTCTCTGCCGCCGCCGTGGCACTTGCCGCCGGTGCGCCCCCAGCTTCCCCATCGTTCAGAGGAGCGGGCGTTTCCTGCACCAGTGCTTCCCGGCTGCTGTTGCCGGAACAGCTGGCAATACCTGCAATGACCAGAGCAATGAGCAGCAGCACCAACGCCAGCACCCCCAACACAATGGATCTGCGGATGGCCAGCGGCAGCCGGGTCGCCTGCTCCAGAATGGTTTCTACTTTTGCTTCCGCCTTTTTCAGGCCGTTGTTGTTTGCCTTATTCATCAATACTGAGTGTAAATCCCTTTTCCCCTCCCTGCAAGTAGGGGGAAGAAATTGTCATATAATGTTCAAAAGTGTCAGACTCTATAACGCCCGGTTCGGGCAGTGCTTTTGCCGCGCTTCCGCATATGCGAAGCATGGGATGCGGGAACCCCGATTCTGCGCCGGTTCGGAGCCCGGGGGCGCACCGCGTGCCCTGCGGGCACGCCTGCGTGGCTCCGCCCCGCAGGGTTGCGGCGGCAAAGCCGCCGCAACGTGCGCCCCCCGTTGGTCTGCACGCAAGCCGGAGCCGCCGCATCCCAGCCCCGCATGTTTTCTGAAGCAGGAGCAGCCTTCCTGAAAACGTCAGGCCCCCGTATACCGGTTCTCGAACCACCAGGTGGCGATGCGCTCCACCGCCAGTGCGTTGGAGCTGCCGGAAAGACCGTTGGGGATATACACCACCACGGCGATCTGAGGATCCTCCTTGGGAAAGGCTGCCACGAACCAGGCCGTATTCTCTATATCCACGTTTACGGCAGAGGTAGTGGCCGTCTGGGCGGTGCCCGTCTTGCCCACCAGCCGCTTCAGGTACGTATCCCGAAACTCCCGGGAGAAAGATGCGGCCGCCGTACCTCCCTCTTCGGCCGAGACCACGTCCTCCATGCCTTCATAAAGCAGGTCCCAGTATTCCGCCGGAGCCTCCACCACATGGTCGATCTCCGGTTCTATGGTCTTATACAGGGTACCGTCGCTGTTATACACACTGTCCAGCAAAGAGGCCTTGTACACCGTACCCCGGTTGGCTATGGTCGAAATGTATCGGGCCACCGACAGGGGCGTCAGCAGCATGACGCCCTGACCGATACCAGACTGGATGGTATAGGTGGGCTTCCAGCGCAGCTCCTCCAGCCAGACGGAGATATTCACTACCCACCCTGTATGCAGCAGACTGATGCCCATGGGTATATTCAGTTCTTCATACAGCACCCGGCGGATATCCTCGCCGTGCTCGGTGCGGGTGCCGTCCTGCAGCTCCAGCAGCCGCTCGGCGCAATGGGTCAGCTGTTCATAAGTGGCGTTGATACCCGCTTCCTCCATGATGGTGCGCAAATGAGCGGCTATCTGGTTGTAGATGAGCCGGGGAATGGCGGAAGACTGCTGGGAAAGCGTTTTGGTATTGTCATACCGGACGCTTTGCCCCCCGATCTGCACGGAAAGCTCACCCGGAAGCTCCACCCCTGTGGTACCGGAAAGCCCCAGCTGCCCGGCCCAGTAGTTCAGCCGGTCAATACCCACCCGGTCGGCCACGGTAAAGAAGAAGTAGTTGCAGCTTACTGCCAGAGCATGGGCCAGATCCAGGTTGGCGTGGCGGGCGGTGTTCCCTACCCAGCAGGAGGGAGCGTTGGCTTCCACCTTTACCGTAGGATCGCTGACAAAGTAGTAATAGGGAGACCGGTCGGATATCAGCGTATCGATGGTGATAGCCCCCTCCATCAGCCCGGCAAAACCCGTGGCCATTTTGAAAATGGAGCCCGGCGCCGTGCGGATACCGATGGCCCGGTTCAGCGTGGGCTGGTTGCTGTTTTCCCCAAAGAGGGTTTGCATCTCCTCTTCGTCCACCCCGTCTGTAAAAACGTTGGGGTCATACTGGGGGTTGGAGGCCATGGCCTTGATCTTGCCGGTTTTCACCTCCATGACCACGATAGCCCCGGTCTGAGCGGTTTGGATATCCTCCTCCGGGTTCTCCCTGAGCTTCTGGTAGCGGGCGTAGTTTTTCTGTATGCGCTCCTGCTGCTTCAGGCGGGTGGCCTCTATATTCTCCCGGAGGGCTTCCTCGCAGACCTGCTGAAAGTCTATATCCAAAGAGAGCTTCACGTTCATGCCGCCTTTGGGAGCCGTGGTAGAAAGAACGTTCACTACGGAGCCGGTGCGGGTCTTTTCTATCAGGCGGGTGCCCTGCCGTTCGGTCAGGTGAGCGGTCAGATAGCCTTCGCAGCTTTTTTCCGCTCCGGCCACGCCGATCTTATCGGAATAGGAGTAACCCAGCTGCAGCAGGTTCTCCGTTGGCTCCTGCTCCGTCAGCCCGGCAAAGTCCTTATCAAAGGAATAGCCTATATCCCCCATATTCGTGGTGACCTGCTTCTGCATATAGCCCAGAACCTGCCCGGCCACCTCCTTGTAAGGATAGACCCGGCTGCCGGACATCTGTGTTTCTATGCCCACCAGCTCGCTCTGGCGCATATCCAGCTCCGTTACCACCGACAGGCTCACGTTCCGGGCTACCAGCACCCCTTCATAGGCATGCCAGCTGTTAAGCACCGCTTCCTGCCGGACGGACATAATCTTGGCGGCCTGCTCAAAGGGCATATCATCGGGGATCTGCCAGCTTTTGCGCAGGATAAGGTAGGCCTCCTCTGCCGTAAGCTCCGGATTGCTGAAGCGGCAGGCCTCCACAAAGTTCTTCTTCCGGGAGGCAATGGCAAGTTCGCTGGAGACGCCAAAGTCATAGTGATAGGTGCCGTCGTTATCCATCACGATATAAAATCCGTTTTCCACCGTGCCGCCTCCTGCTTCGATAATGGAAATGGCCTCTATCAGGGCGTTGGTGTAACGGGCGGAATCCACGGGAGTGGTCTTATCCGGATCCCGGTAGAACATGACATCGTAGCTGTTTTCGTCATAGGCCAGAATATTGCCGTTGCAGTCGCTGATGGAACCCCGGCTGCCGGACTGATAGGTAGTGACCTTGCTGGTGGTAGCCACCGCCGCCTGATAGGAAACGGCGTGTTCTACGGAAAGATCATAGAGGCCGTACACCAGATATGCGCCCAGAAAAAGAAAAACAAGCCCCAGCAGAGCCAGCCGCAGGTTAAGATGCAGACGAGGATTTTTCATAGATCCACCTGACCTTTCAGCAGGGGGCGGAAAGCCTTTTTCAGCAGCAGCCCTGCGCCGCCGGTAAGCAGCGCCCGGGGCAAAGCCCCATACAGCAGGCCATACAAAGACACATGTCCCCCCAGCACCCATGCCAGAAGCGCAAGCAGCAGCTCATATCCCAGGGCCAGAGCCGTCAAAAGCAAAAAGAGCACATAGGGTTTTACGGTATTTTTTTTCAACATAATATGCAGGAGCACGGCGGCCAGCAAAAACAGCGCCGGGGTGATCCCCAAAGCCGTGCCGCAAAGAATATCCTGACAGAAGCCCCCCAGGATCCCCAGCACCATGCCCGCCTGCAAAGAGAAGCAGGCTGCAGCAGACAAAGTCAGGGCCAGCATCATCCAGGGCCGCAGGGAAAACAGATTCCAGCGGCTGAATACCGCCGTATCCAGAAATACGCACACAATGCAGTAAGGCAGCAGGGCAATGTTTTTTCTCACGCTAATTACCCTCCATCCCCGTGACCAGCAGTACCGTTTCCAGATGGGTATAATCCACCTCCCAGGTTACGATGGCATCGTAGGGGTCTTTTTCGCCCCCCAGCGCCAGAACCTCCCCCACATACAGTCCCTTGGGGAAGATGCCTCCCAGACCGCTGGTGATAAGCCTGTCCCCTACCTCCAGCTGTGCCTCCTTGGGCAGATAATAAAGCTTGAGCCCCACCAGAGCTCCGTTCTCCTCCAGCAGTCCCCCCAGAAGCCCTTCGTCCCGGGTGCGCTCCACCATGACGGAGATGCGCATATCCTCATTAAGCATGGTGCGTACCTTGCACCAGCCGGCCCCCACCTGGCTCACCCGGCCGATGACTCCCTGGGCGCAGACCACGGCCATCTTTTCCGTAACGCCGTTGCGGGTGCCTGCGTTGAGCGTCAGGGTATCCACGTAGGGATCCAGACTCCTGCCTGTAACGGCCGCAGCCATAAAGCCCAGATCCGGATGCTCCCCGGTATAATCCAGCAATTCCGAAAGGCGGCCGTTCTCCCGCTCCGTTTCTTCCTGCAGGAGAGACTTGCGCTGATAGTACAGAAGCTCCTTTTTCAACTGCTCGTTTTCCGCCTGAATGCTGCTGGGATAGAACACCCGGGTGAAAAAATCCGTCACATTCTCCGTAAGCCCCTGCACAAACCCCTGCACCGGGTCCAGCGCCTCATGAAAGAGACCCTCCGCCTGCCCGGCCGTCCGTTCGTTAACGGTGAAGGCGGCCAGCAGCAGAAACAGTACCGCCGCTGTCAGGGCAATCAAAGCCGGCCGGTTTTTCCAGAGTTTTCCCATGGGGTGCTTCCTTTCCCATACAATAATACAGAATGATTGTACCGTCCCTATTCTCCACAATCAACCAGACTTCGGTAAACTTTTTGTAACGGGGGGAAAGAGGCTGTCCGAAAGCGTATGAGAAAATATGGGATGTGGAAAAATCAGGCATCGTTCTCCGAGGCATGGGACGTGGGAAAATGAAGGAACAGGGAAGCCGAAACGGCGGCGGGCGAGGTTTGCGCCGTATACGGGGCTTCGGGGCGCACGCGTGCCGCAGGCACGCCTGCGGGGGCACTGCCCCCGCAGAGTTCCGGCCCGGGGCCGGAACGTGCGCCCCGCCCGGCGAATACGCTGTGTCTTTGTGCATGCACGGCCTAAATCCCGAACAAATCCATTTTCGCATTCCCACGCCCCAGGCCTCGAATCTGCATCTGGCATATACAAAACCGAAAAGGAAAAGCGGGCAGGCAGCTCTCTTTTGCATATGTCTACAGAGTGCTCAATGTGCACAGGCCGTCAGAACACACGCCACCGCAAACCATATCCGTTTGCATTGTGTATTTGCATTGGCATTTACATTTACATTAACATTTGCATTAGGTTTTTATTTTGTGCAGAAAGGAAACCATCGGTTTTATTTCGCTGTATGCATGAAAAACCACAGGTTTATTTGCAGATGCGCCTGTGCAAAATGATTTAGGCACTTCTCTTTTTCGACTGCCCGGCAGATCTTTTTTAGAAAACACGGTGAGAAAATCCCGTATGCAAGTATTTTTTCGTGTGTCTTTAGCACTCGTGTAAAAAGAGTGCTAAGTTCACAATTGTGTTCCAATTCCTCCCTTTTTCTGTAAAAATGGCTGGATATACTATGGGCATCAAGAAAAGAGAGGGCCTCCGAAAGGGGAGCCCGGAAAGGAATTTGATATGTTGCTTAGTTATTCTCCTTACCGCATCAGCGGTCATAATGATACTTACAATCCCTTTGAAGAGCTGGAGAACGCCGGCTATGAGCTTATGCGCAGCAGCCGCCTTGGCGCTTTCCGTACGGACATTACCGAAAAGGATGGGGTCTACACACTGGAAAGTGAACTCCCCGGCATCAAAAAGGAAGACATTACCATTGATGTGCACGACAATGTACTGACCATCACCGCAAAGAAGCAGAATGAAGAAACCGAAGAAAACAAAGATAAGCACTATCTGCGCAAGGAGCGTGTCAACGGCACCTTCACCCGGAGCTTTGATGTGACCGGCATCGATCAGGATCATATTTCCGCCGCCTTTGATAACGGCGTGCTTACCCTGACTCTGCCCACCGCTTCCCCCGAGAAGCCTGAAAAAAAGAGCATTTCCATCAACTGATGTACCCTGTGTTTCCCCCGCCGCCCTGCCCCAGGCAGGGCGGTCTTTTTATGCAAAAAAGCGTCTGAACGGATAATGTATTCCCGCAGCCTGGGCCGCGGGAATATCAGGGCAGGCAGATTTGGGGCAGGGGGGCGCACGTTCCGGCCTTGGCCGGAACTCTGCGGGGAAATGCCCCGCAGGCGTGCCTGCGGCACGCCTGCGCCCCCGGAGCCCCGTATACCGACCCGGCCCCGTTTTTTGCAAGCTGCCTTTTGACTTGCAGGATGGCCGGGCTTGTGGTAGCATTACAGATGTTCTGCAAGGAGGATATACATATGCTTCAGGAACTGTTTGCAAACAAACCTTTCTGGGCTGCCGCTCTCAGCTGGTGCGCAGCGCAGGTGCTCAAGGTATTTATAGACTGGATCGTTTCCGGCCGTTTGGATATCAAACGCATCTGGGGAGACGGGGGCTATCCCAGCGCTCATTCTGCTCTGGTCAGCGCTTTGGCGGCTTCTATCGGCAAAAGTCAGGGACTGGCCTCCCCGCTGTTTGCCCTGGCTTGTGCCTTCGCAGCCATTGTCATGCACGATGCGCGGGGCGTCCGTCTGGAAACGGGCAAGCAGGCCCGCACCATCAACTCCATTCTGGATATTCTCAACGCCTCCTGGGAAACTTCTCTGGATACGGCCCAGCGGTTGAAGGAGATGGTGGGCCACACTCCCCTGCAGGTGTTCTGCGGAGCGGTGCTGGGTATTTTCATCGGGATCCTGTTCTGATGCAGCAGCGCCCGGCTTTTCCCACTGCACAGCCGCAGATATAACAGAATAAATTTATCTGCCGTCTTTTGCCGTTCATGCAGGAGACGGCATTTTTGTATGCGTAACTCTGCGCACGCGGCAGACGGCCGAAGGACTGTTCCGATTCCAAACCGATACACTTTGTCCCTAACGACATTTTTCGGTCAGGTGCACCAATTTTATGCCTTTTTAACACCGGGTTGTTCCCTTCGGGAATATGGGGCGTATGTATACTTCTGGCACCCGGCACCCGGCTGCGGAATAGTATAGGAGTATATTCCGTTGTATAAGGAGATACCTATGCGATATACGTCCCTGTCCTGCTCCCCGGAGCGATTTGCCTACCTCCAGGCCCGGCGCCGGGAGGCTGTTTCCGTCCATGTGCTGCGGCTGCTGGTGCTGATTGCCTTTCTGTTTCTTTGGGAAATGGGGGCCCGCTGGGGGTGGGTGGATCCTTTCATTCTCTCCTGCCCAAGCCGGGTACTGGTCTCCCTGGCCAATCTGTATGCAGACGGCACCCTGTTTCTGCACATAGGCACCACCCTGTTTGAAACAGTAGCGGGGTTCCTGCTGGGGACGGCGCTGGGAGTGGCGCTGGCTGTTCTGCTCTGGTGGATGCCCCTGCTGGATAAGGTCATGGATCCCTATCTGGTGGTGCTCAATGCTCTGCCCAAAATCGCCCTTGGGCCGGTGCTTATCGTATGGATCGGTGCGGGAATGGAAAGTATCATCGTCATGGCGGTGCTTATCTCTCTGGTGGTGACTACCGTAACGGTGCTGGGAGGCTTTGCCGCCGCCACCGGGGAAAAGCAGCTGCTTATGGATACACTGGGGGCCAGCCGCTTTCAGGTATTCGAAAAGGTGGTGCTCCCCGCCAGCGTACCGGATATTATCAGCGCCTTGAAGATCTCCGTAGGCATGAGCTGGGTGGGGGTCATCGTAGGAGAATATCTGGTAAGTCAGGCGGGGCTGGGCTACCTGATCGTATACGGCGGGCAGGTGTTCCGGCTGGATCTGGTCATGGCCTCGGTAGTGGTGCTCTGTCTGCTGGCGGCTCTTATGTATGCGGCCGTAGCTCTGCTGGAAAAGCGCATCCGCCGCCGGTTCAGCGCCTGAAGCCGGAAACGGTGATCCGCCGCAGAGCTTCCTGCCCGCAGAGGGCGACCGTGCCTGAGTGATATACGAAGGTTGGGGGGCGCACGCGTGCCTTTGGCACGCCTGCGGGGGCGGCCGCCCCCGCAGTGTTCCGGCCCGGGGCCGGAACGTGCGCCCCCGCCCGGCGTATACGCAAAATACCTCGTGATGCAACGTCCCGGCTCTCGGATTCATCCCGCTTACATGCTCCCGCATCCCAGCCCTCGGGCAGATACTTTCAGCGTCCGTATCCATACACCGTCAGCCCGCTTCCCTTCCCCATGCTTTTGTATATTATCTCCGGGCAAATCTTGCATTGCCTACGGAAAAATGCTATAATGCGTTTTAATAATGGTGTACTGTTTATTCAGTTCTATTCTGAGGAAGGGTCAAGTAAAAAAGTGGACAAAATATTACAGCAGGTAGAAAAGCTTTTAAAGCAGCAGAATGAGGTCTCTCTTCAGGAGGCCACCGTATATCAGATCCACAACGCTCTGGGCCGGGTGGTCATGGACGGCATCGCCGACAACTGGTACGAAAGCCGCCATTCCCACGAACGGAACCGGAGCGCTTATTATCTTTCGGCGGAGTATCTTACCGGCCGGATGGTATACAACAACCTCTACAATCTGGGCATTCTGGAAGAGGTCAAAAAGGCCTTTGCCGACAACGGCCTGGATATCAACATGTTTGAAGAGATCGAAGACTGCGCCCTGGGCAACGGCGGTCTTGGACGGTTGGCCGCCTGTTTTCTGGATTCCGCCGCTACCATGAATCTGCCTCTGGACGGTTACGGCATCCGCTATAAGTACGGCTTGTTCAAGCAAAGCTGGCGGGACGGCTTCCAGAACGAAGCCGCCGATGACTGGCAGCGCTTTGGGGACCCCTGGTCCCGGCGGCGGGACAGCCACGAAATGCTGGTAAAGTTTGCCGACCAGACCGTCCGGGCCGTACCTTATGATATGCCGGTCATCGGCTATCACACCAGCCACATCGGCACCCTGCGTTTGTGGCAGAGTGAAGCGCTGGAGGATTTTGACTTCCAGCTGTTCAACGATCAGGAATATGCTCTGGCCGTCCGGGAAAAGAACGCCGTGGAGGATATCACCCGGGTTCTGTACCCTAACGATACCACCCGGGCCGGGAAAAAGCTGCGGCTCAAGCAGCAGTATTTCCTTTCCTCCGCCTCTTTGCAGGATCTGCTCTTCCGCTACAAGCGGGAGGAGCGCCCTCTGGAAAACTTTGCCCAGTATATTGCCATTCAGCTCAACGACACCCACCCCACCGTTTCCATTCCGGAGCTTATCCGGCTGCTGATGAACGAAGGGATGCAGTTTGAGCAGGCTTTCGACGTGGCGCAGCATACCTTTGCCTATACCAACCACACCGTCATGCAGGAGGCTCTGGAAAAGTGGGACGCAGACCTGTTCAAGGAACTGCTACCGGAGATCTTTGATATCGTCTACCGCATCAATGCCAAGCTCTGCGGGGAACTCATGCAGAAGGGGCTGGACTGCACCGATTATGCCATCATCCAGGGGAACCGGATCCACATGGCCAACATGGCCGTGTATGTAAGCCATGCGGTCAATGGCGTGGCCAAGATCCATACGGAGATCCTCAAGCACGATGTGCTGAAGAACTGGTATGCCCTTTACCCCGAACGCTTCCAGAACAAAACCAACGGCATTACCCAGCGGCGTTGGCTGGGGCTTTGCAACCCCGGGCTGGCCGATTTTATCACCAGACGCATAGGCGATGGGTGGATCACCGATCTGGATCAGCTGGAAAAGCTCCGCGCCTTTACCTCTGATGAAGATGTAAAGGACTTCCTGGCCGTAAAGCGGCAGAACAAAGAGCGGCTTTCCGCCCTTATCTCCCAGAAAGAGTGGGTAGATATTCCTGCCGGGTTCGTCTATGACGTGCAGATCAAGCGTATGCATGAGTATAAGCGGCAACTGATGAACGCACTGGCCATTCTGGATATATACTTCGGCATCAAGGATGGCCGGATTACCGACTTCCCCCCCACGGCCTTTATCTTCGGGGCCAAATCCGCTCCGGGGTATATCATTGCCAAGACAGTCATCAAATTCATCAACGAGATCGCCGCAAAGATCAATGCCGACCCGGATATGGCCGATAAGATGCGGGTGGTCTTTGTACAGAACTATAACTGCTCCTATGCCGAGCATATCATCCCGGCGGCGGATATCTCCGAACAGATCTCCCCGGCGGGCACCGAGGCCAGCGGCACCGGCAACATGAAGCTCATGCTCAACGGCGCCGTTACCCTGGGCACCTATGACGGGGCCAACATCGAGATCGTAGCTGCCGCAGGCGAAGAGAACAACTATATCTTCGGCGCCCGGGTGGATACCCTCAATGCCCTGCGGCCTCACTATGACCCCAAGGCCATTTATGACCACGAGCCCCGGATCCGGCGGGTGGTGGATACCATGGTGGACGGCACCTTCTCCGACAACGGCACGGGCCAGTTCCAGGCGCTGTATAACTCCCTTCTCTTTGGAAACAGCTGGCAGAAGGCGGATTACTACTTTGTGCTGTATGAGCTTCTGCCCTATATCGACCGGAAGCTCCAGGCCCTGTACGATACCAAAGACCCCATGACCTTTGGCCGCAAGTGCCTGATGAACACCTGCGCCGCAGGCCCCTTCTCCTCCGACAGGACCATCCGCCAGTATGCGGAGGAGATCTGGCATATTGCACCCCTGACCGTGGAGGGCAGCCTGCCCTTCGGCACGGCCAGCACCCATTGAAACCATTAAGGAGGCATTATGTTCTCACTTTCTGCGGCGGCCCTTACAGGCTATCCCGCTGCCCTGCTGCTGACCGTGCTGCTCATTCTGCTCCTGCGGGACAAGCTGCCCCAGGATCACGGCCGTGCCTATGCCGTAAACGGAGAAAAAAGCCGGGGCAAAGCCCGGGGCACCGGGGTGGTGTTCATCCCGGTGTTTGCGGTGCTGTGTCTGGTGCTGCTCCCCTTTTCCTGGGAACTGGCGGTGTATCTGTTTCTGACTCTGGCGGCCATGCTCACCGGGTATCTGGACGATTGCAGCGAACTGCCCTGGAGCGAGCTGAAAAAGGGGCTGCTGGATCTGGCCATCTGCCTGGTGGCGGTGGTCACCTTTATGAATGCCAACCAGGGGCCCTACAGTCTCTCTCTGTTCGGCAGCGCTCTGCTGCTGCCCCGATGGGCGTTCTTTATTCTGGCGGTATTTGTGCTGTGGGCCTTTATCAACTGCTGCAACTGTTCCGACGGTGTGGACGGCCTTTTCGGCACCCTTGCCTCCATTGCGCTGGGCGCCACAGGCTACGCTTTGTACCGGTTTCTGGATAAGCCCCTGTGGGGCGTATGCGCCCTGATTCTTATGGGCTGTCTGGGCGCCTACCTGCTGTTCAACGCCTCCCCCTGCATGCTGATGATGGGCGATGCAGGCAGCCGGGCCATCGGACTGTTTCTGGGCATCCTCATGCTGGAAACGGGGAATGTGCTTTTGTCTGTTCCCTTTGCGGTGGTGATCCTTCTCAACGGCGGGCTGGGGCTGCTGAAGCTTTCTGTCATGCGGCTGTTCCATACCAAGAAGTTCATGGCCGGGCTGCGAACCCCGCTTCATGATGAATGCCGGAAGAACCGTGGCTGGTCTGATACGCAGACGGTATTCCGCTTTGCCATTGCCCAACTGCTGTGCGCCATGGTAGGGCTGCTAGCCATGGGGCTCATGGCCTGAGTGAAAAAGTCGACAAGGAGACTATTTCTTGCTGTATTCCAAACAAACACGCTTTTCTGCTGCCATGGCTGCTTTGGCCCTGGCAGTTCTTTTTCTTCTTACGGCCGGAGGCTGCAACGGAACCACCCCGGCGGCAGAAAACACCCCGGCTCCCTCTCTGGAGGCTGCTCCGGAGGAAATCTATTTATACGGGGAATCCCACGGACGGGAGGATATTCTGACCCGGGAACTGTCTTTGTGGCAGGACTGCTATGCCCGGGGGATGCGGCATCTGTTTGTAGAGATGCCCTATTATACCGCCGAATATATGAACCGGTGGATGCAGGCGGAAGACGACAGTCTCCTGCTGGCTCTGTATGCCGATTGGGAGGGCACCCTGCAGCATAACGAGACCTATCTCCGTTTTTACCGCGGGCTGAAGGAGACCTGCCCGGAAACGGTTTTTCATGGCACGGATGTGGGGCATCAGTTACATTCCACGGGGCAGCGGTATCTGAATGAACTGAAGGCCGCCGGGCAGCAGGATACGGAGGCATACGCCCGCACGCTGAAGGCGCTGGAGCAGGGCCGCACTTTTTATTACGGTCCGGAAGAGGAAGCCGACGCTTACCGGGAAACCTGCCTGGTGGAGAATTTTCTGGAGGCCTATGCCCAGCTGGAGGGCAAAGCTGTTATGGGGATCTACGGAGCCAATCATCTTGACTTCACCGACAGTCACCCAGACGCCATGTGGGACCGGCTCCGGGAACAGCTGGGAAACGCCCTGCATCGGGAGGATCTGCGGATCACGGAGCATACAACACTGGAGATCAACGGCAAAAGCTACGCTGCCCTTTGCTACGGCAGCGAAGACATATCCCAGTGGAACAGTGCCTTTGGCAGCCGCACCTTTTATCTGCTGGAAGAGAGCGCCTATGAGGACTTTCGGAATGCACCATTGACCAATGATGTACTGCCCCTGAACCAATATCCCATGGAGCTTACGACCGGACAGGTGCTGGTAGTAGAATATGCACAAAAGGACGGTTCCCTGCTGCGGCTGTATTACCGCACGGACGGGACCAGCTGGCAGGATATGCCGGTCTCTGTGGGCTTTACGCCGGAAGCCGAAGCGTAGCCCCCCTGTCTGCCCGAAGGAAGATCGACCCGGGGCCGGGGGCGCTGCCCTTTGGCGAAGCCAAAGACAGCGGGCCGCGTCGGCGCGGCCCGCTGGGGCGGCGGCACGCCGCCCGCAGCGCCCCCTCCCGAACACCGCGCAGACTCCGTCTCCCCGGTATGCAAAAAAGCGCCTCCTGCATGAGGCGCTTTTTGTGTTCGGATCGTGCTTTAAGCCTTTAAACAGCCCGAAAACAGGTTTTTAATTCCCGGAAGCATACTTGCTCCTGAGCGCAGCCAATTCGCTTTCTGACAGGCGAAAATAGCTTTTAAGCTGCTTGTAGATCTGTTCCGGCCGCTGGTTCATAAAGGAGCGGATGGTCTCTATCTCTTTCTTCCAGGCGCTGACGGAGCCGGGGGAATACTTGCTGCCCCAGTATTTGGTGTGCCGGGCCATTTCCGGCTCCATTTCACTGACCAGCTGATCCAGTATCCGGCTGCACCGCTGGGGCTGGAATACCGTTTCAACCAGCTCCACAAACCGCTCCACAAACTTCTCCCTCCACTTTTTATTGCGGGAAAAGCCATAGGGAATCAGGGTCTTCAGATGGCTGGTAGCCGTATCCATCCCTTCCCTGGTAAAGAAGGTGCCCATCATGCTGCGGCTGACGCCGCTGCTGTAGCCCATGGCATAATCAAAATCATAGAAGATGGCTCGCCAGCGGATGGCGTTATCCGTAGTATGCCAGTACTTCTGGTTAGCCACATCCGTATTGCCCAGATAGATGGTGCAGATGAGATAGTCTATAAAGTAGTCTTCATCCACCCATTGCAGAAACTTTTCATACCCGGAGTCAGAGGTCATGTCCTTGTTTTCCGCGTAGTCCGTGACCTTCAGCCAGTCGGTCTTACTTCCCCGAACCACCGTCTGGTTATAGCGGATGATCTCCACCTTATCCTTATCCACACCGTAGTGAGTCTCCAGAAAATCAGCGTTCTGATCCTCATTCAGATCATACAGGCCGTAATACTGCCCGTTTACATACACCACCACCGGCTTTGTGGCCGCCACATCTATATGCAGCCCCAAGCACAGCCGGGAAGCGTAGGAATCCCGAATACGGGCCTTGGTGTTATCCTGACCGGAATTGCGCACTACCAGAGAACCGTAGCTGATCATCCCGTATTCCGGGAAGAACGGGTACGTTACCTTGGATTGCCCATAAGCGCCCCGCAGATGAATGGACAGGGACGGCTGCTTGCTGCCCAGAGTGCCCGCCCCTTTGGCTTTGAACCCTGCCGGAAAAGCGGTACCCAGACGGCCGTCGCTTTCGTAATAGGTCAGGTAGCCCTCCCGCTCCACCTTGGTTTTGGACTGTTTGCTTTTGGCGGACCAGACCACGGTTTTATCCTCCGGCGCCAGATAAATGGAAACCACCGGCAGGCTGTGGGGTTCTTCAAATAGGTAGGTAAAGGCGGTCATGGGGCTGTCCAGCTTCCCGGGCTGGGAAGCATAGGCCCGCACCACCGTATTCCGACTGATGGAGATAGGCCCCGTATACACCCGGGATGCGGCGGTAGGTTTGCTGCCGTCGGTGGTATAATAGATGGTGGCTCCTTCTTCTGCGGTAAGGGTCAGGGAGAAGGCCGTCGTTTGATACAGTTCCGTATCAGAATACACAGGAGTTGCCGCATATCCCGTAACGTAGGCGGTGCTGTTAGCCGCGCCTGGTGTGGCTTCCGAAAAAAACACATGCTCCCGAACGGTATCCCCTTCCACCCGGCCGGAGGTCATGCCCCGTTCCAGAGCGCCGGTGAGGAACCTGTCCTGTACGTTCCCCTGCGTATCCTTCAGATACAGCGTTTCTCCGCTTTTGGAAATGCCAAAGGGATCCCCCGAACGAAGGGAAAGCACATAATAGGCCCCCGGTTCCAGTATCACATTGGCAAAGGTATATTTATCCTTTTGCAGGGAATCCGTCAACACCCAGCCTGCCAGGGATACGCTTTCCCTGCCGCCGTTATGCAGCTCCACCCAGTCGTCTCCGTCCTTTTGGGAGGCGCAGACCTCGCTGATATAAACGCCCTCCGGGTCATAGGCCCCCAGATTGGAGATATCCTGTACCCCGGTACCGTTTTCACGACCGGGAGAAGGGTAGCGGAAGTAGTTCCCCTTTCCGTCAAAGGAGATATCCGCCCCGATTACGGAAGGCACCAGCAGCTGGGTATATTGCAGCGTACCTTCGTCATAGAGAAAGACCCCCTCCTCCTCTGCACTTACCGAAAAATTGGCATGGAGATACGTGCCGGACTTGTCTTTTCCATCCAGAAACACGACCAGATATTCTCCCTGACCGATGTTCCCCTCAGGGAATGCCCACTTGGTCAGTGTATCCCGGTCATCGGATAAATACAGGCCTTTCAGGGAGCGAGCAGGCCCCCCGTTGTACAGCTCCACAAAATCTCCGCAATCCCCATCCTCATCCACGGCAGAATACCGGTTGGAGATCAGCAGTTCATTGAGCATCAACCCGTTCAGGGTATCGGAAGGAGTGGCCTCCAGAGTACTGTATATGGGGGTGGTATTGGCGGCCCCGGGAGTAGGTTCCTGACAGTACCCCCAGCCATCCGCCGCCATGGCCCAGCTCACATCCCGTTCCAGGGCGGGGATCTCCAGCATATCCAGCTGCGCTCCATCCGTGCCGTTCAGATACAGTGTATCGCCCGCTTTTTTCAACCCCAGTTCCACGGAGGGATGGCTGCTGCCCCCGCAGGTGCATATGGCCACATACCCCCCGGGCGCCAGCATATAAGCGGGAAGCTGCCGTTTGTTTGGCTTCAGAGGGTCATCCGATACAAAAAAGTTTTGCAGATCTACCGTCCGTCCGGAGCCGTTGTACAGTTCAAACCAGTCCCAACGGCCGCAGCCCTCATAGGGGTTGGCCAGATGAGAGGAGCTTACCGCCTCGGTAAATACCAGTCCTTCTGCAGAAGCTTCCTGCTCTTTTCCGACAGCAGGCTGAGCGGATACCTGGGTATTGATGCCGGTAATAGGCGCTGTCTCTTTCGGCGGCGTACAGGCAGCCAAAGGCAGCAGGCTGCAAGCGATGAGCAGCCAGGCGATCCCTTTCCGTAAATATGTATGCATAGGCCCGTGGCCATCCTTTCCCATATTCTCATACAGCATCATACCACCTTCTCCCAAAAGGAGCAAGGCGCAGGAACATCTGTTCTTTCATTATTGACAACTATTCCGCATTTCAACCGAAAGGGCGCAGGCTGTCATGCAAGTCTGTCGAAACGAAGGGAGCATTTATCCGAAGTCGGGGATGCGGGGAAGCCGAAGCAGCCTCGTATACCCAGGGCGTGGGGCGCATGTTCCGGCTGTGCCGGAACTCTGCGGGGGCGGCCGCCCCCGCAGGCGCGCCGTAGGCGCGCATGCGCCCCCAAAGCCCCGTGCCCGCTCCAGTTCCGTCCGTCACGGCCCAGGCTCCGCCCTAACGCAAACATGCCCCTGAAAAGGGGCATGTATGGAACAAGCTTCCTTACAGCCGGGTCACCAGCTGCGACATCTCCTTGCGCCGGTCATGCTGGGGACCGGGTTTGGCATCCGCCGCCGGATAGCCCATGGGCAGCAGGCACCAGAGATGCTCTTCTTCCGGAAGCTGGAAGGCCTTCTGCACGGCCTCGCTGTCGAACCAGCCCACTATGCAGGTGCCAAGGCCCTGTGCCTGTGCCTCCAGCATCATGTGCGTCATAACAATGGTGGTATCCATTTGATCCCAGCTGTGGCCGTCAAAGCCGCTGTGGGCACTTTCTGCCTCTATGCCGCAGAACATGAGCACTACCGGCGCATCAAAAGCGCAGGGAGTCAATGAACGCAGCAACGCCAGATCTTTCTCCTTTTCCACCACATATACCTTCCAAGGCTGCATATTTTTGGCCGTAGGGGCGATCCTGCCGGCTTCCAGCACCCGCTGAAGCTTTTCCTCTTCCACCGGCCGGGCGTCATAGGCGCGCAGGGAATATCTTTCCTCCATCAACTGCAAAAGATCCATAGTTTCTATCTCCTTTCTGTTTTCTTCTTATTTTGGTTCAGGGGCAGCTGCAGGCAGCGCTTTCAACAGCTTTTCCCGCCGCTTATAGTCGGGCATATACCGGGCCACCAGCGCATAAAACTCCGGTCCGTGATTCCGGTGCTTCAGATGGCTCAACTCGTGTACCACCACATATTCCACTGCTTCTTCGGGATATTGCATCAACCGCCAGGAAAAGCTCAATCGGTTTTTGCCGCTGCAGCTGCCAAAGCGGGTTCTGGCCCCTGTGATGGTGATTCCCTCCGGATACAGGCCCATACGTTCACTCCAACGCTTCACAAGTTCCGGCAGGAGGGCTTTGGCCGCCTTTCTGTAAGCGGCTTCTTCCTCCTCTGAAGGCTCCGGAAAGGCTTCCAACCGGGCCAGCACCTGTTTCTGATGCTGGAGGATCCATGCCATTTTCTCCTGCAAAAACGACTCTATCCGTCCCCGTGAAAGAAACCTGGGGGCCCGCACCAACACTTTTCCCTCCCGTGTGATCTCCACGGCCAATGTTTTCCTATCGGAACGAAGCAGGGTATATTCCATGGCCATGCCTCCTTTTGCCTGCAGTATACCAAAGCGCTTTGCATGTTTGCAAGTCCTCTTTTGCGTTTGAACAATGCCTTTTCCGCCGATTCGGCACCTGGGACGCGGCAAAGCGAAATACAGCGTATACGCCGGGCGGGGGCGCACTGCGTGCCTATCGGCACGCCTGCGGGGGCACCGCCCCCGCAGTGTTCCGGCGGCGGGCCGCCGGAACGTGCGCCCCCCGTTCCGTCCGGACACAATTTTCGTGCAGCCTCATCCCCGGCTTCGTACCGCCGCTTCTATCTGAAAAGCACATAAAAAATCCTCCCCGTGGCTCTCCCTCGGGAAGGATGTGTCTCCGTTATATGAACCGGCTCAGGGCTCCGTCTATTCCTCTTCCACGGGCAGCTCCCCGCTGTTTGCCGGAGGCAATTCCCCCGCCTGAAGAATATCGCCTTTGCCCAACCCCGCCATGACCTGCTTTACAAGCGGCAAGGTGATATGCATTTCAGATTCTTCTCCCCCGTCCATATCCACAAAGTGCAGGACGCCGTCCAGCTTGTAATTCCGATAGTAGCGGCAGAAATCCTCCAGGGAGCATACAATGGCATCTCCCTCCTTGTAACGTTCCCCGCCTATATGGATACCGAAGGATTCAGAATAATAGACCTTACCGTCATAGATGGTATCTATGAAGATACAGTGGCCATACTTCTTCCCCGCTTCGCTGGTGCCTTTGGAAAAGCCAAGAGCCACATGGTGTACTACCGGAGCTTCATCGGCAATGGACTGGAGAATATCCAGCAGCGTGCCGTATTCCTCTGCATAATACGTCCAGATATCATAGCCGCCGGAGGTGCATTCCCTGTCCTTATAGTTTCGGAAAAATCTGTTTCCGTTGCCGGAGATATAGCTGGTGTTGATGCCATATACCATCAGCAGGTGGTTCACATAAGAGCCGCAGTATCCTCTGAAAGACTTGCGCCCCGTAAGCTGCAGCGCCTCCTGATAGGCCGTTTCAACGCGCTCCCGGGCTCCCAGATCGATGGAATCCACCAATTCCGCCGCCAAAGCTTCCTCCGGGATCAGCGTGACTGCGTCTTCCGCTGCCGGGGAAGGCGCAGGGATCGTCTCCTCCTCCCCTTCGGCGGCTGCAGGCAGCGCCATACAAAATAGGAGGGTCAAAGCCGCTGCAAGCCACAAAATATGCTTTTTCATGCTTTCCCTCCTACTGATATTTCTTTATGAAGTATAATCGCTATATGGCTTTTTGTCAAGTTCTATGCAAGGGGCGTGAGCTTGCCCACCACCAGATACCGTTCGGTGCTTTCGTGATCCTGGGTACAGGTGACCAGACTCAATATCCGGTCTGCGGGGGTCACCGTCACGGCGGACTGTATATCGGAACGGCCTCGGATGTCAGCCAGATATGCGCCGTACGCACTGTCGCTGGCAAAGGTGATGGGAATGGTATCCTCAAAAATATCAATGAGATAGGCTGCGAATATTTCCACCTTGTAGTCTCCATGAGGCGTCAGCAGATACATGCAGGGATGCTTTTCGTAATAGCTCTGCTTCTTGTAGCTCACCAGAGAGGAGAACATGACCCCATCCCCTGTACGGGTCATGTTGTGCCCGTAAATACTTGTGTTTTCATCCGCAAAGTCCGGGTCATTATCCTCATGGATAAACAGAGTGCCCCGGTTGACCTTTTTCCCGTCAAAGCTGTGGTTCAGGTAAAAGGTGTTGTCCCGGTAGACCACGGGATAGTTGATCTCCGTCCCCTCGCTGTACAGCCAGGCCGCCACATCGCCGTTTATGGCGGAAAGTGAAGAAAAGTCCACTGCCACCGGCGCTTTTTCCTTCGGCTCCTCCGTAGGAGCGGGAGTATCCTGGGGCTGCCCGTCATCGGGGGTCAGTGCTCCCGGGCTCTGTATGATCACTATGCCGCCGGTAGTCATGGGGCCGTCAGTGGGCCCAGGGGTAGCCAGGCCTGTCCCGGCGGTTTTTATTACGGGCGTAATCCCGTTGGTATCAGAAACCTGTATCCGCACGGACAGCACCGTGTACAGGATCACCCCAAAGGCAATGACCATGATCCCCGCAATCACCACGGAGATCAGAAGCCGCAGCTGCTCCTGCCATGTTCTGCTTTTTTTCTTGCTTTTTTTCATCTTCCCTTTTAAAAGAGAAAGGGGGATATGGATCCCCCTTCTCTTATTGTACGCAGGTATCAGTCCTCTTTATGGGCGGGCTTTTTCTTGCGGTTGACCAGGATCAGCGCAGCGCCGCCTGCCAGCAGCACACCGCACATGACCAGGATCAGGGGCAGCCCGTCAAAACCGGTCTTTGGCTGTGCACCATAGGTATTGGTCACGGTAGCCGTCTTTTTAGCGGTATTGGTGGTGACCTTGGCGCTGTAGCCGCTGGGCACCTTAACTTCCTTCACCGTCCAGGTAAAGCGGGCGTCCAGATTTTCAAAGGTATACTTCCAGCTGTTGCTGCCGCTGAGCGTCACGGTCACATCCTTGCCGTCTACCTTATAGGCTATGGTGGTCTTGGTATCCTTGCCGTTGCTGTCTTTCTTGTAGTAATACAGCTGGACGGTTACGGAGGAGGGACGCTTCTTTTCGTAGCCCTTATCCTGCCAGACCTTGTTTACGGTCAGGCTGGTGCGGGGGGTATCGTCCTTATATTCGTTGGTGAAGGTAGCCTGTGCGGCGGCCGCCTGACTGCCGTTATACAGCTTCAGGCTCTGGCCGTCGAAGGTGAAGGTATACTTCTGGGTATCATAGGTCCATTTGCCGGTGGCCTCGGGCACGATTTCCTCCAGCGTACCGGAAAGACCTGCCATCTGCTCGGCGGGGCCGCTGATGTTCAAAGCACCCTTAACGCTCTTTTCGCCGGCCTTCAGGGTCAGGGTCAGCTTGCCGTCCTTGACTTCCACGCCGTTGAAGGTCACCAGCAACTGGTTCGTATCCGCAGCGCCGGTCAGCTTCAGCTGGAAGGTGAAGTCCGTATCCTTATAGGGCAGGTAGCTGCCGGTCTGGTTCACGGCCTTTTCCACGTTGAATTCCACAGCCACCTGATCCTTGCGGTAGGCGTTGGCAAAGGTGACCACGGTCTCCTTGCCGTCTTCCACCACAAAGGTCTGCTCAGCGGCAGAGGTCACGCCGGTAAATACATAACCGTTTACATTCAGGCCCGTGAGTACCTCCCGAACGGTATAGGTGCCGGCATCCAGTGCCAGAGACCCTTCCCAACGGCCGTTGGTCAGGGTCAGGGTGCTCACCAGTTCGTTATTCAGAAGGATCTCAAAGGATACATTCTCGGGACGGACGTTCTCGGGCAGGCCTTCAAAGGTCTTGACTACCTTTACGCTGCCCTTGTCTGCGGCGGCCTTCGTATAGGTATTGGTGAAGGTAACGGCGCCGTTTGCCTCTTTGGACACAACGGCTTCTGCACCTGTTGCGGGCTGGATGGCCGGGCCGGTATAGCCGGGCACCGCATCAAATCCGGTTTCCATAACCCGGTAGGTGCCGTAGGGCAGGTTTTCAACGGTAACGCTCCCGGTCCAGTTGTCAGCTGCACTGACAGTCAGAATCTGTATGCTCTGATACTCATTGGGGCCGGTAACGGTGAAAGTGAAACGCAGCGCTGCGGTCACATCCGTCAGCCCCTCTACCTTCTTGGTGATGGTCAGGGTACCGGCAGCGGGAGCGGGCGTATCTGTCGGTGCAGGAATAGGCGTATCCGTAGGCGCGGGAGTATCCGTAGGTGCAGGAATAGGCGTATCCGTAGGCGCGGGCGCCTTCTTCCACTGAGCGGTGAGCAGCGCATGGGTGTACAGGCCTACCTTATCCCCGGCTGCCTTGATAACGGCTTTCGCATCCACAGGTTCCTGGAAGGTATTCTTCTTGTAAGTGTGATAGAACTGCAGACTCCAGCCGTCAAACACATAGCCCGCAGCCAGGGCTTCGGCCACGGCCTCCTCGCTGATGGCCAGCACGGTGTGCTGGGGCTGAGATTCCCAGTTTTTATATGCCCAGTTGTAGGTACCGGTCACCAGAGAAGCGTCAGGGACCTGTACGGTGATATCCACGGGAGCAGCGGTCAAAGCCTTGCCCCCCACCGAACCGGCGTTATACCCCACATATACAGGGTCAGGGCACTTGGCGATCATGACCATGAGCCAGTACTTTTCTTTGTTGCTGGTGTGATTGGCGCCCTGATACAGGTCGCTCATCTTCAGCGTGGCGGAGGTCATGTTCACCCCGTAGGAATTGACCAGGGAACCGCCCACCTGGAAGGTACGGCAGCTGTATCCGCCGTCATCGTCACAGCAGAGAGCGATATAGGCAATGTAATAGCCCGGGTCGCAGGTAACGGTAACGATCTTGGAAGCATCGTTGGTCAGCGCATAGGTGGCCTGCCCCTTTACCCAGTCGTTGACCTTTACATGGCTGGAAAGATCATTAGCGGCAGTAGGTCTCTGTGCGGTCCATCCTATTCCGTTATTGCTGATAATGGCATAATTCCAGCCGATTTTGGAACCATAGCGGCCGAAAGCATCCTGTTGCTCCTGTGTTTCCAGCTCGCCCTCGCTGCTGGCCATGGCCAGAACAGGCATCATGGTCACCAGCATGAGAACCGCCAGAAGCATGGCTAGGAATTTCTTCATTTTATGTCCTCCTTTTCAAATACAAGAGGGTAAAAGTACCCCCTTCCGATTCTTTTTCGGGTTCATTATATCCCAGGGTCTGAAAAAGAGCAAGGTCAAAAATGTGTTCCCCCCACGTGTTTTAAAAGATTCCGCATTTATGACGCATTTTCTTTTCCGGGCTCCGGGAGCGCCTCTACTATATATATCTTCCTCCCCTTGCGTCTATGCCGCAAAGATGTTAGAATAAATGCATATCCAGTAGGTCTATGCAATGCGGATATGCACAATACAACCTATGCAAAAGGAGATCTGTTATGTCTGTGAATTTAAAAGGCCGTTCCCTGTTGACCCTGATGGACTTTACTCCCGAGGAGATCCGGTATCTGCTGCAGCTTTCCGCTGAGCTTAAGGCAAAAAAGAAGGCCGGCATAAAGGGACACTCCCTGGAAGGAAAGAACATCGTTCTCCTGTTTGAAAAAACCAGCACCCGCACCCGCTGCGCCTTTGAGGTGGCCGCCATGGACGAGGGAGCAGGCGTTACCTTTTTGGACAGCAAGTCCAGCCAGATGGGCAAAAAAGAAAGTCTGGCCGATACCGCCCGGGTTCTGGGACGGATGTTTGACGGCATCGAATACCGGGGCTTTGACCAGAAAGTAGTGGAAGAGCTGCAAAAGTATGCGGGCGTGCCCATTTACAACGGCCTGACGGATGTGGATCACCCCACCCAGGCGCTGGCAGACATTCTGACCCTGACGGAAAACGTGAACAAGCCCCTGGAGCAGTGCAAGCTGGTATTCTGCGGCGACACCCGGAACAACGTGGCTTACTGCCTTATGTATATCTGCGCCAAGCTGGGCATCCATTATGTGGGCTACGGCCCCAAGGCTCTTTATCCCGCTCAGGATGTGATGGAACGCTGTGCCGAGGCCGCCAGAGAAAGCGGCGCCGTGATAGAGATCAGCGACGACCCCGCCTGTGTGGAAGGAGCCGATGCCCTGTACACCGATATCTGGGCCTCCATGGGCGAAGAAGCCCTGATCCCGGAGCGGGTAAAGCTGCTGACTCCCTTTAAGGTCACGGGTGAGCTCATGGCCCGGACGAAGAATGAAAACTGCATCTTCCTCCACTGCCTGCCCAGCTTCCACGACTTCAATACCACCATGGCCAAGGAGCAGATGGCTTTGGGCTATGATATCCGGGAAGTCACGGACGAAGTCTTTGAAAGCCCCAATAGCAAGGTATTTGACGAAGCGGAAAACCGCCTGCACACCATCAAAGCCGTGCTGGTGGCTACACTTTCCTGAAGCATATGACAGACGGGGGCCATGAGGCCCCTGTTTTTTGTTTTGGGCGCCGCCCCGGAGAAAGATATTTTCCGTAAGGCGGGACAGGGGACGCTGCGATACGGAACCGGGTTCGTATACGAGGTTGGGGGCGCTGGCTTTGGCGCCGCAGGCGCCAAAGGCCCGGCCGCACAGCGGACGGGCGGACGGCGTACCGCCGCCCCAGCGCCCCCGCCCCCGCTTCCCGCCAGCTGCCGCTCCCCCGGGTACCCGGCCACACTCTGCCGGGAAAAGCTGCGCCCCACGAAAAAAGGATCTGCACCCCCATCAGGCGGCAGATCCGTTTTTGCATTATAGTGGGTTAACATCAGTGAACCGCAGCGGCTTTCATGGCCGCTTTTGCGATCTGTTTGGCTCCCCCGGCTTGACCGGATTTGTTTTATGCCAGCCTTTCGGCAACTTTGGTGACAAAGTCCTGCACGTTGGCCACAATCCCCTTGGCCAGCAGGCTGCCCCGGTCTGCCAGTTTGTTTACGGCAAACTCGCTTACATCCACGCTGTAGAAATACACAGGGCGGACAGTTCCGTCAGGAAGCACCCGGTAGCTGGGGGTCATGTTTCCGGTGGCAATGGTATGGAGCACCGTGGCCATGCCGATGACGGTGGTCGCCCTGCGCACATGCGCCCGCATGGCGTCCTGTCCCTCATATACATTGCCGTAGACTTCCGGCAGAGGGCCGTCATCCCGGACGGAACCCACCAGCACAAAGGGAACGTCCTTTTCCACACAGGCGGCAATAATGCCTTCATGAAGATCCTCCCCCTTCAAAAAAGCGGGAATAGATCCATAGGAACGGACCCGGTTAATGGTATCCAGGTGATGGTAGTGACCGTTATATACGCTCTGCTGGGTAACGATATCCGTGCCCAGTGCCGTATGCAGATAGGCGCCCTCCAAATCATGGGTAGCCAGCGCATTTCCGGCCAGCACGGCCTGCACATAGCCCCCCCGCACCAGTTTGGCAAAGGCCTCCCGGGCGGCATTATCAAAGGAAAAGGCCGGGCCCATGACCCACACCACATAACCGCCGTGGTTCTTTTCGTACTCCAGCAGCTCCACGATCTCCTCATAATCTCTGGAAAAGCCCGTCTCTCTGGAGCGGCTCTGCCGGAAAGAGAAGAACTGATCGTGGCCCGCTTCCTCTTCAAAGCCCGTGCCGTGAACATAGATGCCGTTGCTGCCATCCTCCGTTCGTCCCATGCATACCAGATCTCCCTGCTTCAGGTTGCGGAATTCCACCACGGCCACACGGCCCCCCTGCCACACGGGTACGCAGTCCATGCGGCTTTCCTCTGCCAGATGCCAACGGCCTTCCACCTTGAAATATTCCGGACTGATGCCCATGGCATGGTAGCCTTCGGGGGCCACGCCGTCCATGGGACAGGGCTGCCAACGGGCTTCGGGCATGGCGGCAAAACGGGGCTGGGAGAAATCCGGCCCGTGATATTGTTTAATGGAAAAAGACATGGGAAGCTCTCCTCTCGCTCTTTTTATAAAATTATAGTAAAGGCAGCAGGGGATTGCAAGGCAGCGGAGAAATATATACTTCTGAAGCATATATGCGGCAAGAAAGAATATATGTTTCCCATCAGAAGTGTTCAAAAAAAATTCATTCTTTTGACGCAACTATGGAGATGTGTGATATAGTATAGTAAATAAAAAGGAGGCGATCTTATGGGTATGGAAAAAGGACTGAACCTCTTGAAGAAGGGGTATGTTAGAATTCATCTGGGCCAGCGCACCTACCGGGTACGACTGCTGACCCTTGTGCTGTTTGCGGCGGCCATTGTGGTACTGGTGGCGGCCATACTCATCCTGATCCTGGCCAATTCCTGTGCGCCCTCCGCCAACGGAGGAGAATCCCCCAGCGTCTCCCCCTCTCTGCCTGCCGGGTCTCCCAGCCCGTCGGCAGGAGCTGTGCTGCCCAGCCAGTCCCCGGATGCGGATCCTTCCGCCGGGCCGGGCACCTCTTCTTCCCCCAATACGAATGTGCAGAGTTCTTCCTCCCCGGATTCCAGCAGTTCTCCTTCCCCCTCCAACGGGGCAGATGATTTTGTGACCATTGAGCTGAATGCCAACGAGCCCCGGGTGGCAGAGGTCCAGCAGAAGCTCATAAACCTCTACTATATGGTATATCCGGCCACCAAGGATGGAAAAAAGACTACCACTACGCTTTTCGGCTCCATTACCAGTCAGGCCGTACGCATCTTTCAGGAGCGCAACGAACTGACCGTCACCGGCAAAGTGGACAAGGCCACCTATGACAAGCTTATGAGCAGCGATGCCAAGGCCTACATCATGCATCAGGGAGACAAGTGCGAAATGGTCAAGGAGATCCAGGCCGTGCTGAAGGAAAAGGGCTTTTTGGATTCCGATCCCACGGGTCACTGCGGAGAGAAGACTATTGCCGCCGTTAAAGCCTTCCAGAAGAGCAAGGGACTCACCGAAGACGGCAACGCAGGCCCCGGCACCCTGAAAGCGCTGTTCGGTTACTAAAGAAGATACACTGTCAGGCACGCCTTACGGCGTGCCTTTTTGCGCCCCGCCCGCCGGATGCTTTTTCCGCTCCCGTTCCGGTCAGGTTTGTTTCGTGGCCTGGGACGTGCTGGAAAGAAAGATGTTTTGCCCAGGGCCGGGGCGCTGCCCCTTTGGCAAAGCCAAAGGCAGCGGGCTCCGCAAGCGGGGCCCGCTGGGGCGGCGGTACGCCGCCCGCAGCGCCCCACCTCCCGATCACGACGCAGGCACCGCCTCCCTGTGCGCCCAAAAAGCGCCTCCCGGATGAGGCGCTTTTTGAAAGCCGGAACCGTTTCCCCTGCCTTTTGCCCGCCTGTAAGCGAACCCCGTTTTTCGGTTCCGGAAATATCTTTCTTATGTACAAACGCCTGCGCATCCGGGTACGCAAAAAGGAGCCGGATGAACCGGCTCCTTCTCTTTTTCCGTGTCAGAGGGAGAATTTGGCGGTGAGGATATCCACGATCTCCGCTCCGATGCGCTTCTGGGCTTCCACGGTGGAAGCACCGATATGGGGCGTGCAGGACACCATGGGGTGTGCATACAGCGCCTCGTTCTTGGAAGGCTCGCTGGCCCACACATCCAGACCTGCTGCCCGAACCTTGCCGGAGTTGAGTCCCTCCAGCAGAGCATTTTCATCCAGATTGGCGCCCCGGCTGGTGTTGATGATGCAAACGCCGTCCTTCATCTTGGCAATGGTTTCTGCATTGATGATGGCGCCGCCGTCTACGGCAGGAGCATGGACGCTGATAAAGTCGCTTTCGGCCAGCAGCGTGTCCATATCCACATACTGGATGCCCAACTGCTCTTCGATGCCGGGAATGTGGAAAATATCAAAGGCGACCACTTTCATGCCGATAGCCTTGGCCATGATGCCCAGGTGCTGGCCGATGCGGCCGAAGCCGATGATGCCCAGCGTGCGGCCCTGCAGCTCGATGCCCTTGGCATACGCTTTCTTCTCCCACTTGCCTTCCCGCATGGAATGGCCTGCCACGGAGAGGAAGCGGGCGCAAGCAAACATATGGCCCATAGCCAGTTCCGCCACAGACTGGGAGCTGGCCCGGGGGGTGTTGCGCACTTCGATGCCCTTTTCCTTGGCGTAATCCACGTCGATGTTATCCACACCTACGCCGCCCCGGATGATAATCTTCAGCCGGCCGGCTGCGGCGGCTTCGTCGATCACAGGAACCCGAACCTTGGTGGCGGAACGAACTACCAGTGCGTCAAATTCCTTGACGGCCTGCTTGAGATCCTCCACCTCATAAAACTGCTGCACTACCTCGCAGCCCTTTTCTTCCAGAGCCTTTACGGCTCCCTTTTCCATACCGTCTGCTGCCAGAATACGGATCATTGCTCTTTCCTTTCCCGCTTATGCGTTCTTTGCTTCGTACTCTTTGAGGAAGTCCACCAGCGCTTGTACGCCTTCGATGGGCATGGCGTTGTAGATGGAAGCCCGCAGGCCGCCCACGCTCTTGTGACCCTTCAGGTTATCAAACCCGGCTGCCTTGGTAGCGGCTACCACGGCTGCGTCCTTCTCGGCATCGCCGGTAACAAAGGGCACGTTCATCAGGGAACGGAACTCCTTCTCTACGGTGCCGTGGAAATACTTGGAAGCATCCAGGAAGTCATACAGCACCTTGGCCTTCTCTTCGTTGACCTTCTGCATCTGGGTAAGGCCGCCGTTCTTGAGCAGGTACTTGAAGACCTTGCCGCACACATAGATGCACCAGCAGTTGGGGGTGTTGTACATGGAGCCGTTGTCTGCATGGGTGGCGTACTGCATGTACACGGGCAGCTCCTTGAGATCCTCCCGGATCAGATCCTCGCGGATGATGACGATGGCCATGCCGGCGGGGCCGATGTTCTTCTGTACGCCGCCGTAGATCATGCCGTAATCGCTTACGTTGCAGGGACGGGAGAGGAACATGGAGGACTGGTCGGATACCAGAATATGCCCCTTGGTATTGGGCAGCTTGGGCCAGGTCACGCCGTGGATGGTCTCATTCTCGCAGATATAGACGTAATCCGCATCTTCGGGGATATCCAGATCGGAGCAATCGGGGATATAGCTGTAGTTCTTATCCTTGGAGGAGGCGGCTACGATGACCTCGCCCACCTTCTTGGCTTCGGCAATGGCCTTTTTGGACCAGGCGCCGGTCTCGATATACACGGCCTTACTGTTCTTCATGAGATTCATGGGGATCATGGAGAACTGCAGCGTGGCGCCGCCCTGAATGAACAGAACCTTGTAGTTATCGGGGATCTGCATCAGCTCCCGCAGGTCGGCCTCGGCTTCGTCCACGATCTTCTGGAACACCTTGGACCGATGGGACATTTCCATGACGCTCATTCCGCTGCCCTGATAGTTCAATACCTCTGCGGCTACCTCTTCCAGAACCTCCACAGGCATCATGGCAGGGCCCGCAGAGAAGTTGTATACACGACCGTATTTCATTTTTGACCTCCTGAAATGAAATTTTTAATTCATTATACCGCTGTTTTCAAGCGCTTGCAAGCTTGGCGCACAAAGTATAGGATTTCCCGCAGCCTTCATGGCATTGGCGGCATCCTTCAGACCGCTGCCGGTGTTCATAACGGCTACGGTCTCTCCGGCCTTGATAAGGTTCTTTTCCCGGGCGGCCTTTACCCCCGCCGTAGCGGTGACCCCTGCCGGTTCTCCAAAGACTCCCTCCGTACGGCCCAGCAGCCGCATGGCGGAAAGGATATCCTCGTCGCTGACGGCGATCCAGGCCCCGTTGGAAGCGTATACGGCCCGCTGGGCCTTCTTCGGGTTCCGGGGCACTCCTACGGAAATGGAATCCGCCAGAGTATTCTCTGCCGTGGGCACCAGCCGGTGCTCCGGGAGCCTGTCCGCATCCACAAAGGGGCAGCAGCCCGTGGACTGTACCCCCAGGATCCGGGGGATCCGGTCGATAAGCCCCAGCTCATACAGATCCTTAAAGCCTGTATACACCCCTCCGATGGTGCAGCCGTCCCCTACGGAACAGGCCACCCAGTCCGGCACGTTAAAACCAAGCTGCTCGGCTATCTCCATGGCTACGGTCTTTTTCCCCTCGCTCATAACGGGGTTGATGCCCGCATTGCGGTTGTACCAGCCGTATTTCTCTATGGCGGCCCGGCTCAGCTCAAAGGTCTGCTCATAGTCCCCGTCCACCACTACCAGTCTGGCGCCGAAGATCATCAGCTGGGCGATCTTCCCCTGGGGAGCCCGCTTGGGCACAAAGATCACGGCCTTGAGCCCCATCCGGGCGGCGCTGCCTGCGCAAGAGGAGGCGGCATTCCCCGTAGAGGAGCAGGAGATGGTATCATACCCCAGCTCCATGGCCTTGGCCACGGCTACCCCGGAAGCCCGGTCCTTCAAAGAGCCGGTGGGATTGATCCCGTCGTCCTTGATATACAGGGCGCCCAGCTCCAGTTCCTGTCCCAACCGCAGACTCTTATAGAGGGGCGACCAGCCGATACGAAGGAACTGGGAAACGTCTGTAGCATCCGCCACGGGCATCAAGGCCCGGTACCGCCACATGGAAAAGTCCCGGCAGGCGGCCAGAGTCTCCCGGTTGAGAGACTCCTGTACCGCCTTGTAGTCATAGACTATATCCAGTATGCCCTTTTCGCCGCAGGCAGGGCAGGTATACAGCTCCGGGCCGAAGGGATATTCCCGGCCGCACAGGGTGCATCGATAACCTTGGATGCGCTTCATATTTTACAGGCTCTCCAGCACGCCGGTGGCGGCATTGAACTGGTTGATGAGCTTATCCAGCTCTGCGGCCTGCTCATGCATATCGATCCAGTAATGCTCGTCATACCACTGCTGGTTGATCTCTTCATAGGTCTTGCCCTGCTGCTCCACCCAGGTATAGTACTTGAGGTTGTGGATGCGCTTGCGGTCCTCATAGGTGAGCTCCTGCATGGTATCCGTGCGGATGCTCTGCAGATGGCCGGCAAAGTCTGCGGCGGCGGCAACCTTGGAGTAAGCGCCCTGCTGTTGGTTCAGCTCGTCAATACGGCTCTGGTACATAATGGCGGAGTCGGTGCACACGGTGGCCAGCACGTCATGCTCAGTAAGCTCGTAATACTTGGCCATCTTGATACAGCACAGCATGTTGGCGATGCCGGAAATGCCCATGAAGGAGAGCTTTTCCACCAGCTCGGGGGCTACGCCCACTTCCTGCAGGTACGCCTTGCCCTCGGGGCTGTTGAACAGCCGCAGCAGGTTCTGGGAATCGTTATCGTCGATATCGATGACCATATCGGTGTTGCGCACGTTGTGGATCCAGGGCACATGCTTATCGCCGATGCCCTCGATGCGGTGGCCGCCGAAGCCGTTCCACAGCAGAGTGGGGCACTGAAGGGCTTCGCCCACGGCCAGCTTGCTGTGAGGATACTTCTCCTTCAGCAGGTCTCCGGCGCTCATGGTGCCTGCGCTGCCGCTGGTAAAGGCGGCTCCTGCAAACCGGTCTCCGGGGCGCTTGATGGTCTCAAACACTTCGGCAATGGCATTGCCCGTTACCTGATAGTGCCAGATGCAGTTGCCCATCTCTTCAAACTGATTGAAGATGACCACATCGTCCCGGGTGTTGCGCAGCTCCCAGGTTTTATCAAAGATCTCTTTTACGTTGCTCTCGCAGCCGGGAGTGGCAATGACCTCCCCGGCGATCTTGCTGAGCCAGTCAAAGCGTTCCCGGCTCATTTCCGCAGGCAGGATGGCGATGCTGTCGCAGGCAAGGAGCTTGCTGTTAAAGGCGCCGCCCCGGCAGTAGTTGCCGGTGGAGGGCCATACGGCCTTATTATAGGTGGCGTCGAACTGGCCGGTGACCAGCCGGGGCACCAGGCAGCCATAGGAAGCGCCCACCTTGTGGCACCCCGTGGGGAACCACTTGCCGATGAGGCAGACGATCCGGGCCTTGACGCCGGTAAGGCTGGAGGGCAGTTCGATATAGTTGACGCCGCCGAAGCCGCCGCCTTCCATGGTGGGCTCGTTATGCCAGCTGATGCGGAACAGGTTCAGGGGATCCACATCCCAAAGACCCACGTTTTTCAGGGCCTTTTTTACCTTCTCGGGGATCTTGGAGGGGTCTTTCATCTGCTCATAGGTGGGCAGGATGATATGGTTCTTTCTGGCTACTTCGATATTCCGGGCCAGTGCGTCTGCATGGATGGTAAGATCGATCATGATAAAACCTCTCTTATTTTAAAAATTTGGTTCAGCGGTCCCAGCGGAGGGTATTTCTCTTTTCCAGTTCCAGCAGCTTGGCGGCCGGATCCTTCACCTTGGCCAGGAAGATCATGGCGGCGATGATATAGGGCTTGAAGGAAGCCTGCTTGTACAGGGGGGTGCGGTAGCGGTCAAAGACGCTTTCGGCTACCTCGCCGGCCTGGCAGCTGACGCCGGTGATATCGGCGGGCAGGCAGTGGAGATACAGAGCCTTGCCGTTTTTGGTTTTGGCCATGCGCTCTTCGGTGCACTCCCAGTCCTTATGGGCAGCGTTCTGGGCCAGCAGCCGCTTTTCCAGAGCCTTGATACCCTCCATGTCGCCCTTTCCATACAGATCCGTGCGTTCTTCCATGGCTTTGAAGGGTGCCCAGCTCTTGGGATATACGATGTCTGCCCCTTCAAAGGCAGCGTCCATATCGTGGGAGATGGTGAACTTCCCGCCGGAAGCAGCGCTCTGGCGTTTGGCTACCTCCACCACGTCGTCCATCAGATCATACCCTTCTGGATAGGCCAGATGCAGATCCACACCCAGGCGGCTCATAAGGCCGATGCAGCCCTGGGGCACGGACAGGGGCTTGCCGTAGGAAGGAGAGTAGGCCCAGGTCATGGCCACCTTCTTGCCCCGGAGATTTTCGAGGCCGCCCAGCTCATGAATGCAGTGGAGAGTGTCGGCCATGATCTGGGTGGGGTGATCGATGTCGCACTGGAGGTTCACCAGCGTGGGCTTCTGCTCCAGCACGCCGCTCTGCCAACCTTCGGTCACGGCGTCTACCATGGTGTGCATGTAGGCGTTGCCTTTGCCGATATACATATCGTCCCGGATGCCGATAACATCCGCCATGAAGGAGACCATGTTGGCCGTCTCCCGAACGGTCTCCCCGTGGGCTACCTGGCTCTTGCCTTCTTCAAAATCCCGGACGGTGATGCCCAGCAGGTTGCAGGCGGAAGCAAAGGAGAAGCGGGTGCGGGTGCTGTTGTCACGGAAGATGGAAATGCCGATGCCGGAATCGAAGATACGGGTGGAGATGTTGTTCTCCCGCAGATGGCGCAGGGCGTCGGCCACTTCGAAAACGGCCTTGATCTCATCATCGGATTTCTCCCAGGTCAGGAAGAAATCCCCGTTGTACATCTTTTCAAAATTCAGCCCGTTGAGGATATCGGTATACTGCTTTACGTTGCTCATGGTGGCTCTCCTTCCGGTGGTTATTGAATGTTGTTGTTGGTCTTGCCGGCCCGGAACTGGGAAACATCTTCCTTATCCGGCGCCTGCTGCACGTACATGGTGGGGATCAGGGCATACACGGCCGCATTGACCACCAGGTCCTGCTTCCAGGTGATCTCGTTGGGCGCGTGAGCCTGAGACTCCGCCCCCGGTCCGAAGCCTACGCAGGGGATACCGTAGCGGCCCTGAATGGATACGCCGTTGGTGGAGAAGGTCCATTTGTCGATGAGGGGACGGCGGCGCTTGTCCATGGCGGTTTCATCGCCCAGCCGTTCTTCGCCGTACAGTGCCTTGTGCGCCTCGGCTACGGCTTTGACGTGGGCGGCGGTCTCCTTGTTGATCCAGGTGGGGAAATAGCACTCCGTGGGATACACTTCCCCCGTCCAGGCGGGCCGGTCATACATATACATGGAGACCTTCACGTCTTTGGCGTACTTTTTGCAGGCAGGCAGCTCCTCGATCTCCTTCAGGCAGGAATCCCAGGTCTCCCCGGCGGTCATGCGGCGGTCCAGAGACACGGCGCAGGAATCCGCCACGGCACAGCGGGAAGGCGAGGTAAAGAAGATCTCGCTGACGGTAACGGTGCCCCGGCCCAGGAAGCGGGCATCCTCATAATGTTCGGGGTTGTATTCGGGGGTGAGCATCTTCTCCAGCCCCTTGATCTCTCCGTCCAGACCGTTCTCGTTCAGGGCGCGGACATCCTGCAGGATATCGGCCATCTTGTAAATGGCGTTGTCTCCCCGTTCGGGTGCGCTGCCATGGCAGGAAACGCCCTTAACATCCACCCGGATCTCCATGCGGCCCCGGTGGCCCCGGTAAATACCGCCGTCGGTAGGCTCCGTAGAGACTACAAAGGCGGGCGTAATGCCGTCTACATTGTGGATATACTGCCAGCACAGGCCGTCACAGTCCTCTTCCTGCACGGTGCCGGTGACCAGAATGGTCACATCCTCCGGGATCAGGCCCAGATCCTTCATGATCCTGGCCCCGTATACGGAGGAAACGATGCCCCCCAGCTGGTCGGAAGCACCCCGGCCGCCGATCTGGGTATCCGTTTCAAAGCCCTCGTAGGGATCGAAGTTCCAGTTGCTTCTGGCGCCGATGCCTACGGTGTCGATATGGGCATCAAAGGCGATGATCCTGCTGCCCTGGCCCATATAGCCCAGCACGTTGCCCTGGCCGTCGATGACCACCCGGTCAAAACCCACGTCCTCCATCTCTTTGGCGATGCGGCGGATATGACCCTCCTCCTGGCAGCTTTCGCCGGGAATGCGGATAAGCTCCCGCAGGAACCTGGTCATGGCAGGGAGATACCCCTGGGCTGTTTCTTTGATTTTGCCGTAGTCCATTTTTCTCTCCAATCCTGAAAATTCTTTTTTGCAGGCCTCTTAAAAGAGACCTTTCTATACACTTGCAGTATAACAAGGACGACGGGCAAAAGCAACGAAAAACAAAATATTTTTTTGCTTTTCTTACATTTTTTTAGCTTCTTCACAAAGATCGTTTGTGCTCGCCCCTCCCACGCTCAAAAGTCTGCCGTTTCTCCTGCGTTTGACTCTGTACGGATAAACTTTTTGTTTTTTCAAAAGCGTTTGAGCAAAGAAACCAGACAAAGGCAAACTGCCTTTTCCACTTTTATCCGTTTATCCGCAGAGATATAGCTCGCAGCATCCTGTCCGATATGTGCCTGCTGTTTTCATCTGTGCATGCGCTCCGAAGGCCCGGGATATGGATTCCGCCAGGGTGTATACTTCTTCTTCCGTTGGATGCATACTTTTGATTCTGTATCAGTTGTTCCAATGCCTGGATTTTTTAGCTTTTTGATCCCACCTTTCAACCTGTTCCGCTCATTTGCACAAGCGGCATTCATCATCATAGCACTCAGCTTGCCGTTCACGTTATATCGCAGATTTGGGAACAAACGGCCAGACGGGGCGATTCGCTTTTCCAAACAGAAAGTGCCGCCCTGCATGATTCAACTTAAAGCCCAAATGTTTTAGGCGGCAGGTCAATACCGATCATTCTGCCAAAAGCCAAAGCCCATCGAACAAAATGATAGGATACGGAAGTCACAATGTTTCCCGCCTGAATATATCCCTCCTGAATCGGGCTTTCAAGATTTGCATCCCAGCCCGTCATCAGGGACAGGGCATCGGCTGTATATCCCTCCTCGAACAGGTCCTCCGGATTGACTCCTGCCATAAACGGCTTGTCTTCCAATAACCCGGCTTTGAACAAAAGCAGCGGAGCAATGGAGATTGCACCAATGGGCATGCCGTCGAATTTCCGGATAAAATCCAAAATGGTGTCGTCCTCGATGGCTTCCCGAATATCCATGGCACCGGGCAGAAGCAGGCTGTCATATTCATCCAAACTCAATTCCTTAATGCTCTTTTCCGGAATAACAGTCAAGCCTTCCTCACTCCGCACCGGAGCCAGTGACTTTGCAAAAACAGTAATCGGCTTCTCTGCCATTGCCAGCATTTCCAGCGCCGGTGCGATCTCGAAATTGCAGAACTGGTTATATATCAGAACAGCGGTCTTTTTCATTCGGTACGATACACCTCCATCTCATAATCGCTATGCTCACAAAATAGCGGCTGATCACTATATACAGTAGCAGAAAACCTTTTCTGCAGCGTGGAGGCACGGCAATATTCAAAAAAAAGTCATAATTTCATTCAAACTGTGCTTCAAACTGCCGGCAAAAAGCAGACAGCGCTTTTACTGCTTTAAGACTGTTTCATACGAGCACATGAAGTCGAAAAGCCCGGATCACATACTAACAGAAAAACGATTTCCGTCTCCTGAACGCACAAAACAGACAGTGCTCAACCAAAGCTGCATACTGTCTGTGTTTGCTTTCCCGTCCTGTCCAACAGGGCCTTAATTCTTTTTTGGATGGACCGCCGTCTTATGTCTGCTCCGCTAACCACCCAAAGCCTTTGGTAACGTCCATCCGGACGGCACGCATCCCCCGGATCAGTTTGGACGCATACCGCTTGCAGATGCCTCGCTTCCCTGCTCCCGCTCCAAAGCACGGCGCAGCTTTTCCATGGCTTTCTTTTCTATGCGGGAAATATACGACCGGGATATCCCCAGCAGCGATGCCACCTCCCGCTGCGCCATGGGCGCCCTTCCCCCCAGTCCGTAGCGCAGCGTCAGCACCAGCTTTTCCCGCTTTTTCAGATGCGCTTCCATAAGCCGTGCCAGCGTCTCCTTCTCCATGCGCCTGCCCACGGCCTCAAAGACCGCCTCCTCATCGCTGCCTACCAGATCCAGCACCGTCAGTTCGTTCCCTTCCCTGTCCCTGCCCAAAGGCTCCTCCAGAGAACATTCGCTGACCAGCTTCTTTTCCAGCCGCAGGCTCATGCGGATCTCATTTTCTATGCATCTGGAAGCATAGCCGGAAAGGGCGCCCTTCTGAGGGGAAAAGGTGTTTACCGCTTTGATAAGGCCAATGGTGCCGATGGAGACCAGATCATCCTGCTCCCGGCCGGTACGGGCATACTTTTTGGCAATGTGGGCGCACAGCCGCAGATTGTGCAGGATCAGCTTTTCCCGGGCGGCTTCCCGTTCCGTCTCGGTCCCTTCCGCATACAGGCGGATGCAGGCTTCCTCCTCCGCCGGGGAAAGGGGCTTGGGAAAGGCGTTCTGATTCCCCACATACCCGGCAAAGAAAAATCTCCCCAGCAGTTTCCATATAAACGCAAACATACGCTCCCTCCTTTGAGAAAGCGTATGCCCATTCTGTCTGATTCATGTTAAAACGGAGCGTTTTTTGTCAGTTCCAGTACTTTGAATACTGCTCCACCTTCTTCTGGTGCTCCTCATAGGTCTTGGAGAAGAGCAGCGCATTAGAGGTGGTGATGTCCCCGTTGCAGAAGTACAGATAGCCTTCGTTCAAAAACTGCTCGTCCGGATACAGAGCCGCTTCTATGGCCGTTTTGCCCGGATTGCAGATAGGCCCCACAGGCAGACCCTTGTTTTTATAGGTATTGTAGGGAGAGGCGGTGTCCATCTCCTGCTTTTCGAAGGTATATTTCTTTACCCCCAGCACATAGGAAAGGGTGGCACAGCTCTCCAATGCCATATCCCGTTTCAGCCGGTTATGGAACACGGCGGATACCCTGGCAAAGTCTCCTTCGGCAGCGGCTTCTTTTTCGATAATGGAAGCCAGCGTGACCACCTGATCCACGCTCATGCCCAGCTCCCGGGTCCGGGCCCGGTAAGCCTCCGTAAAGATCTCGTTGAAACGGCTGAGCATTTTGGAAAGGATCTCATCGCAGCTGACCCCCTGATACACTTCATAGGTATCGGGAAAGAGATAACCCTCCAGCATATACCGCCGGCCGGGATCCTCTTCCAGCTCGTCTATAAAGCTGTAGCTGCCATACAGGCTCCCCTCCCGGCACAAAGACAAAAAGGTATCGTTGCTTTCCAGCACGCCTCCCTCCTTGAGCACGGCGGCAATGCTCTCTACCGTATACCCCTCGGGGATGGTAAAGCGCAGGGTGGTCCTGGCTTCGTTGCCCTGGCAAAGGATCTCCACGATCTCGGAGATGCTCATATTCCGGGAGAGCACATAGGTGCCCGCCTTCAGTGCATTGGCCTTGCCCACAAAGTCTACATAGACCTTGAAGGAAGCGGTGCTGACTATAAGCCCCGGTTCATCCTGCCCCCGGGCATTATACAGCAGCGAAGCGATTTTGGAAGCGGAGGATCCCTTGGGGATCACCACCTCGATGGGGGTGTTGTCCTCGGCGTCCACAGGGAAAATAAAGTGAGACAGCACATACCGGACCCCCAGGGAAATGCCCACCCCTACCAGCAGCAGGCTCAAAAGCCCTACCGCCAGGGGCCGCAGATACCGCCAGGCCTCTTTGAATCCTTGTTTTTGCTGCTCCTGTCTGGTCATGCTATGCCTGTCCCTCCTCCTGCGGCATGGCGGGCAGGCTCAGATCCAGCCCCTGCCCCAAAGCCTGATATACCTCGCTCAAAAGCTGATTCAGCCCATACTCCGCCATAAGGAAGCCGGCCGCCGCCGGATTGAACTGCAGCAGTTCCCCCAGCTTTTTCAGTTCTTCCATAGTCTTGTCCTCTGCCTTGCCGCAGGAGAGCATGTCCCCCTGGGCCTTGAGCTGCAGGCGATGATACTGCTCGATCAGGGCTTTGGTGGTGTCGTTGGCAAAAGCCGTCTCCCGGGCGGCGGTATAGGCCTGATACTCCCGACTTTCCCGCAGATGCAGGCTCAGATTCTTCGCTTCGCAGATAAGCTGCTGTTTTTCCATAAAGGGCTCCTTATTCCACTTCTATCACAATGGGGACGATCACCGGGGTGCGCTTGGTTTTGCTCTTGAAGAAGGTCTTGAGCTTTGTTTTGATGCTGTTCTTGATGTTGGCATAGGAGGATTTATCCTCCTTCTCAAACCGCTCCACCTCGCTCTGAATGCTTTCCACCGCCTGATGGATAAGCTCCTCGGAGTCCTTCATATACACAAACCCCCGGGAAATGATCTCCGTGGGCGCCATCTGCCGGCCCGTCTCCTTGTGAATGGTCATGACCGCTACCAGCAGGCCGTCGTCTGCCAGCTGCTTTCTGTCGTTAAGGACCACATTGCCGATGCTGTCGCTGCCGTCTACCATCACGGAGCCGGAAGCCACGCTGCCTCCCCGCTGGGCGCCGTTTTTGCTGAAGGAAACGGTCTCCCCTATATTGACCACAAACACGTTTTCCGGGGGCACGCCCATATCTTCTGCCAGCTGGGCATGCATCATCAGGTGCCGCTGCTCCCCGTGAGCGGGGATGAAATACCTGGGCTTGATGATGTGGAGCATGAGCTTAAGTTCCTCCCGGCAGGCATGGCCGGAAACATGCACGTCCGCCATGCGGTCATAGACCACATAAGCGCCCTTTTCAAACAGGTTGTTGATGACCCGCGCCACTCCCTTTTCGTTGCCGGGGATGGCGGAAGCGGAGATAATGACCGTATCCCCCTTGCCCACGTTGACCTTGTGGGAGGCGTTGGCCATGCGGTACAGGCCGCTCATGGGCTCCCCCTGACTGCCGGTGGTGATGATGCAGACCTTATCGTCGTTGAACTTTTTGAGCTGATCCACCTTGACGATCTTATCTTCGGGGATATTCAGATAGCCCAGCTTCTGGGAAGCGGCCACGATCTGCTCCATGGATCGACCGGCAAAGCATATGACCCGCCCGTGGCGAATAGCCACATCCGCCACCTGCTGGAGCCGCCACACGTTGGAGGCAAAGGACGCCACGATCATACGGCCGTGGGCAATGTCGAAGTAATGCTCAAAGGTCTTGCCGATCTCCCGTTCGGACTGGGTGTAGCCGGGCTTTTCCACGTTGGTGCTGTCGGACATAAGGGCCAGCACCCCCTTGCTGCCGTAATAGGCCAGCCGGTTGATATCGATGGGCTGCCCGTCCAGGGGTGTCAGGTCGATCTTGAAATCCCCCGTATGGAGCAGCACCCCAAAGGGCGTGGTAATGGCCAGGGCCACCGCCCCGGGGATGGAGTGGCTGATCTTGATAAATTCCGCCTTGAAGCATCCCAGCTCCACCGTATCGCCGGGCTTTACCACATGGAGCTGCGCCTGCTTGACCTTCATCTCCTCCAGCTTATGCTCTATCAGGGCGATGGACAGGTCCGTACCGTATACCGGTACATTGAACTTTTTCAGGGCATAGGGCACGGCTCCGATATGGTCCTCATGGCCGTGGGTGATCAGTATCCCCCGGATCTTCTGGGCATTCTCCTCCAGATAGGTCATATCGGGGATGACCACGTCTATGCCGGGCATGTCGTCATCGGGAAAAGCGATCCCGCAGTCAATGATAAGAATATCCTCCCCGTATTCCAGCAGAGTCATATTCTTGCCGATCTCCCCCATGCCTCCCAGAGGGATCAGCTTCATGACAGCATTTTTCTTCTTTCTCATATATTTGCACTTCCTATCCAAAAGCGGCTATTCCACCCTGCCGTAAAAGAACAGGTTGCCGCCTATTTCTTTATAAAATTTTCTTCCGCCCCAGCCCTTGCCCAGCCTGCGGGCGCAGAAGAACAAAACATTTTCCGGCAGATAGCTTTCGCCGTAATAAAAGACCTGCCGGGCGATCTCCACATATTCCTCCGGGGGCTGGATCTTGTCAAAGCGCCTGTGGTGGATCACCGAAAACTGCCCCTTGCGGTAGACCTCCTCTTCTATGGTGGTCTCCTCCCCGCCGAAAGAAGCGGCCATGCAGCGGTTGTAGATCACCGTGAGCACCGCCTGTATCCCCTTTTCCCGGCTGCCCGCCTCCAGATAGGCCACCCGGGCCGCCAGCACCAGCTCCTCCTCCGTCACGCCGAAAAGCTGCTCATAGGCAGAGGTCTTCTCCCGCACCGGGGGCAGGGTGGGCATGGGGGTGCCGAGCCACGGCTCAGGAGTCAGATTTTCCCAAAGAGGAGTTGGCTCTGCCTGCTCCGGCACCGGGGTGGGAACAGGAGTACCTTCTTCCGTATGCCTGCCGGGCTGGGGGCCCAGCACCTCCGGCTCCTCTGGCAGGGTGGGGGCCGGCGTATGGGAGCCCAGGGAGTATCCATCGGGAAAGGGGGGCAGAGTCGCCTGCTCCTTTGCCGCAAAGCCCGGGCAAATCAGCAGCGAAAGCAGCGCCAGCATGGCGCAGATGATCCGTTTATGCATAGGGTATACGTCTCCTTTCGTACCTTTACCCTATGCAGTATTCCCAAAAACTGTCTTTCAGACCAGCGGATGGGAAAGAATCTCCCGTTTTTCGGCCAAAATAGTCAGGGCTCGCTCCGCAATGGCCGCACAGCGCTGCTGTTTATTGCGGATACGCTTTTCCAAGGGCGCCATAATACCGAAGGTCACATTCATGGGCTGGAAATCCTTGCCCGCATATTCCGCCACATAATGCCCCAAAGCGCCTATGGCGGTCTTATCCGTAAAGTCCACGCTTTCCCGGCCGGAAAGCTTTTCGTGCAGGGAAAGGGCCGCCAGCAGGCCGCTGGAAGCGGATTCCACATACCCCTCCACGCCGGTCATCTGCCCGGCAAAATACAGCAGGGGCCGCTTCCTTACGGAATAATCCCAGTTCAGAAAGCCCGGGGAAGCCAGAAACGTATTCCGGTGCATGACTCCATAGCGGGCATACTCCGCATGCTCCAGCCCGGGGATCAGACCGAACACCCGCTTCTGTTCCGGAAACTTCAGATTCGTCTGGAAGCCCACCATATTATACATCCGCCCGTCCTTATCGTCCTGCCGGAGCTGCACCACCGCAAAGGGCATGACTCCGTTTATTTCCAGCCCCACAGGCTTCATGGGGCCATAGGCCAGGGTCAGTTCCCCTCTTTTGGCCATGATCTCCACAGGCATGCAGCCCTCAAACACTCTGGGAGTCTCAAAGCTGTGCAGGGGCGCTGTCTCCGCCTCTGTCAGGGCCCGGTAAAAGGTAAAATACTCCTCCCGGGTCATGGGACAGTTCAAATAATCCTCTCCCCGGCCATAGCGGGAAGCGGCGTATACCCGGGACATATCCAGGCTGTCTTTATATACGATAGGCGCCGCCGCATCATAAAAATGCAGCCCCGTCCCGGCAAAAGCGGCTATGCTTTCGGCCAGGGCATCGCTGGTCAGGGGGCCGGTGGCGATGATGCAGGGATCGGCAGGGATCTCCTCCGTCTCTCCCGGCTCCACGGTGATCTGCGGATGGCAGCGGATCATATCCGTGATCCGGGCGGAAAAGCCCTCTCTGTCCACGGCCAGAGCGCCCCCGGCCGGTACACGGGTCGCATCGGCGCAGGCAAGGATCAGGGAATCCAGCCGCCGCATCTCCTCCTTGAGCAGGCCTACGGCGTTTTCCATCCGGTCGGAGCGCAGGGAGTTGGAGCATACCAGCTCCCCAAAGGCCGGGCTGTGGTGGGCCGGAGTCATCTTCTCCGGTTTCATCTCCCGCAATATGACCGTATGACCCCTTTGGGCCAGCTGCCAGGCGGCCTCGCAGCCTGCCAGACCTGCGCCTACTACCGTGATGGGCTCCATCTGCTCTCCTTATCCGCAAAAACACTTATTCTTCGGCGGTATCCGCCGTCTTTTCCTCGCTCTTTTTCCCACTGCGCAGGATATACCCGCATTCTCTGTCCGGGCAGGCGATAAAGGGCCCGTTGCGGCCCATGCGCTGCACCAGAAGCTTGCCGCACTTGGGGCACTTTTTGTTTACCGGTTTATCCCAGCTTACAAAATCGCACTCCGGGTAGTGGCTGCACCCGTAAAACACCTTACCTTTTTTGGTGCGCCGTTTGATCAGCTCCCCGCCGCACTTGGGGCAGGGCACATCCAGCTTTTCCAGAATGGCCTTGGTACAGCGGCATTTGGGGAAGTTGGGGCAGGCCAGGAATTTGCCGAAGCGCCCGTCCTTGATGACCATCATGGCGCCGCACAGATCGCAGGGCACATCGGACACGGGATCCTCCAGCTTGACCTTTTCTATGGTGCTTTCGGCCTTTTCCAGCGTCTTTTCAAAGGGGCCGTAAAAATCGGCAATGACCTTTTGCCACTGAGCCTTGCCTTCCTCTACCTGATCCAGCTTTTCTTCCATGCCGGCGGTAAAGGCCACGTCTACGATGTCGGCAAAGTTTTCCTTCATGAGCCGGGTGACCACAAAGCCCAGCTCCGTAGGCATAAGGGTCTTCTTTTCCCGCAGGACATAGCCCCGGTCCACAATGGTGGAGATGGTGGGCGCATAGGTGGAGGGGCGGCCGATGCCCTTTTCTTCCAGCGCCTTTACCAGAGTAGCCTCCGTAAAGCGGGCGGGAGGCTGGGTAAAGTGCTGGCCGCAGTCTATCTTCCGGGGAATAAAGCTGTCGCCCGGCTCCATAAGGGGCAGCTGGCCCACGGTTTCCTGCTGATCGTCCCGGCCCTCGGTATACACGGCCGTAAAGCCCGGGAACAGAGTGCGGTTTCCGTTGGCCCGGAACTGTGCCCGGCCGCAGTCGAAGGAAACGGAGGTGGCTTCATAGACCATGTCCCCCATCTGACTGGCCAGGAAACGGTCGTAGATGAGCTTGTAAAGCTTGTATTCATCGTTGCTCAGATACGCCTTGAGCTCCTTGGGATCATTTTTCAGATCCGTGGGTCGGATGGCCTCGTGGGCGTCCTGTGCCTCCTTGCGGCCCTTATACACATTGGGCGTTTCCGGGAGATACTCCGGCCCGTAGTGGGTCAGAATATGCTCTCTGGCGGCGTCCTGCGCCTCCTTGGCCACCCGAACGGAGTCCGTACGGATATAGGAGATCAGGCCAACAGGGCCTTTTTTGCCTATTTCCAGCCCCTCATAGAGCTTCTGGGCAATAAGCATGGTCTTTTTGGCAATAAAGTTCAGCTTTCTGGAGGCTTCCTGCTGCAAACTGGAGGTGGTAAAGGGCGGAGCCGCATGGCGCTTCTTTTCCGCCACCTTCCGTTCGGCTACCACAAAGGGCTTCCCTTCTATGGCCGCCAGCACGGCATCGGCCTCCTCCTTGCAGGTAAGCTCCTTTTTCCCGTCCATGGAATAGAATCTGGCTTCAAAGCCTTTTTTCTCCCCCAGGAGGGCGGTAATGACCCAGTATTCCTGGGGCACGAAGTCGTTGATCTCCTCCTCCCGGTCGCAGATGATCCGGGTGGCCACAGACTGCACCCGGCCTGCGGAAAGGCCCTTGCGCACCTTGGCCCAGAGGATGGGGCTGATCTTATAGCCCACCAGCCTGTCCAGCACCCGACGGGCCTGCTGGGCATCCACCAGATCCATATTGATGGAGCGAACCTTCTTCAAAGAGCCTTTTACGGCGGCGGAGGTGATCTCGTTAAACTCAATGCGGCACTTGCTGCCGGGATCCAGCTTCAGTATCTCCGCCAGGTGCCAGGAGATAGCCTCCCCCTCCCGGTCGGGGTCGGTAGCCAGATAGATGGTCTTGGCCTCTTTGGCTTCCCTGCGGATGTTCTCCAGCACATCGCCTCTGCCCCGAAGGGTAATATACTTGGGGGCAAACCCATGCTCCACATCCACCCCCAGCTGGCTTTTGGGCAGATCCCGAATGTGGCCGTTGCTGGCGATGACTTTATACTTGCTCCCCAGATATTTGCCGATGGTCTTGGCCTTGGCCGGGGACTCTACTATTACTAACGCTTCTGCCATACAGTTACCTTCCGCATCCGGCAGGCGGATGCCTTCTTTGATTGATCTTCTTTAATACACCACCCGGGCGGACATGGGATCCAGCGCATACAGGCTGCCGGGCAGCTGCTTAATTATTCCCGAAAAAGTCATGGATGTCAAGGTGGAAATCAAATCCCCCACGTCGCAGTCCAGCCGGTCCAGCAGCTCGTCCTCGTTCTTTTCTCCCTGGCTCAGAGCCCGGTAGATATCCTTTTCCAAAGGCGTCAGATCCCGGAAGTTCACCGCCGGTACGGATTCTTCTCCGCTTTCCAGCCCAAACTCCTCCAGTATCTCCCCTACGGAAGTAATGAGCCTTGCCTCGCCCCGGCGGAGCATCCGGTTGGTGCCGCTGCTCATGGGATCCGTTATGCGGCCGGGCACGGCAAACACCTCCCTGCCCTGCTCCAGCGCCAGCCCTGCCGTAATGGAGGCGCCGCTCTTTTCTCCGGCTTCCACCACCACCACACCCTGACTCAGACCGCTGATGATCCGGTTCCGATAGGGAAAATGATGGCCCAGCGGCGGCGTTTTGGGCATAAATTCCGTAAACAGGCAGCCCCGGGCGGCTACGGCCTCATAAAGCCGCTCGTTGCCCTTGGGATAGACCACGTCGATGCCGCAGCCCAGCACCCCGATGACGGGATGCTCTGCCTCCTTGCACTCCAGCGCCCCCAGAGCGCCGTAAGCGTCTATACCCGTGGCCAGCCCCGTAACCACCGTGGCCCCGGACTGCGCCAGTTCCCGGCCGAACTGCCGGGCGGTATCCCGGCCGTAATCCGTACAGCGGCGGGTGCCCACCAGCGCTACGGGCAGGGGCGGATCCCCCTCCCAGTGGCCCCGGTAAAAAAGCACCGGCGGCGGATCGGATATCTCCTTGAGCAGAGAGGGATAGGCATAGGCGTCCACCGTCAGAATGCCCACGCCCTTTTTATCCATCCAGCCGCAGTAACGGTCCATGAAGCCGTCCCGGGAGGCGTCCTTCAGCCGCTGCCGGGTCTCTTCCTTCATATTGGGAGGAAAGCGGGAAAAATCCCCCTTTTTCACATCTTCCAGAGCCTCCTCCAGATAAAAATATGTCTCTCTTATCCGGGCAAAGAGCTTATAATGCAGCTCCGTTCCGTAATGGAGCCAGAGGATCAGCCTGTCCTGGGCGTCGATCATAAGGGGTCTCCCTTCCTGTGAGCTTAAAGGTTATAAAGTCTCCTCCTGCAGCAACGGCAGGGAACGGTAGCGGATGGCTTCGGAAAGATGCCGGGGTTCTATCTGCTCCCTGCCCTCCAGGTCTGCAATGGTCCTTGCTACCTTGCGGATGCGCTGGTAGCCCCGGGCGGAAAGATGCATCCGGGTGAACACCTGCTGCAGCAGGCTCCTGCACTCCGGGCTCAGGGGACAATAGGTTTCCAGCTGGCGCACGTTCATCTGGGCGTTCATGTGGATGCTCTCTTCCTTAAAGCGCTCCCGCTGCCGCTGCCGGGCCAGATTGACCCGCTGGCGGATCACGGCGGAGCATTCTCCCCGCTGCTTTTGAGAGAGCTCTTCCAGCGGCACCTCATGCATCTCCATCTGGATATCGATCCTGTCCAGCAAAGGGCCGCTGAGCCGCTTTACATACCGCTGTATCTGCACGGGGGTGCAGGTGCAGCGCCGCTGCCTGGAGCCCCGGTTGCCGCAGGGGCAGGGATTCATGGCCGCCACCAGAATGAAAGCCGCCGGATAGGTGCTGCTGGCCATGGCCCGGCTGACGGTAATGCACCCGTCCTCCAAAGGCTGGCGCAGGCTTTCCAGCACCGTGCGCTGAAACTCCGGGAACTCATCCAGAAACAGCACTCCCAGATGGGCCAGGCTGATCTCCCCGGGCTGGGCCTTTGTGCCCCCACCCACCAGAGCGGCGGCGGAAGCCCCGTGGTGAGGGGCCCGGAAGGGACGCTCCTTTACCAGCCCCCGGCGGCCGGTAAGGGAATGGATCTTGGTGATCTCCAAAGCTTCTTCAAAGGTGAGTTCCGGCAATATGGAGGGAATAGCCCGGGCCAGCATGGTCTTGCCGGAGCCGGGCGTGCCGCACAGCAGCAGGTTATGTCCCCCGGCCACGGCGATCTCCGCCGCCCGCTTGGCCGCCGCCTGCCCCCGTATATCCGCAAAGTCTGAGGAATAGACCAGCTCCTCCCGGTCAAAACGGGTCATGGGCAGGGGTTGTATCTCCGCTGCGCCGCAAAGATAGTCCACCGCTTCCTGCAGGGAGCGGACAGGCAAGATCCGGACGCCCTCCACGCAGGCGGCTTCTTCCCCGTTCCCCGCCGGGACCAGAAAAGCCGTATATCCCCGGCTTCGTCCCTCTATGACCATGGGCAGCACGCCGTTCACCGGCCGCACATCCCCATTCAGCGCCAGTTCCCCCAGAATCACCGTTTCCCGCAGGGGCGGCTGCGGCACCAGACCGGAAGCCGCCAGCAGGCTCAGGGCAATGGGCAGATCATACAAAGAGCCTTCCTTGCGCACATCCGCCGGAGCCAGACTCACGGTGATATGGGCAATGGGGTAGGGATAGCCGCTGTTCTTCACCGCGGCCCGGACCCGCTCCCGGGATTCCTTTACCACCGCATCGGGCAGGCCCACCGTTTCATAGGCCCCCAGACCGGGGGAAATATCCGCCTCCACCTCCACGGGAAAACCGGATAAGCCGCTGAGTCCAAAGCTGATGGCCTGAGCCAGCATGGGCGCCTCCTTCCTTTTGCAGAAAATCCAGGGAAGCCGGGGTTATACCCAGCCGTAGTACAGATAGCCCGTAGGCAGCACGTTTTCCAGAAAGCTGGCGTACCACATGGGGGTAGGCAGCCCGGAAATGGCGGGGTACATCAACAGGAAATACACAACGGCCAGCCCCAGCCACACCCACTTGACCATGCGCAGGCGGCTGTTCTGCCGCTCCAGATGGCAGAGAAGGTAGACCGTTGCCAGCAGGATAAAGGGCACCGTTGCAAAAAAGTGATACAGAAACACGCACCGGGACACCAGCACCCAGGGCAGATAATTGGCCAGCACCCCCACGAGCAGCACCGGCAGGGCGGGATCCTTTTTCAGTCGGCCCATGACCCACTCCAGCAGCAAACACACGGCCCCTACGGAACTGACCCACCACACGGCAGGGTTGCCCGTGCTGGAAATGTTGGAGATCCATCCGTTGCCCCCGGATACAAAGAACCACACGCTCTTGGCGGTAAAGGGCCACTGATACCAGGCGGACTGGCACATATGGGTGGCAGTGAGCTTGGAATGGTAATTGTACATGATCTTCTGGTAATACAACAGAGTATCCCAGGCCTCCTTCAGGCTGGTATCCCCTTCATACCGGTAGTAGGGGATATAAGAGGCAAAATAGATCCCTCCCGGCAGCGCCAGGAAGAACAGACAGCACCAGAGCACGGTCTTCCATGTCACGTTCCAGAAGCGCTTCAGCTGGGCCTGCTTTTTCTCCCCCGGCTCCAGACGCAGCGTCTGGTACAGAGCCGCCAGCACATGACCGAAGAACAGCACCGCCAGACCGGCCCCCGCATAGCAGCCGATCCATTTGCTGGCCACCCCCAGCCCGAAGCTCAGGCCGCTGAGAGCCAGATACCGGAACTTTTCCTTCAGGGGCGTGGTCAGATAAGGCCTGCGGATATATTCATACATGAACAGGAACATCAGCAGGATAAAGAACACCCCGTATACGTCTATGGTGGCGATGCGGGTCTGGGTAAAGTGCATACATTCAAAGGCCCACAACCCGGCCGCCAGCAGGGCATAATCCGTCCGCCGGAGCATCCGCTTGGCAAACACATACAGGATGGGCACCATGGCAATGCCGAACAGCGTCCCCATGATCCGCCAGCCGAAGGGATTCATGCCGAATATCAGTATGCCAAGGGCAATGATAAGCTTGCCCAGCGGCGGGTGGGTCCATTCGTATACGGACATGTTGTGGATGTGCTCATAGGCCGTCCGGGCATGGTAGATCTCGTCAAAGATCATTCCGTTGTAATAGCCGGGCTGGTCGGGCACGGTGCTCTGTTCATCCACCAGAGCCGCTCCCTCTGCCGAAGCCGTGACCGGGAGCAGGTTGCCCGCCTCATCAAAGAAGGCGATCTCGTTGACGGCCACCTCTCCTTCCGCCTCTACCGTAAGCGTATCGGACACAGGCAGATCCACCGTCTCCTTATGCCACTTGAACATATCCCCCTGATCCTGGGTGTAGGTCCAGCTCTCCCCTTCTTCGTTGGTAAAGGTCAAAGAACCTGTGGCAATGTTCCCGTTGCACCAGGCTTCGGCCAGGGTGACGGGGGCGTCAAAGGTCAGGGTAAAGGTATCCCCCGTATCCCCGTAATACACGCTTTCGGGGAAGTTCAGGGTGCCCAGATTCAAAAGGGCAATGAGCCCGTACAGCAGCGTCAGTACCAGCAGGCAGATCCGGTCCGCCCGGACCAGCTTTTCGCTGGCATGGGTCTCAAAGGGATTGAGGGATTCCGCCGGCCGCAGGGTATTCTTTTTGCTCATTTTTGCAGCGCCTCCTCCAGCTTCCGGTTCCAGTCCCGGCTTTCATAAAAGGGGATCCCCTTCTTTTCCGGCCGGATATGAAAGAGCACATCCAGCGTCAGATACACAAAGTATACGCATACCCCCACCTCGCAAAGGGCGCACAGCCGCAGCGTGGCCGTATGCTCCACAGACCCCCTGACAATGCTCATGGCGGCCTTGCTGACCACATACATGGCGGTCATTTCATTCAGGAAGGTGGTGCAGGTAAACAGAGCCATGACCGCCAGCAGCCGCTTATCCCCATAGGCGGCATAGGCAAAGAGCAGCAGCACCAGCACCGGCACCACATACCGCTCATGCATATAATGGCCGAAGGTGAAGATCAACGCCATGACCAGCGCGGCGATCAGATACAGAGCTCCCTTTTCTTCCGTGAGAGAGCGCCCCTGCTTCAGCAGATCTCGGTTCTTCTTCAGGCCCAGAGCGGCCCCCAGCAGCACCCCCAGCAGGATGCATGCGGTGCCAAACTGCTTATATGTCAGTGCCGAGCCCAGCAGCCCTTCCCCGGCAGGCTTCCAGTTGCCGCCCACCAGCGCCATATAGTTGTATGCTTCTACGGAGGCGTAATCATAACCGCTGCTGGCGGAAAGGAACCGGTTCACCAGCCAGAACAGATCCTGCTCCCCCTTGAAGGGCAGGGAGATCACCAGCAGCACCCCCAGGGCGCCCAAAGCCCCCAGCAGCGTGCCGCTCAGTTTTTTCCACACGTCTTTCTTTTCGAAGGGCGCCAGCATGAGCAGGTGGAACAGGCCGTATACCGGGCCGAACATCAGCGCCTGCCATTTGATGGCCACGGCCAGCCCGAACACGCACCCGGAAAGAGTCTGCCGCTCCTTTTGCAGCAGCATAAAGGAGAGCAGCAGGAAGAAAGTCAGTATGGAATCGATCTGCCCCCAGGCCCCGGAAAGGAAGAACAGCGCCGGATTCAGGTACACCAGGCTCCCCAGCAGCAGGGCTTTGCCCCGGGTGGCTCCCTGCTCCCGGCTGAAGCGCATCAGCAGCAGTGCACAGCCCGCATCGGCGGCAATGGCGGGCAGCATATACAGAAACTTTCCGAAGCTGCTGTATACATCCACCCCCAGCAGGTTCCACAGGGCGGACCAGCCCCCCAGAAACAGCATATAGGCCGGAGGATAGTCGTACCACTCATGGCCCGCCGCCGTATAAAAGGTGGAGGTGCCTTCCCGGGCGATAGACTGCCCCCAGGCAATAAAGCAGTTCATATCCGTATCATGGCCCTTGAACACCAGACACAGCACCAGACGCAGCAGCAGCCCCAGCAGCAGGATCCACCCAAAGGTGCGCTTGCAGGTGCTTTCCTGCGGATCCAGCGCTTCCCAGCGCTCCCGGTTCCGGAATACGCAGAACAGCAGCACGATGCCCGTCAGCACCGCCGCCCACAAAAGAGCCGCGAACAGAGACTTATAGGTCTGCTCACTCCACTCCTGCTGCTCCTGGCTCTCCTGACCGCCGCCCCAGGGAGACAGCGGCTGATACTCTCCCTCTGCACCGCTGCCCTGTTCCAGGCGCACTTCCCTGAACCAGGCGGTGCCGGTGCTGTTTTCACTGTATCCCCCCAGCCGCAGGGCCAGGTTCACCTGCGTCTGGCCGGCCTGCGTTTCAAAGTACAGAAAGACCGGGGTCCAGTCATTGTCCCCGTACAGGCTTTCGCTGTATACGCAGCTTTTATCCAGGCTGTAATTGTCTATGGAAAGGGTGGCGCCCCTGCCTTCCTCCACATTCCGGGTCCGGATCAGGGCGGAAAGGATATACCGGCTTTCCGGAGACACCTGCACCAGATGAGTCAGGCGCAGATCGTCCCCCTCTTCCAAAGTAAGCCGCAAAGCTCCGTCCTCGCAGACGGCCTCATAGTCTTCCCCGTACACGCTGATCTCCCAGTCCCGGGGCAGTCCGTTTTCCTCCGCCTCCAGGGGCAGATCCATGAGCAGGGTGGGATCTTCCCCCTCAGCCTTCCGGCAGCCCCCCAGCAGGAGCAGCAGGGCCAGCAGCCACAGTATTCCCAGCCAGTGCTTTCTTTTCACGCTTTTCCTCCGCGCTTATACCAATGTGTTTGGATATATGATAGCATAGCGGAGCCGTCTTTGGCAATCCGTTGTCAAAAAGCGTTCACAATGTGTTCAATTCGGTTTTCGGATAGATACACTTCCGTCACATCAAAGCGGACATAGCGGTCATGAAGCCCCTGTTCCAGCAGGTAGCTCTGGGCCGCCTCCCGCACAAAGTTCTGTTTGGCCCGGCCCACGGCCTCCCGGGGCAGCCCGTAGCGCAAAGAGGAGCGGGCCTTCACCTCCACAAAAACGATGACCCCCTCCCTGTCCTCCAGTATCAGATCTATCTCCCGGTGCCCGGCCCGGAAATTTTTTGCCCGAAGGGTATAGCCCCTTTTCAGCAGATATTCCAGAGCCAGCCGCTCCCCCTTTTCCCCGGCGTTCATCCTATGCCTCCGGGCAGAAGCGCCCGATAAAGCTCCGCCGGTGCAGGGGGCAGGGACCGTACTTTTTCAGGGCGGCAATATGCTCCGCCGTGCCATAGCCCTTGTTCCGGGCAAAGCCGTATTCCGGATACAGGGCGTCCATGCGCTCCATGTATCTGTCCCGCTCCACCTTGGCCACTATGGAGGCGGCCGCAATGGAATAGCACAGGGCGTCCCCGTGTATAAGGGAATGCTGCCGGGCAGGGATATCCAGCCCCGTCAGGGCGTCGATCATCACATCCGTCACCTCTATGGGCATGGCGGCAAACGCCTGTGCAAAGGCCAGCCTTGTGGCCTGCAGAATGTTCATCCGGTCTATATCCTCCGGCCCCACCCAGGCGGTGGCATACCCCAGCGCCTGTGCGGTGATCTGCTCATAGAGCATATCCCGGCGTTTGGGAGAAAGCTTTTTGGAGTCGTTTACATACGCCAGCAGGGGTTCCGGCGGCATGGCGGCGCAGCCTGCCACCACCGGGCCCGCCAGGGGGCCCCGGCCCACCTCGTCCATCCCTGCCAGCACCACCCCGGGCGTTTCCCACAGGGGACGGTCATATTGGGTGATCTGCAGCAGCCGCTCCGGCTCGGGTATACGCATGGGGCTTTCTCCTTTCCGTATCGCTTATTCTTCTGCGGCAGGCTCTTCCGGCAGCGGGGCTTCCTCTGCCCCGGGCGTTTCCCAGGTGATCCTGGCGATCTTGCCGCCACGGTACTCATCCAGCGCCACACGGGCGGCCCGCTCCGTATCCGCCAGCCCGCCCGGCAGCAAAAACCCCCGGCTCCGGGCCACGCCTTCCAAAAAGGTAAAGTCTTCCTCCCCCTGCCGCAGCAGCAGCTTGGGGTACCGCTCCAAAAGCTTTTCCGGGCAAAGGGCATACAGCTCGCTTAAAAGGCTTTCGCTGAGCGATTCCACATCCATGATCTCATCATTGATGGAGCCGATATAGGCCAGATGCCGGGCCAGCCGCTGATCTTCCAGCTTGGGCCACAAAAGCCCCGGGCTGTCCATCAGTTCCAGATAGGGGCCCACCTTTACCCATTGCTTGCTTCTGGTAACGCCGGGCCTGTCTCCGGTCTGGGCCCGGTTCTCTCCGGCGATGCGGTTGATAAAGGTGGATTTGCCTGCGTTGGGGATCCCCACCACCATGATGCGCACGGTCTTGCGGATGCCCTTGGCCTGCATACGGGCCACCTTTTCGGCAGTAGCCCGCTGCAAAAGAGCCATGGCCTGCTTTTTCATGGCGGCTCCGGTGGATACGATGGCCGCCGCCTGTATGCCCTGGCTCTCATACTGCCGGATCCACGCCTTGCACAAAGCCGGATCCGCCAGATCCGCCTTGTTGAGAAATACGATCCGCTCCCGGGTCTTCAGAATCCCGTCAAAGTCCGGATTCCTTGTAGCGGCCGGGGCCCGGGCGTCTACGATCTCCGCCACGGCGTCCACCAGCTTTATATTCTCCTGAAGCATTCTTTTGGCCTTGGCCATGTGCCCCGGATACCAGTTGATCTGCTGCATATGCTTTTGCCTTTCTGCCCGCCAAAACGGAAAAAGCCCCGCACCGGCGGGGCTCAGGGAACTTATTTCTCCACGATCCGCTCGCGAATCTTGGCGGACTTACCGGAACGCTCTCTGAGGTAATAGAGCTTGGCCCGGCGCACCACACCGTGACGGACCACTTCGATACGGCCGATACGGGGGCTGTGATAGGGGAAGGTACGCTCTACGCCTACGCCGTAGGATACGCGGCGGACGGTGAAAGACTTGCGGATGCCGCCGCCTTCCATCTTGATGACGGTGCCTTCAAAATTCTGCAGACGCTCCCGGTTGCCTTCTACGACCTTTACGAATACACGTACCAGATCGCCGATCTCCAGCTCGGGCAGATCGCTGCGAAGCTGTTCTTTTTCCAGTTCTTTGATGATGTCAGACATGTGTAATTTTACTCCTTCGTTCATTTTTGAGCGATACAGGCGTTCTTGCTCAACGGGGAACAGAGGACCACCCAATGCCACAACAGACGCATTATACCACGGGGAATCCGGCAGTGCAAGCCCTATTTCCCTTTATTTTCATAGTATTTTCCGTAAGTGCCCAAAAGCTCCGGCCGGTTTTGCCGGGTCTTTTCCAGTGCCTGCCGGCGCCGCCACTTTTCTATATTGGCGGCATGGCCGCTGAGGAGCACCTCCGGTGTTTCCATCCCCTCATACACGGCCGGGCGGGTATACTGGGGATATTCCAGCAGTCCCCGGGAAAAGGATTCCTCCCCGGCGCTTTCCGTGCTGCCCAGCACCCCGGGCACAAACCGTGCCACGCAGTCTGCCAGCACCATGGCCGGCAGCTCTCCCCCGGTAAGGATAAAGTCGCCGATGCTGACCTCCCCGTCCAGCAGGGACATGACCCGCTCGTCCACCCCTTCGTAATGGCCGCACAGCAGCAGCAGCCGCTCCTGCCGGGCAAAGCCCATGGCCCGCTCCGTGGTGAGCAGGGGGCCCCGGGGCGTCATGAGCAGCCGCAGGGCCTCATGGCCGGGATCCACGGTGCGGATGCAGTCAAAGATGGGCTGCGCCATCATCACCAGCCCCGCTCCCCCGCCGAAGGGATAATCATCGGTCTTCAGGTGCTTGTTCTGGGCGTGATCCCGGATGTTATGCAGGCGGATATCCAGCAGCCCTCTGTCCCGGGCCCTTTTGAGCATGGATTCGGAAAAGGGACCCTGAAACATATCCGGAAAGAGGGTAAGAATATCAATCCGCAAACAGACCCACCTCCCTGAGCACACTGGCCTCCAGCACCATGCGGCCGCCGGGAATATCCACCTCGTGGAGCACTTTTTTCAGGGCAGGGACCATCAGCTTTCCTCCGGCCACTTCGTATACGTCGTTGGCGCCGGTCTCATACACGTTGGTAAGCTTTCCATAGGCCTTCCCCTCCGTATCCGAAACCTCCAGCCCTATCAGATCCGCCACAAAGTAGGTATAGGCGGGCAGCTCCACGGTATGGGTCCTGTCTACGCACAGATAGATCCCCCGCAGCTTTTCCGCCGCTTCGGGGGTATCATAGCCCTCTATATGGGCCAGCACCATATCCTCCCCCGCAGAAACTACAGAAAGCCGCACGGGGATATGCTTCCCGTGCAGCTCCAGGTAACACTGTGTCAGGCCTTTGAACCGAGCCGGATCATCGGTGGCGGGGTTGATCTTTACGTTCCCCCGGACGCCGTGGGGCCTGGCAATCAGCCCGATGCGCAGATAGAGGGAGATCACAGGATATCCACCACGTACTTCTTATCGGAATGTACCGAAGAAGCCTTGACGATGGTGCGGATGGCCTTGGCGATGCGGCCCTGCTTGCCGATGACCTTGCCTACATCCGCAGGGTCCACGGAAAGCTCGATCACGGAAGTATCCCCGTCCTCCCGGACGTTGACCTTCACCGCATCGGGATTCTCCACCAGACTTCTGGCGATAAACAGAACCAGTTCGTCCATGGCTTAGTCGATGGCGCCGGTCTTCTTGAGCAGATCCCGCACGGTGTCGGTGGGCTGTGCGCCGTTCTTGATCCACTGGGCGGCCTTCTCGTTATCCACCTTCAGCTCCACGGGCTCGGCAATGGGGTTGAAGTAGCCGATCTCTTCCACAAAAGCACCGTTGCGGGGCGCGCGGGAATCGGCCACCACGATACGGTAGAAAGGAGCCTTCTTGGCGCCCATACGGCGCAGTCTGATCTTAAGCATGAAAAAATTCCTCCAAACAAAATATTGTGTATGTATGAAAAACGGTAAACCGGTTTTTCCTCAGAACTTGAAGGGGAAGCCCCCCCGGCGGCCCAGCTTCTTGCCGGAGAGCTGCTTCATGAGCTGCTTGCTCTGGTTGAACTGGTTCATGAGCCGGTTGACCTCCTGCACGGAGGTGCCGCTGCCTTTGGCAATGCGCTTGCGGCGGCTGGCGTTGAGCAGATCCGGATTGGAGCGCTCCTCTTTCGTCATGGAAAGGACGATGGCCTTGGTTCGCGCCAGCGCCTTTTCATCGATCTGGATGTTGCCCAGCTTGCTGGCCCCGGGGATCATCTTCAGGATATCCTCCATGGAGCCCATGGACTGCATCTGATCCATCTGTTCCAGATAGTCGTTCAGGTCAAAGGAGGCCGTGCGCATTTTCTTTTCCAGCTCAACGGCCTTTTTTTCGTCAAAGGCCTGCTGCGCCTTTTCTATAAGCGTCAGCACATCCCCCATGCCCAGTATCCGGGAGGCCATGCGCTCGGGGTGGAAGGGCTCTATGTCCCCCAGCTTTTCCCCCGTGCCGGCAAACTTGATGGGCTTGCCCGTAACGGCCTTGACGGAAAGGGCTGCGCCGCCCCGGGTATCGCCGTCCAGCTTGGTCAGGATAACCCCCGTCAGGGGCACCGCTTCGTGGAAGGCTTTGGCGGCGTTTACGGCATCCTGACCGGTCATGCTGTCGATGACCAGCAGTATCTCCGTGGGGCGCACCGCTTCCCGGATGCGCACCAGCTCGTCCATCATGTCGCTGTCGATATGCAGGCGGCCTGCGGTATCCACGATGAGCACGTCATAAAAGTTCCGCCGGGCGTATTCCAGCGCTTCGGAAGCTACCTGCACCGGATCGGTCTTGCCCTTTTCAAAGACGGGGACCCCCGCCTTTTCCCCTACCACCTTCAGCTGATCGATGGCGGCAGGCCGGTAAATGTCGCAGGCGCACAGCAGAGGATTCTTGCCGTACTGTTTCTTCAGCAGCAGGGCCAGCTTGCCGCACATGGTGGTTTTGCCGGCGCCCTGCAGACCCGCCATAAGAATAACGGCAGGCTTGGTGGAGCCAAAGTCCAGCCGGGCGTTGGTAGAGCCCATAAGAGCCGTAAGCTCTTCGTTTACGATCTTGATGATCTGCTGGCCGGGGGTCAGGCTCTCCAGCACATCGGCCCCAACGGCCCGCTCGGAGACCTTCTTGACGAAATCCTTGACCACCACAAAGTTGACGTCTGCTTCCAGCAGAGCCAGCTTGATCTCCCGCATGGCCTCCTTGACGTCCTTTTCACTCAGGCGTCCCTTGCCGGTGAGTTTTTTGAACACCGACTGGAGCTTGGCGGAAATGCCTTCAAAAGCCATGAAATACTCCTTTGCTTATTCTTCCCAGATGGCCTCCATCCGGTCCAGCGCCCGGAAAAAAGCCTCTTTCTGCCCGGGTTCCAGGGCGGATTCCTTCACCATGGTCCGGGTCAGAGCGTACAAACGCTCCTGCTCATGAAAACGGCGGATCAGCCCCAGGGCGCTTTCATACCCCCGCAGCTGCTCTTCGGAGCGCACCAGCGCATCCCGCACGCCCTGCCTGGAAATGCCTTCCCGCTCGGCGATCTCGGAAAGAGAGCAGTTTTCGTTGGCATACTGATCGGCAATGGAGCGCTGCCGCCGGGTCAGGAGCATCCCGTACCAGTCCAGCAGTTCGCCCAGTTCCACCACCTTATCCATGCTGCCTCCGCCTCTGTTTCTGCCTGTAAAGTCTTTTTGCTTTACACCCTGTCTATTATACGGATTTTCTCCCTGTTGTCAACCCTTATTTTACAGCAGGGCCCGGGCAAATTCTTCGGCGCTGAAGCGTTTGAGATCATCAATGCCCTCCCCTACGCCGATGAAGCGCACCGGCACATGCAGGGTATCCACAATGTTTACCACCACGCCGCCCTTGGCCGTACCGTCCAGCTTGGTGAGCACCACCCCCGTAAGCGCGCAGGCCTCCTGAAAAGCCTGCGCCTGCGCCACGGCGTTCTGGCCCGTGGTGCCGTCCAGCACCAGCAGCACCTCGCAGGGGAGCTCCGGCAGTTCCCGGGCAATGACCTTGCGGATCTTGGCCAGTTCGTTCATCAGATTCTTTTTGTTATGCAGCCGCCCGGCGGTATCCACGATGAGCAGATCGCAGCCTTTGGCCTTATAGGAGGCAATGGCGTCATAGACCACCGCCGCCGGGTCGGAGCCCTCCTGATGGCGCACCATGGGCACGCCCGCCCGCTGGGCCCAATCCCCCAGCTGTTCCGCCGCCGCTGCCCGGAAGGTATCCGCCGCCGCCAGCATGGGCCTGCGGCCCCGTTCGGCATAATCGTGGGCGATCTTGCCGATGGAGGTGGTCTTGCCCACCCCGTTTACCCCTACGATCAGCAATGCCGCCGGAGCGGTATCGGGCACAAAGGGTGCGCCGGTCTCCACCCGCCCGGCAATAAGCTCTATGAGCGCCTGTTTGGTATCGGCGCAGGTTTTCAGCTTTCGGGTCTTAACCTGCTCCTTCAGCGCTTCGATCAGTTCGGAAGCCGTGGCGGCCCCCATGTCCGCCAGGATCATGGCCTCCTCCAGCTCCTCATAAAACTCCTCCGTGATCCTGTCTTCCCCAAAGAGGGAATCAAACCAGTTGTCCCGGGTCTTTTTCAGTCCCGCCCGGAGCTTTTCAAAAAAACCTTGCTTCTTTTCCATCAGGATACCTCCTCGAATTTTGCGGATACCAGGGAACTGACTCCCTTTTCCTCCATGGCTACGCCGTAGAGGGTGTTGCACACCTCCATGCTCCCCTTGCGGTGGGTGATGAGGATGAACTGGGTCTCGTGGCTGTAAGCCCGTAAAAAGTCGGCAAAACGGTTGACGTTGGCTTCGTCCAGCGCCGCTTCTATCTCGTCCAGCACGCAGAATGCCGGGGATTTGATCCGCAGCATGGCAAACAGCAGAGCAATGGCCGTCAAAGCCCGCTCGCCGCCGGACATGAGACTGAGCATCTGCAGCTTTTTGCCCGGTGGCTGGGCAATGATATCTATGTCGCAGCCCAGCACGTCCTTAGGATCGGAAAGCCGCAGCTCCGCCTGCCCGCCGCCGAACAGTTCCCTGAACACCTGGGAAAACTGCTCCTGCACCCGGACGAACTCCCCGGAGAACACCTTTTCCATGGTACGCACCAGAGAAGCGATGAGCGTATCCAGATCCGAAGCTGCCTTTGTCAAATCATCATACTGCTGCTTCATCTCCCCATATCGGGCGGAGACCTCTTCAAACTCCTTGATGGAGCCCGGGTTCACCTCCCCCAGCTCCCGAAGTGCCCGGTGCAGCTCAGACACCCGGCAGGCGGCGGAGCCCAGAGGGATCTCTTTATACAGGGCCATGGCGTTTTCATAGGTCAGGCCGTAGGTGGTCCAGATCCGGTCCTGTATCTGCTCCAGATGGGTGCGCAGCTTCCCCAGCGCCATTTCCGCCCGGGTACGCTGTTCCATCAGGGTGCCGGTGGCGGTCAGCAGCCCGTCTCTGCGCCGCCGCACGTCGGCCAGCTCCTCCTGACAGGCGGCCCGCGCTTCGCTCTTCTGCTGCCGGGTCGTTTCGCCCGTGCGGACCTGCTCCCTGAGAGTTTGCAAAGTCTCTTCCAGCGCCTGCTGCTCCCGGTTCAGGGCTTCCAGCTGCGCCTGCTGCCGGGCGATCTGCTTCCTGGCTTCCAGACTCTGGCTCATGACCTGCTCCCGCTCCCGGCGCAGGCGTTCCTGCTCCTGCTGCCGGGCGTCGGCCTCTTTCCGGGCGGCGGTGAGCTTCAGGCGTATATCCGTTACCAGCGCCGCCTGAGCCTCCCGTTTCTCCCGCAGGGCGTACAGGGCTTTCTGCCGCTGCATCACGTCCTCCCGGGTCACGTCGGAATTCTGCTGGAGATCCTCTTTTTCCCGGGAAAACCCGTCTATGCTCTTTTTCAGGGAAGCCAGATTTTCCAGATTGGAGGCATGCTCCTCTTCCAGACTTTCCTTTTCCTCCCGGCACTGCTGTATATCCCGGGCAATGATGGAACGCTTGTCCTTCTGCCGTTCCAGTTCCAGTGCTGTCTCATGGACCTGTTCGCTCAGCGCATCCCCCTGCACGCCCAGCAGCAGCAGCTCCTTCTGGGTCTGCTCCATACCTTCGGCAAGGGACTTCCGGGCCGCTTCCGCCTCCCGGCGGCCGGCGTCCAGCTCCTCTATCTCCCGTTCCCGGCTGAGGATGGAAAAACTCTCCTTCTTTCGGCTGCCCCCGGTCATGGCGCCCCCGGCGGAAATGATATCCCCCTGCAGGGTCACGATCTGGAAAGAACCGCCGAAGCGTTCCTTTACACGCAGGGCGCAGTCCATATTCTCTGCCACCACCGTCCGGCTCAGCAGATGGTCTATGGCCCGGCTTACGGATTCCTCCCGGCCGATCAGCTCCGAAGCCACCCCCAGGATCCCCGGCTCCTTCAGGCAGCGGCGCTCCCCTTCCTTCAGGGGGTTCACCCGCAGCAGATCCAGGGGCAGCACCGTGGCCCGGCCGTACTCTTTTGCGCGCAGACGCTCCAAAATGGCTTTGGCGTCCCGGCCCGTGGGAGAGATCAGATTCTGGGCCGCCCCGCCCAGAGCCGTGGCAATGGCGGCCTCCAGCTGCCGGGGCACCCGGATCTTCTCCGCCACCACGCCCAGTATTTTTTCGGAAAGGCCGGGATCTTTGGCCGCATCCTCCATCAGAAGGCGGACGCTGTTCTGATACCCCTCCCGGCGGCGGGCCATTTCCCTGAGCACATGGAGCCGGGAAGCCAGCGCGGCGCAGCTCTGCTCCTGCTCGTTCAGGCGCTTTCTGGCTTGGGTCAGCGCCTCTTCCTTCTGCCGCTTCTTCTCCCGGGCCGCCTGCATATCCCGTTTGGCCCGTTCCCAGGCGTCCTTCAGGCGGTTCTCCTCCTGAGCGGCCTCCTGCTCCTCCAAAAGCAGCCCGTTTTCCTTTTCCGCCAGGGCGGCACGTTCCTGCTCCATGGCGCTTTCCCGCTGCCGCAGAGCCCCTTCCATGGTCTCAAAACGGGACAGGCTGCTGCGCATATCCGAAAGGCGGTTCATGCTTTCCATAATGGCCGCCTTCATGGCTTCTATTTCTTCCTCTCCCTGCCGGGCCTCCCCGGTCAGGGCATCCAGGATCTCGTTTTCCTGCTGCAGGCGTGTCTCCAGGGCTGCGGTATCCCCGGCGCCCAGCTTTTCCAATCCCTGCGCCTGTTCTTCCAGCGCCCGGGCCCGGTCCAGCCCTTCCCGGGAAAGGGACTCCAGCCGGTCGATCTCCTGCCGGCTCCTGTCCCGCTTCTCTTCCAGCAGGCTCTTTTCCCCCTGCTTCCCTTCCAGTGCGGCGGTCAGGGACATAAGGGACTGCTGCTCCTGCTCCAGAGCTTCTTCCAGCGCCTTCAGCTTCTGTTCCTGCGCTTCCACTCCCGCCAGCAGGGAGGCATCCTCCTGCCGGTTCTGGGCAATATTTTCTTCTATCAGGGTCAGGGACTGCTGCTGAGTCTCCGCCTTCTCCCGACCCCGCTGGGTCTCCCGCAGGAACAGGTTTACCTCCAGATCCCGCAGCTCCTCCTGATAGCACAGGGCCTGCCGGGCCTTTTCGCTCTGCCTTTTCAGGGGCTCCAGCCGCCCTTCCAGCTCGGAAAGAATATCCCGGATCCGCTCCATATTCTTGCGGGTCTGCTCCAGCTTCCGCTCCGCCTCTTCCCGGCGGACCCTGTAGCGCATGACCCCCGCCGCCTCTTCCAGAGCCGTGCGCCGGTCCTGGGAACGGTTGGAAAGGATCTCGTCCACCTTTCCCTGACCGATGATGGAATAGCCGTCCTTGCCGATGCCCGTATCCCGGAACAGCTCCAGCACATCCTTCAACCGGCAGTTCCGGCCGTTGAGGGCATACTCGCTCTCCCCCGAGCGGTATACCCGGCGGGTAACGGCCACCTCCTTATAGTCGGTAGGCAGCTTATGGTCGGCGTTTTCAAAGGTAAGGGTCACCTCCGCCATGGGCAGGGACTTGCGCTTCTGGGTGCCGCCGAAGATCACATCCTCCATCCGGCCGCCCCGAAGATTTTTGGCCGACTGCTCCCCCAGCACCCAGCGTATGGCATCGGAAAGGTTGCTCTTGCCGCTGCCGTTGGGGCCGATGATGGCCGTGACCCCGTTGCCGAAGGTCAATTCGGTTTTCTTTGCAAAGGATTTGAACCCCTGCAGTTCCAGTTTGGTGACTCTCATGAATGTTTCAGCGCCTCCAAAGCGGCCCGGGCCGCTTCCTGACCGGCGCTCTGCTTGGAATGTCCCGTTCCTTCCCCCATGACCTGGCCGCCTATGCGTACCTGCATATGGAAGCTCTTCTGGTGATCCGGGCCGGATTCCTCCAGCAGTTCATACCGTATCACCGTGTTTTTATGATCCTTATGCACATATTCCTGCAGGGAGGTCTTGCTGTCTTTTTTGGGCAGCAGCCGCTGATCCGCCTGGGTGAGCACCGTGCGCTCCACCAGTTCCCGGGCCTTTTCCAACCCGCCGTCCAGATATACGGCGCAAAGCACCGCCTCAAAGGCGTCGCTGAGAATGGAGGGCTTGTCCCGGCCCCCGCCCTGCTCTTCCCCATGGCCCAGCAGCACCGCTTCCCGCAGACCCACGCCCAGGGCGGCCTCATACAGGCTTTCTTCGCACACCAAACTGGCCCGGGCCCGGGTCATGGCCCCTTCCTTCATGCCGGGGAAGGCGTCAAACAGATACCGGGATACCAGCAGTTCCAGCACCGCATCCCCCAAATACTCCATGCGCTCGTTATCGCCCATGGGGCAATGGGTGGCCATGGCATAGGAGGAATGGGTCAGGGCGTGTTCCAGCAGGGAAGCATCCCGAAAGGTGTACCCCAGCCGTTCCATACATGCATTGAGCCTGTCTGTCATAAATCATACTTTCTGCGCCCCTGCAGGCGCAGCCTTTCCTGTTTCATTTGAAAAAAGCCCGCACCAGCTGATGCGGGCCCATGGGTTGAGGGCTGATTCTTATTTTTCGGCGAGGAATTGCATGATGTCGCCCACGGTCTTGATCTTGGGCAGCATCTCATCGGGGATCTCCACATCGAACTCCTGCTCCATATCCATGACCAGCTCCACGATATCCAGAGAATCCGCATGGAGATCCTCGATCAGACGGCTTTCGGGAGTGATAGCGGCAGCATCCAGATCCAGCTGCTTGGCAATGATATCGCGTACCTTTTCAAACTTCATTTTCAATCTCCATTCCCGCCCGGGGGCGTTGCATTTTTGAAAATTCCGGAGGTAGTGCTTTTGAACGGCCTTGCAAGAACCGGGCCGCCCGGCCAGGCCCCTCTGGGAAGGACTTCCGCCTCCCGCCGTTCACCTCCGCTGCTGCTATGAACAAATCATGAATTTTCTTTTGACATTTTAATGCAGCCGAAGGGCAATGTCAACTTGTTTTTGCCTTTTCAGGCGTATTTTTAATGAAAGGCCTGGGCGATCTGCTCCGTAACGGAACCCCGCACCAGCTTCTCCCCCTGCAGAATAGCGTTTTTGAAGGCCCGCCCGTCGGAACTGCCGTGAGCCTTGATAACGCCGCCGTTGACCCCCAGCAAAGGCGCGCCCCCCACCTCTTTGTAATCCATGCGCTTTTTCAGGGCCGCAAAGGCAGGCTTGGCAATGGCGCCCCCCAGCATCCCCCGCAGGGTGCCCATCAACTCCGTTTTCAGCATGGCGGTAATGGCCTTGGCCGCCCCCTCCGTGCCCTTGAGCAGCACATTGCCGGAAAAACCGTCGGCCACCAGCACATCAAAATCGCCGCTCATCAGCTCCCGTGCTTCCGCATTTCCGGCAAAGCGGATCCCCGGCTCCTGCTCCAGCAGGGCATAGGTCTCCTTGGTCAACTCGTTGCCTTTTTCCGCTTCGGCCCCGTTGTTCAGCAGGCCGATCCGGGGATCCTCCACCCCCATGACCTGCTGCATATAGGCGGCGCCCATATGGGCAAACTGCACCAGATAGGCGCTCTTGCAGTCGGCATTGGCCCCGCTGTCTACCAGCATGGTGTATCCCCCCTGCATATTGGGGATCAGGGTGGCCAGAGCGGGCCGCTGAATGCCCTTGATCCGGCGGATGATCAGCGTCCCGGCGGTAAGCACCGCCCCGGAGCTGCCCCCGCTCAAAAAGCAGTCCGCCTCCCCCTGGGCCACGGCCTGAGCCGCCCGCACCATGGAGGAATCCTTTTTCTGGCGCACGGCGGCGGCGGGGGCTTCCTCGCAGGAAATGACCTCTGTGCAGGGAACGATCTTCAGCCGGCCGCCGTCATAGCTCTGCCCTTCCAGACAGGCCCGTATCTGCGCTTCGTCCCCGTACAGGCTGAGGCACACATCCTCCCCTGTTTCCTGCAGGGCCAGCAGCGCCCCTTCCACAACGGCTTTGGGGGCAAAATCCCCGCCCATGGCGTCTATGGCTATAATCATTGTATGCGATCCTTTCCCGAATATTCGTCATGATCCATTATATACTTCATTCCCGGTCCTTGGCAACACCCGGAATGCCTTAAAAAACACATAAAAAACCTCCCCGGACGCTTTGCGCCGCTGAGGAGGCTTTTGCTTTACAATCAGTGGGTAATCATGGGATCAGGCGTTTTTCTTATCCTTTTTGTCCATGTCGATGACCTGCGCGCCATCATAATACCCGCACTTCTTGCAAACGGCATGGGGAACCTTCAGCTCGTGGCACTGGGGGCACTCCACCAGGGTGGGGGCTACCAGAGTGCTGTTTGCTGCACGACGGGAATCTCTCCTTGCCTTAGATGTTTTTCTCTTGGGTACTGCCATGATCACACCTCCTTATTCTCAAAACTCAAGGTCCGCAGCACGTCGAACGGATTGCTGCGGTTTGTTTCGGTACACCTGCACCGGCCGCGGTTGAGATTGATACCGCAAATGGGGCACAAACCCCTGCAATCCTCTCTGCACAGGCTCACCAGCGGCATCTGCAAGAGAAGATTGTCCAGATAGGCGTCCCGCAGTTCCAGGGTGTCCCCTTCATAAGGATAGCATTCCTCCTCCTTGCCGGCCATACCCGGGCGAACGAACCGTTCGCGGAAGGTGAAGGAAAAGGGTTCTTCAAAGGGCTCATTGCAGCGTGCGCAGCGGGATAAAAACACAACCTCGCCGCAGCCCTCCACGGTAAAGCCGCCTCCGTCCCCGGACACGGTCCCCCGGGCTTTGGCCGGCCCCTTAAAAGCCAGCTGCCTGCCGCAGTAGGTAATGGTGCCCAGTTCCTGGCTCAAAGAGAAAGGAAAGACCTCCCCCAGGCGCTTTGCTGCTTCATGCACAGATAGTTCCATAACGGTACCCCTAAAATCAACCATCAGCTATTTTACTGGTTTATGACCTTTTTGTCAACCTTGTTCCGCTTAACTTTTTTCTTTTTTCTGCGGAATTTTTATATATTCCGCTCTTTGCAGGCGGTTTTCCCGCAGGAGCCTCCTTCCGCCGGGGATCGGAGCGGCCTGCCTCCCGTTCCGGGCGGGCGTTCTCCGGGGGAACAAGGGCCCCCGGCCCCCGGCCCACAAGATCCTCCCGGCCCCGCAGGCGCAGCGCCTTGCGCACCAGCGGCCGGTTGGCAGGGATCCAGTACTGCATCAGGGCCCGCTGCATGCGCTTTTCTTCATCCCGGGGGATATGGACGCTTTCCATGGTGCGGGGATCCAGCCCCGTGTAATACATGCAGGTGGACAGGGTCCCCGGGGTGGGGTAAAAGTCCTGCACCTGCTCCGGCCGGTGCCCCGTCCTGCGGATATACTCCGCCAGCGCAATGGCGTCGTCCAGCGTGCAGCCCGGATGGGAGCTGATAAAGTAAGGCACCAGATACTGGGCCCGCCCCTCCTTCCGGTTCAGGGTCTCATAGCGGCGGACGAATTCTTCGTATACCCGGTGCGGGGGCTTGTTCATATAATAGAGCACCCGGTCGCTTACATGCTCCGGAGCCACCTTCAGCTGGCCGGATATATGATGCTCCACCAGTTCCTTCAGAAAAGCCGGGCTTTTATCATAAAGCATGTAATCGAACCGCACCCCGGAGCGGACAAATACCTTTTTGACCCGGGGCACGTCTCTTAGCTTCCGCAGCAGGGCCACATAGTCTGATTCATCCGCCTTCATGTTGGGGCAGGGCTTATAGCCGATGCACTGCCTGTCCGGGCACACGCCGCAGGTAAGCTGTTTGGTGCAGGCCGGCTGGCGGAAGTTGGCCGTAGGCCCTCCCACATCGTGGATATATCCCTTAAAGCCCGGCAGCTCCGTCAGCAGTTTTGCCTCCCGCAGCAGGGAAGCATGGCTGCGCACCTGCACCACCCGCCCCTGATGAAAAGTCAGTGCGCAGAAGCTGCACGCTCCGAAGCAGCCCCGGCAGCTGGTCAGTGAAAATTCCACCTCCTGCAGGGCGGGAATGGGCTTTGTATACATGGGGTGGGGCCGCCTGGTATAGGGCAGGCCGTACACCCGGTCCATCTCCGCCTGGGTCAGGGGTCCGGCAGGGGGATTGGCCACCAGATAGCCTTTTTCGTGGGCCTGCACCAGCACCCGGCCCCGGACGGCGTCCTGCTCCCGGGTCTCCAGCATGAATGCACGGCAGTAGGCCTTTTTATCGGCGGACACCTCCTGATAGGAGGGCAGCACCACCGGATCCTTCAGGTGGCTGATATCCGCCGCCTGATAGCAGGTGCCCGGCACATCCCGTATCTCCTTCGGGGGCCGCCCTTCCGCCAGTGCCCGGGCCAGCGCCACCACGGAACGCTCCCCCATGCCGTACATGAGGATATCCGCCCCGGCATCATACAGAACGGAGTGGCGCACCCGGTCGTCCCAGTAATCATAGTGGGCAAAGCGGCGCAGGCTGGCCTCTATGCCTCCGGCCAGCACCGGCACCCCGGGATACGCACGGCGGCACAGGTTGCAGTAGACGATCAGCGCCCGATCCGGCCGCTTTCCCGCCAGGCCCCCTTCTGTATAGCTGTCTTCGCTGCGGCGCTTTCTGGCGGCGGTGTAATGGTTGACCATGGAATCAATGTTCCCCGAAGACACCAGAAAGGCCAGTTTCGGCCTGCCCAGCGCCCGGAAGACTTCCGGGTCATGCCAGTCGGGCTGGCAGATCAGCCCCACGGTAAAACCTGCATCCATAAGCACCCGGGTGATAATGGCAGAGCCGAAGCTGGGATGATCGATATACGCATCCCCGGTCACATACACAAAGTCCACCTGGGCAAGCCCCAGTTTTTCCATCTCCTGCCGGGAAGCGGGGGGCACCGTGCCCCGCGCCCTATCTGTTCCCATGGGCGCCGGCTCCTTTCGGGAGGATGTGGGGGCTGGTGGGCTCGGTGATCTCCTCCTCCGGGTGGAGCGCCTTCTCCGGGTTGGCCCGCCTGAGTTCTCCGGCCAGATAATCGATGGTCTCCATCATCTCTTTACGCTCCTGCTCCATCTGCTGCAGGCGCAGGATGATCTCATCCAGAAAATCATCCACCTGTTCCAGATCGTAGCCGAACAGCGTCCGGCGAAAGGTTTTATTGGCAATGGTCTGCGGCGTCAGCATGAGCCCCCTCCTGTTCCGGATATCCGCTCCGGGTGATTGAAAAAAGCGGAGAGCCCGTATAAGCCGCTCCGCCAGAAGAACCGGGATACCCGGTGTTACATGTCGCTGTATTCCCCGTCTTCGTTGCCGATGACGTCATAGTTGTTGGGCGCCACCACAAAAATGCCCCGGCTGATCTTCATAATGGTGCCGGAAAGGGCATAGATGGCCCCGGAAAGGAAGTCCAGTATCCGCTGGGCGCAGCTGACCTCCAGTTCCTCCATGTTTACGATGACGGGCTTGCGGGCCTTGAGATTGTCGATGATATTCTGGGCATCCTCATAGCTGACGGGATGGTAGACGATCATCTTCATGGCGCCCACATTGGGCATGGGCACGGTCTCCCCGCCGCCCTGAAGCCGCTGTTCCCGGAGGGGCTTTTTGGCAGCGGGTTCGGGGGCCGCTTTCTGCCTCCGTGCGGGAGCGGCCTCGGCTACGCCCTCGTCCTCTTCGAACAGGTCGTCGTCGTGCTGCTTGTCGTCCGCTTCCTCAATGCCGATAAAGTCAAGGAATTTGTTATAAATACCCACCGTATGCTCCTCCTGCCTTGGTTACAATCTGTTTCTTGGTCCGAATATGGCCGACCCCACCCGGATCAGGGTGGAGCCTTCCAGAATGGCTGCTTCAAAATCGTGGCTCATCCCCATGGAAAGGGTGTGCAGCTCCGCCTGCGGATACGCCGCCGCCAGCTTCTCCCGAAGGGTGTACAGCGCGCCGAAATAAGCTCTTGCCTTTTCCGGCTCCCCGGCGGGAGGCACGCACATGAGCCCCTGCACCTGCAGATGCGGAAGCGCCAGGCTCTGTTCCAGAAGCTTTTCCGTTTCCTCCGGCAGCACGCCGCCCTTCTGGGGCTCTCTGCCTATGTTTACCTGCAGCAACACCGGCTGGACGTTTTGGGCTTTGGCGGCATGAGCCTCCAGAGCCAGAGCCAGCTTTTCCCGGTCTACGGACTGGATGCAGGAAACGGTATTGCAGATGTATTTTATCTTATTGGTCTGTAGTTGTCCAATGAAATGGACCGCTATCCCCTGCTGTTTATAAAAATTTAACTTTTCCCGGACTTCCTGGGCATGATTTTCCCCCATGAGGGCAATGCCTGCCGCAGCAGCCTCCTCCATGCGGCCGGTGTCCACATATTTGGTCACGGCCATGAGGGATACCTCCTCCGCCGGCCGGCCGGCCCGGAGACAGGCGGCTTCCATCCGCTCCCGGATGTGCTCTATGTTTTCACGTATGGTCATGGGGCCTCCTGTCCGCTGCTCCCGGGGGACGCCTGCACCCCCGGATCCGTGGGGAACTGGTTGGGGTCTACCGGGGCCGGGCTGCCCAGGTTGGGGGGCTCTATGGTCCCCGTCTGAGTGGGCGCCGGGGAAGGTGTAGCCGTGGGGATGGGCGTGGCCGTGGGGCCTGCTTCATCTGCACTGGGCTCCTCATAATACAGGAAGCGGATACCGCTCTTGAGCTGGATCTGCCGGTCTGCCGCCCGGATGACGGCAGTCTTGTCATCGGCGCAGAGGATCTCGATCTTGATGGGGCTGTAGCCGTTCCCCGTATACACATACAGATACGGTACGCCGCCGTTGAAGTAGATGCCGTCCACCGGTACGGCGGTGCCGCTGCCCGTATAGTGGATGCTCAGATCCATGGTGCGGTTCTCCAGCACCTGCAGGGAATCCTCCTCCACTTCCAGAATGTACAGCACATAGCTTTCGGAGGGCTTTTCTGCCACCACCCGGCCGGAAAACACCTTATCCTGATGAGAGACCTGCATATCGTACTTCTCCCCCACCACAAAGCGGTGGGCTTCATCCCCCCTTACGGTAAAGGCGATGTAAAAGCCGCTTGGCTCCACAATGCGGAACAGCCCGTTCCCTGTGGTGGAACTGAGAGGGGAGGAAGCGGTCTTTCGCACCTGCGAAGCGCTGAGGGAGAGGATGTTCATGGCCGTTTCATAACCGTCCAGATGGAAGGAGATATAGCCTGAGCCGCCGTTGTTCAGCAGCGTGCTCTGGGCGGAAAAGGAGCTTTTCAGCCGGTCCAGTATCTCGTAATTGGCCGTCAGAGCCGCATCTGCCGGGGTGATCTCCCGCATATAGGTCTCCCGGGCGGTGAGCAGCGCCTGCAGTTCATCCGCCAGAGTCATATAGTTGTATTGGGAATCCCCCATGGCCGCCTGGGTCATCTTTTCCATGGTCTGCTCGATCTGGGCGTTATAGGCCGACACCTCCTGGGGCAGGGTGACCGTGTCAGAGGAGGCCAGCTTCAAAAGCGTGATCTGCTGCCGGTATATCTTCTGGGACTGGGAAAGTATTTCCGAAAGGTGGGAGATATAGTCCTTGCCGTACAGCAGTGCTACGGGCTGCTGGTTTTCCACATACTCCCCTTCTCCCACCAGATAGCGAAGGCTGCTGTACTCCGGCGCCTCCACCACGGTCTCCTTGCGGATGACTACGCCGGTAAAAGCCACGTCCGCCTCTACCGTATCCGAAGAAAGACGTCCCGTGGAAGGATTCAGTATCTTATACCCCAAATAGGCCCCGATGATCAGCACCGGGACCAGAAGCAGCATATAAAAGCGCAGCTTGAATTTTCTTTTGCCAGCCAAAGGCTCACCTCATTCCGTTTTTTCGGGGAACGGCGCCGGGGATCAGTCCAGAGCGCCCGCCCAGCCGTCCAGCAGGGAGCCCATCTGCTTTCTGACTCCCTTTACCCGGCCCACCATGGCGCAGCTGAGGCAGCTGCCCGAAAGGATCCGGGGGATGACGGCCTGTATTTTATCCATTGTAACACACTCGATGGCCTTTAGCGTAGCCTCTATTGCGTATTCTTTGTTTTGTAAAAGTAAACTTTTTCCCAAAGCGTTCATAAAGGCGCTGCATCCTTCCATGCCCATAAGGAAGCTGCCCCGCAGCTGGTTCCTGCAAAGAAGGAATTCCCTCTCCGTAACGCCGTGCAGGCGGATATCCTCCAGCTCCTGCAAAATGAGCTCCAGAGCCAAAGGCGCCTGCTTGGGGGAACTGCCTGCATAAATGCACAGGGAGCCCGTATCCCGGTAAGCCATGGGGTAGCTGTATACGCTGTAGGCCAGCCCCCGTTCCTCCCGCACCTTCTGGAACAGCCGGGAGGACATGCTTCCCCCCAGTATGTTGCTGAGCACCGCCTGGGCATAATACGCCTCGCAGCTGCTCTTGAAGCCCGGGAGCACCAGACAGGTGTTCACCTGTTCCGTATCCCGCTCCCGGAAGATCCAGGGCCGCCGTCCGGCGGGCGCTCCTTCCGTCATCAGGTCTCTTTTTCCCGCGGGCACATCCGCAAAGGCCTTCTCTATCATGGCCGTCAAGGCCCGGGGCTCAAAGCTCCCGGCGCAGGCAATGACCATGTTCCCCCCCGTATAACGGGCGCCCATATAGGCTTCAATCTGCTGCCGGGTCAGGGCGGCCACGGTCTCCCGGGTGCCCAGCACGGTCTTTTCCAGCACGGTGCCCCGGTAAAAGTCGCTGCCGGCGGTCTCGAAGCACAGATCCTCCGGGCTGTCCTCGCTCATGCCGATCTCCTCGATGACCACCTGCTTCTCCCGCTCCATGCAGTCTTCCTCAAAAGCGGAGTGCAGCAGGATGTCCGAAAGGATATCCACGGCCAGGGGCAGGTCGCTGTCCAGCACCTTGGCATAAAAGCAGGTGCATTCCTTGGCGGTAAAGGCGTTCAGGTTGCCGCCGACGGCGTCCATCTCTACGGCTATATCCCGTGCGGAACGCTTTTTTGTGCCCTTGAACACCATGTGCTCGATAAAGTGGCTGATGCCGTTGTTTTCTTCCGTTTCATACACGGAGCCGGCGTTGACCCATACGCCCATGGATACGCAGCGGGTGTTCTCCATGGGCAGCAGGATCAGCCGCAGGCCGTTGGGCAGGGTGGTTTGTGTGATCATTGCGTCATTCTCCTTTTGGATAGCATGCCCCGGAAAGAAAGTATCTTTCCCTCCGGCGGAAACAGCCTTTTTTCGCCCGGAAAGGGCGGTTACGAAAAAGGAGCGCAATGGGTCTCATTGCGCCCCCGGTATGCGGTTCTGTGCTTACTTGCCTTCGCCCTTGCCCTCTTCTTCGGGGAGCAGGCCCTTGCGGTCCAGGCTGATCTTGCCGGTCTTGGGATCGATCTCGATGACCCGCACCAGCACCTTGTCGCCCAGGTTCATTACGTCTTCCACTTTGTTGACCCGCTTCTTGTCCATGCGGGAAATGTGGAGCAGGCCGTCCTTGCCGGGCGTCAGGTTGATGAATGCGCCGAAGGTCTGGATGTTGACCACGGTGCCCAGATACACCTCGCCCACCTCGATATCCTTCACGATGGAATCGATGATGCCCTTGGCTTCCTTGGCGGCCGCTTCGTCGGGAGAGGCGATGAACACGGAGCCGTCGTCCTCAATGTCGATCTTTACGCCGGTCTGGGCAATGATGCCGTTGATGGTCTTGCCGCCGCTGCCGATGACCTCGCGGATCTTATCGGGATGGATCTTGAAGGAGATGATCCGGGGCGCATAGGGGGACATATTCTCCCGGGGAGCGGGCAGACACTCGGCCATCTTGTCCAGAATGAACATACGGCCCCGGTTGGCCTGCGCCAGCGCACGGGTGAGGATCTCCTCGTTGATGCCCTTGATCTTGATATCCATCTGGATGGCGGTGATGCCGTCACGGGTGCCGGCTACCTTAAAGTCCATGTCGCCCAGGAAGTCTTCCAGACCCTGGATATCGGTCATAACGGCGATGTTGCCGGTCTCGGTATCCTGAATGAGACCCATGGCTACGCCCGCAACGGGCTTTTTGATGGGTACGCCCGCATCCATCAGGGCCAGCGTGCTGGCGCAGATGGAAGCCTGAGAGGTGGAACCGTTGGAGGAAATGACCTCGCTGACCAGCCGCATGCAATAGGGGAATTCCTCCTCGGAGGGCAGCACGGGGAGCAGCGCACGCTCTGCCAGAGCGCCGTGGCCGATCTCGCGGCGGCCGGGGCTGCGGACGGGGCGGGTCTCGCCGGTGCTGTAGGGAGGCATGTTATACTGGTGCATATAGCGCTTGCCCGTTTCGGTGCCGATGCCGTCCAGCATCTGGCCTTCGGAAAGGGTGCCCAGCGTGGCAATGGTCATGACCTGGGTCTGGCCCCGGGTGAACACGGCGCTGCCGTGGGTGCGCTCCAGCAGGCCGGTCTCGCACCAGATGGGGCGGATCTCCTCCTGGGTACGGCCGTCAGGACGGATGTTGAGATCCAGTATCTTTTTGCGCATGACTTCCTTGGTCATGGCATACAGGATATCGTCCATATCCTTGCCCTCTTCGGGGTAGGCTTCGTCCAGAGCCTCGTGGACTTCCTTCTTGACCTGCTCGGTACGCTCTTCCCGCTCATGACGGTCAAAGGTGTCCATCTGCCAGACGACCTTGTCCATGGCCAGCTCGCGAACCCTGGCAGTGAGCTCTTCGGAAGCATGGTGAATGTTTACGGGCATTTTCTCCTTGCCCACATCCTGCTGGATGCCGGCAATGAAGTCTACGATCTGCTTGATGTATTCATGGCCGAAAAGAATGGCCTTGAGCATCTCCTCTTCGGAGATCTCCTGGGCACCGGCCTCCACCATCATGACGGCGTCCTTGGTGCCGGCCACGGTCAGGTGCAGGCGGCTCTTGGCCCGCTCCTCCACACCGGGGTTAAGCACGTACTTCCCGTCTACATAGCCCACGACCACACCGGCGATGGGGCCCATGAAGGGGGCGTTGGAGATGGACAGGGCAATGGACGCGCCCAGCATGGCGATGATATCGGGCTGCACGTCCTGATCTACGCTCAGCACGGTGGCGATGACCTGGATATCGTTATAGAATCCCTTGGGGAACAGGGGCCGCAGGGGACGGTCGATAAGGCGGCAGGCCAGGATCGCCTTTTCGGAGGGACGGCCTTCCCGCTTGATGAAGCCGCCGGGGATCTTGCCCACGGCATACATCTTCTCTTCAAATTCTACGCTGAGGGGCAGAAAATCCACGCCGGGGCGGGGCTCCTTGGCCACCGTAGCGCATACCAGCACGGCGGTGCCGCCGCAGCGGACCAGACAGGATCCCCCTGCCTGCTCGGCATACTTTCCGGTCTCAACGACCAGCTTGCGGTCGCCGACCATGGTTTCAAAGGTTCTGAACATTCTTTATATTTCCTCTTTCTTAATTGATTCCTGCTTCAAGGCCCTTCCGGGCGTGAGAAAAACGCCTCCCGGGGAGGATACGGAAGATCCGGGAGCTACAGCCGCTCTCAAAAGCAGACACACGCATACAGGTGCCGCCGTCTGTTTTTGAGATCGCTATAGAAAGCAAGGCGGGTGTGTTGCAACCCGCCCTGTGCTTTTGCCCTTACTTTCTCAGATTCAATGCAGCCAGGATAGCCCTGTATCTCTCGATATCCTTTTCCTTCAGGTAGTTGAGAAGGCCCCTGCGCTGACCGACCATCTTCAGCAGACCGCGGCGGCTGTGGTGGTCGTTCTTATTGACGGACAGATGCTCGTTGAGGTGGTTGATCCGTGCGGTGAGCAGTGCGATCTGCACCTCGGGGGAACCGGTGTCACCCTCGTGGATGGCATACTTGGCGATGATTTCCTGTTTGGTCATAGTATATATCCTCCATAATTTGATCCCCGCAAACTGCGCCTGAGCCAATGTCCATAGGGCACGGAGAAACGCAAAAGCCCAGTAAGCGGTTTAACCTTTAGAATAGTAGCACAACAGATCGAAAAAGTAAACCGTTTTTTGCTTATTATCAAAAACTTTTTTGTTTTGCCGCCGCCTGCGCCGCATCCCGGGCGATCTGCTCCTTCAGCGCTTCCAGTGAGGAAAACGTCCTCTCCTCCCGGATCCGGCTCAAAAGCTCCACCTCCAGCACCCGGCCATACAGATCCACCCGCTCTCCCAGCAGGTGGGTCTCCACGGTGCGCTTTTTCCCCTCTACGGTGGGGTTGCAGCCTATGTTGGTCACGGCGGCATAGCTTTCTTCCCCTGCCCGGGCCCGGGCGGCGTATACCCCGTCCGGGGGCAGCAGATAGCGGCCGTACTCCATATTGGCTGTAGGAAAGCCGATGGTGCGCCCTATATGCCGGTTGGCCACCACGGCCCCCCTCAGGGTATAAGGCCGGGTGAGCATCTGCTCCGCTTCCTCCAGACGCCCGGCCAGCAGGGCTTCCCGTATGCGGGAGCTGGATACGGGGCTGCCGTCAAGGAGCACCGGCTCCAGAATATCCACGGCGATCCCCACAGCCTGTCCCAGCTGCCGGAGGGTATCCCCCGTGCCTGCGCCTGCCCGGCCGAAGGTATAGTTGAATCCGGCTACCAGCCCCTTTACGGGGAAGCGTTCCTGCAGGTATGCCAGGAAGGCTTCCGGCGACAGACCGGCAAAGTCCCGGGTGAAAGGGATCATCTCCACCCGTTCCATACCCAGAGCCAGCATCCAGTCCCGGCGCTGTTCCGCCGTGGAAAGATACCGGACTTCCCTGCCGAATATCTCTGCCGGGTGATTCAAAAAGCAGAAAGCCATGGGCCGCCCGCCCAGTTTCCGGGCCAGCGCCGCCGTCCTTTGCAGCAGGGCCTGATGCCCTCTGTGTACCCCGTCAAACATGCCCAGGGCAATGACAAAGCCGTTATCCTGCATATCCTTCTTTATTCGTCATACAGATGCACCCGCAGGCGCACCTGCCTGTTCTCCACCTGCCCGATGCCCATGAACCTGTCCCCGCAGTACAGGCGCACCGTTTCCACAGGGAGCTTGCCCACATAGGTGGGCAGACCGTTTCTGGCAGGCTGAAACCGTTCCGCCGGCAGTTTCAGGGCGGGCATATAGCCCAGAGCCGCCTCACAGGTGAGCAGCGCCTTTTCTGCCTGTCCTTCTTCCGCCAGCGCCCGAAGCGCCTCCAGCGTATGGGCGCTTTCTATGGAAAAGGGTCCGGAAGCCGTCCGCAGGAGCATACCCATGCAGGCGCAGCCCCCCGCTGCCCGCCCCATGTCGTGGCACAGGGTGCGCACATAGGTGCCCCGGGAGCAGGTGACTTCCATCAGATAGCGGTTTTCGCCGGTCTGTTCCAGCAGCTCCAGGCGGCTTATGGTCACGGGGCGCAGCTTTTCCGGTATCTCCTTCCCGGCCAGCGCCAGATCATACAGCTTTTTGCCGCCGCTTTTCAGGGCGGAATAGGCCGGGGCCTGCTGGATGATCTCCCCCCGGAACCGAGGCAGCAGCCCCTCCAGCTCCTGCCGGGACAGATTCTTTTCCGTCCGGTCCGTTACCCGGCCGTATACATCCTGCGTATCCGTTTCCCTGCCGAAAAGCAGTTCAAAGCGATAGGTCTTTTCCTTATCCACCAGATAGTCGAACAGCCTTACCGCCCGGCCCACACACACGGGCAGCACCCCGGCCGCCCCGGGATCCAGCGTGCCCAGATGGCCCACCCGCTTTTCCTGAAACAGGCGGCGGATATCCCCCACCACATCGCTGGAGGACATGCCCGGGGGCTTCAATACGGAAACTATGCCTTCTTTCATGGGCGGCTCTCCCTCCAGGCTTCACACAGCACCGCCGACATGCGGCTGCAGGCTTCCTCCATGGTCATATGCAGCAGGGTGCAGCCTGCCGCCAGCACATGGCCCCCGCCGCCGAACCGGCCCGCCAGCTCCGCCACGTTCAGGCGCCCCTTGCTCCGCAGGCTCACCTTTAGTCCCTGGGTGCTCTCCCGGATAAAGCAGGCGGCCTCCACCGTCTCTATATCCCGGAGGGTATCGATGATCCCGTCGCAGTCGGCGCTGACGCCCCCCGCCGCTTCGATCTCCCCCAGGGTGAGGGAGGCCACGGCCACGGTATTTTCTTCGTACAGGGTCATATGTTCCACCGCCCTGGCCCGCAGGCGGGTCTTGGCCAGCCGTTCCTGCCGGAACAGCAGCTGATTGTATTTGGGCAGATCCAAACCGGCTTCCAGCAGCGCCCCCATGATGCAGAAGGTGCGCTTTGTGACGGAATCATAGGCAAAGTTCCCCGTATCCGTAGAAAGAGCCGTATACAGGCAGGCCGCCATATCCGCCGTAAGGGGAACGCCCAGTTCCCGTATGAGCAGATACACCAGTTCCCCGGCGGCGGCGCAGTCTTCCACATAATTCACCCCGGCATACCCCTGCCCCTTGCAGCCGGGGTTGGTGATATGGTGATCTATACACAGTGTGGGCCGTTCCCCCTCCAGCAGGGAGGCATACAGCCCCGCCCGGTCGGCAGAGGCGCAGTCCACAAAAATAAGGGCCGTATCCGGCTCCGGCGTCACGGGAGTGCCTACGTGCACCCGGTCTGCTCCGGGCAGAAAGGCATACTTGTGGGGATAGCAGGTCGTGTCGCAGGCCGCCGTCCACTCCCGTCCCGCCGCTTCCAAAGCCAGTCCCAGAGCCAGCGAAGAGCCCAGCGCGTCCCCGTCGGGAGAAACATGGCACAGGAGCAGAAACCGCCTGTGCTGCCTGATAAAGGCTGCGGCTTCCCCTGCGCTCATGCTTCCGGCGTCCCCTGCTCCCCTTCCTCCTCGTGGGGGATGTGGAGCCGGTTGATCAGGTCGGAGATATGCACGCTGTAGGCGATAGATTCATCCAGCGTGAATTTGAACTTGGGGATGGCCCGGATCTGCATCCGGCGGCCCACCTCCCAGCCGATGTGCCCGGCGGCCCGGTTCAGGGCGGCCACGGTCTCTTTGCGGGCGTTTTCGTCCGTATCATAGACGCTGACGCTTACCTTGCAGTATTTCAGATCGTTGGTGACCTCCGCCTCGGTAATGGTGGTCATGGGGGAGATCCGGGGATCCTTCATATCAAACACGATGGCGGCCAGTGTTTTTTTCATTTCCTCGTTTACACGTTCGCCTCTGTTTTTCGCCATAATTTGCCTCCTTCTGTTGAAAAAGCGGCGGCTTTTCACCGCCGCTTTCGCAGTTGTTTTTCTGTTGCCGAAGGGTTACTTCTCCACCTGCTCCATGGAATAGGCTTCGATGATATCGCCCTCCCGGACGTCGTTGAAGTTTTCAAAGGAGATGCCGCACTCATAGCCTGCGGCCACTTCCTTCACATCGTCCTTAAAGCGCTTGAGCGCGGCCAGCTTGCCGTCGTAAAGGATGACGCCGTCCCGTACCACCCGTACCTGAGCGCTGCGGGTGATCTTCCCATCCTGCACATAAGCGCCGGCTACGGTGCCTACACCGCTGATGCGGAAGGTGTTGCGCACGGCCGCACGGCCCATATCCACCTCTTTGAACACGGGCTTGAACATGCCCTTCATGGCGGCCTGGATATCCTCGATGGCGCTGTAGATGACCCGGTAAGTACGCACATCCACCTTTTCCTTTTCTGCGGCGGCCTTGGCGGCGGCATCGGGGCGGACGTTGAAGCCGATGACGATGGCGTTGCTGGCGGAAGCGAACACGATATCGCTTTCCGTAATGGCGCCCACGGCCCCATGGATGACCCGCACCCGGACTTCCTCGTTGCTGAGCTTTTCAAAGGCCTGCTTGATAGCCTCTACGGAGCCCTGCACATCGGCCTTGACGATAATGTTCAGATCCTTCAGATCGCCCTCGGCCATCTGGCTGAACAGATCGTCCAGAGAGACACGCTCTTTGGCCTTGATCTGGGCGGCCTTGATCTTGTCCCGGCGCTCTTCGGCTACCTGGCGGGTGAGCTTGTCGGCATCGGCCACGTTCATGATGTCCCCGGCTTCCGGCACTTCGTTGAAGCCCAGGATCTCCACGGGGCAGCTGGGCCCGGCGGTGTTCACTGTGCGGCCCTTATCATCGATCATGGCGCGGACACGGCCGAAGGCGGTGCCGGCGATGATGGTATCGCCCTTCTTCAGGGTGCCGTTCTGCACAAGCACCGTAGCGATTGGGCCCCTGGACTTATCCAGCTTGGCTTCCACAATGGTGCCCTTGGCCAGCCGGTTGGGGTTGGCCTTCAGCTCCATCACATCCGCCTGGAGCAGCACCATTTCCAGCAGGGTATCCAGGTTGGTCTTCTGCTTGGCGGAAACGGGCACCACAATGGTGTCGCCGCCCCAGTCCTCGCTGACCAGACCGTATTCCGTCAGCTGCTGGGTGACCCGCTCCGGGTCGGCGTTGGGTCTGTCGATCTTGTTGATGGCCACGATGATGGGCACCCCGGCCGCCTTGGCATGGTTGATGGCCTCGATGGTCTGGGGCATGATGCCGTCGTCGGCGGCTACCACCAGAATGACGATATCCGTCACCTGTGCGCCCCGGGCACGCATGGAGGTAAAGGCCTCATGGCCGGGCGTATCGATAAAGGTGATCTGGCGGCCGTTGCACATAACGGTATAAGCGCCGATATGCTGGGTGATGCCGCCCGCTTCCCCGGCGGCTACGCTGCTGTGGCGGAAGGCATCCAGCAGAGAAGTCTTGCCGTGGTCTACATGGCCCATGATGGTGACCACCGGGGGACGGGGCACCAGCTGATCCTCGCTGTCCTTTTCCTCGGCGTTGTCGGCCAGCACGTCTTCAAAGGTCTTGGCCACCTGCTTTTCCAGAGTGATGTTGTAATCGCTGGCAATGAGCTCGCAGGTGTCAAAGTCGATATCCTGATTGATGGTGGCCATGATGCCCAGCAGGAACAGCTTCTTGATGATCTCTGCGGCGGGCTTGCCGATCTTTTCGGAAAGCTCCTTGACGGTGATGGCGTCGCCGGTGATCACCGCATGCTCGATGACCACGGGAGCGGGCTTGGCCTGCACCGGCTTCTTGCTTTGAGCCTTGCGGCGGTTGCCCATGGGGCCTTCATCGTCCCAGGAGGATTTATCGGGTGCGGCTTCCTTCTGCATGGCCTTCTTGTTCTTGGCTTTCTTTTCTTTGGTTTCGTAGGGGCGCTTGTTCTCGGCGGGCTTGTTATCGCCGATGACCACAGCGCGGGTGCCGGACCGCTGCCCGGGACGTCCGGGGGTCATGTCCGCAGGCGCCGTGCGGCTCTGATAGCCGCCCTGAGGCCGCTGCTGGCCGCTGCTGGTCTGAGGTCTTCCCTGCCCCTGCTGGGGACGCTGCTGGAAGCTGCCCTGGGGGCGCTGCTGCTGGGGCCTGTCGTTCCGGGGCTGCCGGTTGCTGTCATAGGCAGGCTTCCGGGCAGACGCTGGCTGCTGCACAGGCTGTGCAGGCTGAACAGTCCGGGCAGGCTGCTCCGCCTTTGCCGCCGGCCGGGGCGCAGGAGCCGTTTCCGGTGCGGGAGCGGGAGCAGGCTGGGGCGCCTCCTCCTGCCGGGTCTCCGGAACAGGGGGCACCTCTTCTTTGGGGGCAGGCGCCGGTTCGGCCGCCTTGGGAGCCGGGGGCTCCGGCTGGGGCTCCGGTTCCGCATCGGCTACATAGCCGCCGGTCTCGCCGGATTCCAGAAAGCGCTGGAGTCTTTCCGCTTTTTCTTTTTCTTCCCGGATCTTCCGCTGCCTGGCTTCCTTTTCAACAAGCCTGCTTTCGGCCGCCTTGGCGGAATCCAGCAGAGCGGCCGCCGCCTTGCGGTTCTGCTCGATACGCTCCAGCAGATCCCTGGCGCCGGTCCTTACGCTCTTTGCCGTCTCCATGAAATTCGTTGCCATACTTTCTTATTCCCCCGCTTTACTATTTGGATGCCCGGCATCCAGAATCATCTTTGCAAAATGTTCGTCCGTGACCGCCATAACGATCCGCCCCGGCTTGCCTATGGCCCGCCCCACTTCTTCCACCAGCAGCAGGGGTACGCCCCGCCCGGCGCACAGCGCCGTATATTTGCTTACGGTATTGGGAGCGGCTCCCTTTTCCAGCAGGAGCACTCTGGCCCGGCCGCCCCGGAGGGCCTTCTCTGCGGCGAAATCCCCGCTTTGACACCGGCCCGCCTTCTGGCAGAAGCCCATGGCGTTAAACAGACGCTGTTCCATATTCTTCCAAAGCCCTTTCCAGCTTTTCGGCCGTTTCCGGGCCTACGGGCTGTTCCAGCGCCCGCTCCAGCGCCCTGGTTTTTACGGCGCGGGCCAGGCATTCCTTTTTGCAGCACAGGTATGCCCCCCGGCCGTTTCTGCGCCCGGTTGGATCCAGCAATACCTCCCCCTCGGGGGTGCGCACTACCCGGATAAGCTCCTTTTTGGGCTTCATCTCCCGGCAGGCCACGCACATGCGCATAGGGATCTTCTTCATGGGCCGTTTTTATTCCTCCTGCTGGCTTTCTTCTGCGGAAGCAGCCTCCATGGCCTCTTCCGCCTGGCTCTGGCTCTTGATGTCTATCTTCCAGCCGGTGAGCTTGGCGGCCAGGCGGGCGTTCTGCCCTTCCTTGCCGATGGCCAGAGACAGCTGGTTATCCGGCACGATAACCTTGGCGGCTTTTTCTTCTTCGTTGATATAGACCATGAGCACCTTGGCCGGAGACAGGGACTTGGCGATATAGATGGCGCTGTCCATATCCCATTCCACGATGTCGATCTTTTCCCCGTGGAGCTCGCTGACAATGCGCTCCACCCGGATGCCCCGGGGGCCTACGCAGGCGCCTACGGCATCCACCTGGGGATCGGAGGACCACACGGCGATTTTGGTGCGGAAGCCCGCCTCCCGGGCGATGGACTTGATCTGCACCACGCCGCTCATGATCTCGGGCACCTCCAGCTCAAAGAGCCGCTTGACCAGACCCGGATGGGTGCGGCTGACCAGCACCTGGGGGCCCTTGTTATCCTTGCGGACTTCCAGCACATAGACCTTGATGCGCTGGTTCTGCTCGTAGCTTTCCCCGGGGATCATCTCGTTCTGCGTGAGGATACCGTCGGTCTTGCCCAGTTCCACAAAGGCGTTGCCCTTTTCCATCCGCTGCACGATGGCGGTAAGGATCTCGTTTTCTTTTTCTACGTATTCATCGTAGATGTTGCCCCGCTCCGCTTCCCGGATGCGCTGCACCACCACCTGCTTGGCCGTCTGCGCGGCGATGCGGCCGAACTTGCGGGTATCCGCTTCTTCTTCGATCACGTCGCCCGCGTCATACAGGGGATTGACCTTGCGGGCCTGCGCCACGGAGATCTCCACGGTGGGGTTTTCTACCGTCTCCACCACGGTTTTGGAGGCGTAGATGTGCATCTCGCCCGTTTTGCCGTCCACCTCTGCCCGGACGTTCCCCTGAGAGTTATAGTTGCGCTTATAGGCAAAGATCAAAGCCGACTCAACGGCAGAAAGGAGCACATCCTTGCTGATGCCCTTTTCTTTTTCCAGTGCGTTCAATGCCTCGATAAATTCCGCGTTCATGCCAATCCCTTTCTGCTTGTTGCTGTATCTTCGTTATTTGTTAAAACCGGATATAGGGCCTGACCAGCGCCGCATCCCGGCGCAGGAGCCTTATGCTGTTTTCCCCCGCCCTGAGGGTGAAGGATTCGCCGTCGTAGCTTTCCAGCACGCCGGTAAGCTCCTTTTTCCCCTTGCCCTTTGCATCGGTCTTCAGGGGGGCATAGAGCTTTACCTCCAGTTCCTTGCCCAGGTTCCGCTCATAATCGGCGTCCTTTTTCAGGGGCCGGTCGATGCCCAGGCTGGAAACGGAAAGGTAGTAGGCCTGCTCGATGGGATCCGCCTCGTCCAGCACCGGCTCCAGAGCCCGGCTGACGGTCTCGCAGTCGTCGATGGTCACGCCGCCTTCCTTATCGATGAAAAAGGTCAGCACCCAGTCCCCGTATTCCTTTTGGAACTCCACCTCGCAAAGGGTGAATCCCAGGGCCTCCACCGCCGGCCGGCAAAGACTTTCGCACAGTTCTGTGGTCTTCAACGGAAATCCTCCTATCATAATGAAAGAGTGGGTCGCCCCACTCTCCAAATCACAGTCTCACGTTCCTACGCTTGCAGTATAGCATAGTATATCCGTAAATTCAAGAAATATTTATAAAAAAACGCCGGAAAAGTGCCGGCTTCCGGCCACTGCCGGGCAAAAAGCCGCCGCTTTTTATATTCCCCCGGCCGGATTGATTCCCGCCGGGGCCTATGTTATGATGAGGCAAACGAATACGGAGGTGTATGCATGCAGAATCCCTGTTCCCCGCTGGAACTCAGATATCTGGAGCTGCTGGGCCGCTCCTTTCCCACCATCCCGCAGGTGACCACGGAGATCATCAACCTCAAGGCCATTCTCTGCCTGCCCAAGGGCACGGAGCATTTTATCAGCGATATACACGGAGAATACGGCGCCTTTCTCCACATACTCAAAAACGCTTCCGGCGTGGTTCGGGAAAAGATCGACATTCTTTTTGAAAACTCTCTGACGCTCCGCCAGCGCAACGCTCTGGCCACCCTGATCTATTACCCGCGGGAAAAGCTGGAACGCCTCCATGCCGCCGGGACCGTAACGGAGGAATGGTACCGGATCACCCTTTTGCAGCTGGTGAGCATCTGCCGGCTGGTCTCCGCCAAATATACCCGCTCCAAAGTGCGCAAGGCTCTGCCCAGGGGCTTTGAGTATGTGATAGACGAGCTCCTTCATGCGGCGGATACCAACGCCAAGGCCATGTATAACCATGAGATCGTCCGCTCCATTATAGAGACGGATCAGGCGGACGCTTTCATTATCGCCATGAGCGATCTGATCCAGCGGCTGGTCATTGACCGGCTGCATATCGTAGGGGACATCTTCGACCGGGGGCCGGGAGCTCACATCATTCTGGACCGGCTCAAGGACTATCACGACGTGGACATCCAGTGGGGCAACCATGACATCCTGTGGATGGGTGCGGCAGCCGGAAGCGAAGCGCTGATCGCCACGGCCATTATCAACTCCCTGAAATACGGCAATCTGGATTCCATAGAGGATGGCTACGGCATCAGTCTCAGCCCGCTGCTGAGCTATGCGCTGGATGTATACGCCGAAGATCCCTGCCGCCCCTTTTACCCCAGGCTTCTGGACGGATCCATGGATCCCCGCCGGGCGGAGGTGGTGGCCAAGATGCACAAGGCCATGGCGGTGATCCTTTTCAAGCTGGAAGGGCAGCTCATCGAACGCCGCCCCGAATACCTGATGGACGAAAGGAAGATGCTGGAGCGCATCGATTTTGAGCGGGGCACCGTGACACTGCGGGAAGGGGAGTTCCCTCTGACGGACGCTTCTCTGCCTACGGTGCTGCCCTCCTCCCCTTATGCCCTTTCCGCCGGAGAAGAGGCGCTTATGTGCAAGCTCCGCAGCGCCTTCCACCATTCGGTAAAGCTGCAGGAGCATGTACGCTTCCTTTTTGCCCGCGGGAGCATGTATCTGGTGTGCAACGGAAACCTGCTCTTTCACGGCTGCGTCCCCTGCCGGGAGGACGGGCAGTTCACCCAGGTGGACATGGACGGAAAGAGTTATGCCGGCAGGGCCTATTTTGATCGGGCGGACGCCCTGGTGCGCCAGGGATACTTTGCCAGGTGGGGCACGCCGGAGCGGGCCCGAGGGCTGGATTTCATGTGGTATCTTTGGTGCGGCCCCAACAGCCCGCTTTTCGGCAAGGACCGGATGACCACCTTTGAGCGCTATTTTGTTAAGGACAAGAGCACCCATACGGAGATCAAGAACCCATATTTTGTCTGGGCCGAGCGGGAGGATTTTGCCCTGAAGCTCCTGGAGGAATTCGGCTGCGGCGGCCCCAATGCCTTCATCGTCAACGGCCATGTGCCCGTAAAGATCAAGAAGGGGGAATCCCCTCTGAAGGCCAACGGGCGGATCATCGTCATAGACGGAGGCATGTCCAAAGCCTATCAGTCCGTTACGGGCATGGCGGGCTACACCCTGATCTTCAGCTCCCGGGAGGTGGCGCTTTCCTGCCACGAGCCCTTTGTGACGCTGGAGGAGGCCATTGAAAGCGAGGTGGATATCCATTCCACCCGTCAGAGCGTATGGAAACCGGAGCAGCGGCTGCGGGTAGCGGACACGGACGTAGGATGCCGGCTCAAGACCCGCATAGAGGATCTGCAGGCCCTACTGCGGGCTTACCGCTCCGGTCTGGTGAAAGAGCAGCCCTGAAGGCCGCTGCAAAACATATCTGTACCGCAAGGGGGGTGTAAAGCCCCTTTTCTTTTTGCCCCGGTCTCCCGCAAGAAAGAGACGCTCCCCGCTTCAGGCATGGGACGCTGCAAAAGCGGGGCCGGTCCGTATACGGAGGAAGGGGCGCTGGCTTTGGCGCCGCAGGCGCCAAAGGCCCGGCCGCCCTGCGGCCGGGCGGCGGCGTCCCGCCGCCCAGCGCCCCGCCTCCCGCTTCCCGGCAGCTTCCGTACCTCCGGGCCTATGTACGCCTCCGCGGAATAAACTGTCCCAAAACCAGAAACGGACCCCGCCCCCTCGTGGAGCGCCGGATCCGTTTTGGCAGTATGATCCGCAGCCATACGGGCAGAAAACCGGGCTGCAAACTTCTTTCCGTTATGTCTCCTGCGGCCGCAGAAAGCGAATGGTTTCCTCCCCCGTTTGTGCAAAACCCATTCGGGTACATGCCCGCCGGCTGCCGGTTCTGGTATTCCATGCCGATAACGACGGCGATCTCAAAAGTATCCGGCAGGGTGATATAATGGCATTCCCCATGGGTGCTCAGTCAGGCGTGCATCCGCTCCGGCTTCTCCATGGAGTACAGGTGATCCTTATTATCCGCCTTTCTGCACACCTGCGGATCCCGATACCGGGACAGGCCGCTTCATAGTGGAGGGAATAGGGCAGCGGCGTTATTTCCTGATCTCTTCACCGCACCAGCAGGCGGCGTATCTTCTTTATATACAGGTTGACGGAGGATTCATAAAGCACATCCATCAAAAAGAAAAAGCCTTCTCCCAGGATGAGGAGCAATACCAGCGGGATCTGCGGCAGAAAGCTGCGTATGTCTACGGCGGCAATGGAATACAGGGCCCACACGGCCAAAGCCGTGCCCAGATTGCAGTAGAGCACCGTAAACAGGCTGCGGATGTACCCCACCGTAATATAACGGCGGAAAAACTGCCGCACAATGCCGTAATGCCCCAGCAGGGCCGTATAAAAAAACCAGCTGATCCTGTCCGGGCAGAGCACAAAGCCCAGCAGCACCGTGGCCAGATAGCTCATAAAGGCCCAGCGGATATACCCCTCGCACACCAGCACCTGAATGAACAGGCTGCACAGAAAGCAGAAAAGCAGCCGGGTGCCCGTGACCACCTCGGAGGCATACAGGCACAGCACGTTCAAAGCCGTGACCATGGCCGTCAGGGCCAGGGCCCTGGTCCTGTCCTTCATCAGTGGCAGCCTCCCATATTGCACAGGCAGTTCATGCACAGCATGGTGGAGCAGATATCGCACATATCGCATTCCTCCGTGTTCATATTCATCCCGCCGGAAGAATAGGGGGCGCTGTTCCGGAGCAGGGACTCATAGCCGTGGCGGTATTCCTGGTTATCCGGGCACTGGCGGCAGGCCTCGGAAAAATACTGCCGGGCCTGATTATACCAGCCGCGGCGGAAGTACAGCACGCCGCTGAGATAGTTCCACTCCCCGTTGTGGAGGGGGATATTGCGCAGCAGAGCCTCGGCAGCGCTCAGATTGCTCTGGGAAAGGTAGCTGCGCACCTGGGCAAATTCGTTCCGGTATTCCCCGGTATAGCTGCCCCGGTTCTGCCAGTAGTTCCCGGAGGTCTGATAGCTCTGGCTCCGGGGATCATCCTTCTTTTTGACCAGCATCTCATAGGCCTGATTGACCTCTTTGAGCTTTTCGTTGGCCAGTTCCTTCATGGCCTCGTCCGTATACCGGTCGGGATGGTACTTTTTCACCAGGGTCAGGTAGGCCTTTCGTATCTCCTCCTGGGAGGCGTTCTCGCTGACGCCCAAAACTTTATAGGGGTTCATCCCGTTCCTCCAGTTTTTTATCTTCTTCCGGCGTTTGCCCCAGCAGCGCAACAGCCCTGTGGGGACAGCCCAGTTCCAGTATGTTCTCTATCAGGCCCCTGTCCCGGGTCAAGGGCAGCAGGCTGGCCGCCTGTCTGCACTGGCTCATGGCCGAATGGATGCAGAAGGCCGCCGTCTCCCGGCTCTCCGTTAAAAAAGGATTGAAAGCGCCGCTTTGCCTGTCCTTTTCCAGATCGTCCCAGGCGTCCATAAAGTAAATCCACCGTCCCAGATGATACAACAGCCAGTCCAGCGGCCGCTGCGCCTCCTGCGGCACCCCGGGGGCCAGCGCCGCCAGCCGCCGCAGAAAAACGCCCGTGGGGTGAGCCGCTTCGTCTGGGCCGGCATGGGCCTCCTCCGCCCGGGCCTGGGCCTGCATATACAGGCGGGCGGCCTCTTCCACCTGCGGGAACTCCGCCGCCGCTTTTTTATGGGCCCCCGCCAGCAGCAGGGCTCCGGCCCGGTCTTTCAGGGCATGCTCATCCTTCTGCCCGTCCAAGCACTTGTAATAGGCCAGCAGCACATTGACAGCGGCGGAAAAATGCAGCGAGGGGCTTTCCAGCCGGTACCGCCGCCGGGGATCCGGCCAGCGGTGCAGGCAGCGGCAGGGTCTGCTCTCCCCTTTTTCTCCGGCCAGCGAACCCAGCAGCAGGGCCAGAAAGGTGCAGTCGTATTGCAGGCACCCGGCGCTCAGAGGGCCGTAATGCCGCTGAATGCTTTTGCAAAGGCCGCAGTAGGCGCATTTATACGCCGCCTGCTCCCTGACCTTCAGCTCACATTCCCTTGGTACGATATATCCGAACACCCTGATTCCCCTGCGTTTTTTGCTGATTCAATAGTATAGCATAATTCTCTTTTATGGAACAGGGGAATTGTGAACAAGATGGAAAACAGGCTCAAACTCTTTTCTTTTTCTCCTTTCTGGACACACTGAGGGTATGACGTATGTATGGACGGGCCTTGTGTGCCTGCTGCTTTTGCTGCTGCTGACCCCCTGGCGGGCCAGATGCTCCCTTACCCTGAGCCCCCGGGGCGGCTGGGGGGAGGCGGCGCTCTTCTGGGGACCGTTCCCCCTGCCCCCGGTGCCGGTGCGGATCAGTCTGGGGGATGTGCCCGCCCTGAGTCTGGAGCTGCTTCTGCCCGGGGGAAGCAAAACCGTTTTTCTGGCCGAAATGCAGCGGCGGCGCAAAAAGCACGCCTTTATGCCCCCGATCCGCCTTGAATCGCTGGAAGGGACCCTTTTTACCGGCATCCGGGGGGACGGGGCGGCCACCGCCCTGCTCACGGGACTGGGATATATGCTGGCAAAGTCCCTTGGCGAGGCTTTTTTTGCCCGGGTGCGCCTGCGGCCGGAGCCCTGTTTTGAAATGAACGCCGCAAAATTGGAGCTGCGGGGTATACTTTCCCTCCATCCGGGAGAAACTGTCTTCGTATACCTGAAAGAAAAGAGGAGAGAACATGCAGTCCGTTGAATCCATTATCGAAACCACCATGGCCCAGCTCAGATCCATTGTGGATGTGAACACCATTGTGGGGGAACCGGTGCTTTCCCAGAAGGATATTCTGGTGGTGCCGGTGAGCAAAGTGTCCTTCGGTTTCTTCTCCGGCGGCGGGGAATACCCGCCCATGGGAAAGGTGCTCAAAAGCGCCGAAAGCGTGCAGAAGGAGGGCTATCCCTTTCTGGGGACCGCCGTGGCCGGCGTGTCCATCACGCCCAAGGCCTTTCTGGCCGCCTCCGGAGACAGGGTGCAGGTGCTGCCTGCGGAATACGAAGGCACCTTTGACCGGCTGGTGGAGCTGATGCCCCAGATGGTCCGGGATATCAGCCGGGCGGCGGGAGCCTGCCGCCGGGAGGATGCTCCCCAAAAGCCGGATGCGGAAGAAGCGGGCCGGGAGAACGCCGCCCCCGCCGGGGAGGGCGGAGACGGAACCTCCCTATGAAAAGAAGGCGTGCCCTGGCCCTGTGCCTGGGATGCCTGTGCATGGTGTTTCTGTGGCCGGTTCGGGAAGCCCGGGGAGAATCCCTGTCCACCGGAGCCCGGGGCGCAGCGCTGATCGAGGCGTCCAGCGGCCGGATCCTGTATGAAAGCCACGGAAACGATCCCCTGCCCATGGCCAGCACCACCAAGATCATGACGGCCCTGATCGCCCTGGAACGGGGCGATCTGCAGGAGCTCATCCCCGTGCCCCGGGAAGCGGAGGGCACGGAGGGCTCGTCCATGTATCTTACGGCCGGAGAGCGGCTCAGCCTGGAAGATCTGCTCTACGGACTGATGCTGACCAGCGGGAACGACGCCGCAGTGACCATTGCCCTTTATTTCGGCGGGAGCCTGGAAGGGTTCGCCGCCCTGATGAACGATAAGGCCCGGGAGCTGGGGTGCGCCGATACCCACTTTGTCACCCCCCACGGCCTCCATGATCCGGAGCACTATACCACCGCTCTGGATCTGTGCCGGATCGCCCGGGCGGCCATGGAGACGGAGGCCTTTGCAAAAATCGTCTCCACCCAGTACCACAAGACCTCCACCGGGAGCAGGGTCAGAACCCTGAAAAACAAAAACAAAACCCTGTGGAGCTTTGAGGGGGGCTGCGGCATAAAAACCGGTTTTACAAAAAAGGCCGGCCGGTGCCTGGTCTTTGCGGCCAGACAGGCGGGCATGCTGCTTATAGGAACGGTGCTCAACTGCCCGGATATGTGGCAGGACGCCTTTTCCATGCTGCGTTACGGCTTTGATACCTATGCACTGGAGCCCATGGTGGACGCATCCCGGCCCCTTTGCCAGGTGGAAGTCACCGGCAGCGATAAAAAAGCATTGCCCGCCGTTGTTAAAACAGGTATACTGTATCCCATCAGGAAGGACGGTTCGGACAGGACCCGGCTCGCCCGGTCCCTTCCCACCCGGCTTGCCGCCCCGATAGAGGCGGGGCAGCGGATAGGCCAGCTGACCCTCTATGTCAACGATGTGCCCGTCCTGACCCGGGAGATCCTGGCGGCCCAGAGCGCCGCACCCCCGGACTTCCTGTGGTATTTCAAAAAGATGGCCGCTTCCTTCTTTTAAGCCGAAGCCCCTTTGGGGCCCGAAGGCAGCGGCTCCGGGAGAAGCAAAGTGGAAAGGCTGCAAAAATACTTGGCTCAGGCGGGGATAGCCTCCCGCCGGGCCTGCGAAAAGCTCATTACGGACGGCCGGGTCACGGTAAACGGGGCCATGGCCGTTCTTGGCATGTCCGTAGAGGAAGGCGACCGCATCGAGGTGGACGGCACCCCCGTCTCCCCGGAAAAAAAGCAGGTGGTCATCATGCTCTACAAGCCCCGGGGCGTGGTCTCCACCAGTTCCGATCCCCAGGGCCGCCCCACGGTGCAGCAGTATGTGCAGGATATCCCCCTGCGGCTGTATAATATCGGCCGGCTGGATCTCAATTCCGAAGGGCTGCTGCTGCTGACCAACGACGGGGAGCTGTGCAACAAAATGACCCACCCCCGCTACAAGGTGGACAAGACTTATTACGCCGTGTGCGACGGCAGGCTTACGGCGGAGCAGGCTGCCCGGCTGACCAACGGCATCATGCTGGAGGACGGCATGACCGCCCCGGCCCGGATCCACTTTACCACCACCAACCAAAAGGGGGATACGGGGATCTCCATCACCATTCACGAAGGGCGCAACCGGCAGATCCGCCGCATGCTGGAAGCCGTAGGCCACAGGACCCTCCGGCTGAAGCGGGAGGGCTACGGCCCCCTGACCCTGGGGGACCTGCGCAGCGGCCAGTGGCGCTATCTGACCCAGCAGGAGATCCGCTCCCTGCTCAACGCCGCCCGGGAATAAAACATGCAAAGCATGAAAAGAGCCTGTCTCCCAACTGCGGAGGCGGGCTCTTCTTTCAAAGGCACACATATATTGAAATACAAAGGCGGCGCATATGCCATAGAATACAGCATCACCCGGCTGCTTTATGTGGAAAACGCAGTCGGGACGTATGATCCGGAAACGGGGATCCTCCGTTTCAGCGGAGAGGATGACGGCGGAAATGTTTTAAAAAAAGCAGCTATTGTAAACAAAGGCGACTGTCTGGAGGTTACCGTAACGCAAAGCAGTCATAAAGATGCGGTGGGATCCGTGCAGAATTTTTACAAAGCAGCGGATTCGGAAAAAAGCTGAAGCATATCGGCCCGTATGGCAGACCGGCAGGCTTTTTGTTTCCCGGATCGGGACAGGTGCCCCCGGCTACAGGAACATCCGCCAGTCGAAGACCTCTATGGAAACGATGTGCTCCAGCGAAAGCAGAAACTCCTTCAGGGATTCCCGGGCCTCCGGCAGGGCGTCGTTTTCCAGCCGCACCCGCAGCAAAGACAGGGGCAGGGTGCAGGCATCCACCGCTTCATGCTGCAGAAAGGCCTCCGCCCGGGTCTCCATGGGGTAAAACACCGCTTCCACGGCTTCCAGCAGTTCTGTTGCTTTTTCCTTATCCTCCCGGAGCAGCGCCTCATCCAGAGAAGCCCCCAGGGCGTGCAGCTCCCGGCCTTTATTATATAGAAACAATCCCGGCAGGATGAACAGCCCGCACAGGCTCAGGCAGACTGCAGCCGTAAAAATGCGTCTTATGCGAAGAAACATGCGTTTGCCTCCTTTGCCGGCAGATGCTTGACCACTGCGCCGTACCGGCTGCGGGTCTGGAGCCGCAGGGTCCCTTCCGGCATCCTTTGCAGATAAAATACCTCCCCGGGCTTTTTGACCCCCATGGCCCGCAGGGCCTTCAGGAGCCCGTTTTTTTGTATGCCCAGCGTATCCATGGCGGAAAGGCACAGCTCCCCGTCGGTAATAAGCATATAGGGAAGACCCGGCTGCTGCCCGGGCTTGAGGGGCTTTTCCATAACGGAAAGGCCGCCGTTGGTCTCCAGTATGGCATAGGAGACGGATTCCATATCAAATATATCCCGGGCCCGCAGGTGGTCGCACAGGTCGGTAACGGTGTAATTGGCGGTTTTCATCATCTGCTCCTGCAGCACTCCGTCCCGGATGAGTACCAGAGGCGAACCGCACACGAAGCAGCGGAAGGAGCGCCTGTGCAGGCAGAGCTTGGCAATGACCTGCTGCACCAGATACAGAGCCAGGATGGGTACGATGCTGTACAGCAGGGGGATGCTGGTATCCGCTATGGCAAAGGAGGCCAGATCCGCTATGCTCATAGTGATGAGCAGATCATACGGCTCCAGGTCGCTGACCTGGCGTTTGCCCGTCATGCGCAGAATGACCAGAATAAAGCAGTAAAGCAGCATGGCCCGCAAAAATAAAATAAGCATATGCTGATTTTGCCCGGAATGTAAAAAAAATATGTACGGAAAAAGAAGGGAATAAAGGAGAAACGTCGAATAACTACATAAGTGGGTAAGAATGAAGCTCACAAAATGCGATTGCAGGAGGGAAATATGTTCACCAACACCATGTGGGTCATGGCCGCAGAAGTACAGGCGTATCAGGTCGTGATTCTGGGCTTTGGCACCGTCTTTGTGGGTCTGCTCTGCCTGATAGCCATTATAGGCCTGATGGGCAGGATCATGGCCGGCAGGACCGCCAAGGAGGAGGCTGCTGCAGCGGCGAAGGCTGCGGCCGCACCCGTACCCGAGACCGCGGCGCCGGTGGAAGAAGCAGCGGAGGAGCCGGAGGATCGTCAAAGCATGATCGCCGCCATGGCCGCCGCCATCGCCACCGTTATGGGCAAGGATGTCACCGGCATCCGGATTCACTCTGTAAGAAAAGTTGATTGATTTTAGGAGGAATGCATCATGCGTAAGTTTAACGTTAACGTCAACGGTACCCTGTATGAAGTAGAGGTGGAAGAGATCCAGGCCGGCGCTGCCGCCGCTCCCGCCCGCAAGCCCATCCCCGCCGCCGCTCCCAAGGCTGCCGCTCCCAAAGCCGCTGCCCCCAAGGCTGCTCCCGCCCGTCCCGCCGCCGCTCCCGCAGGCGCCGAGACCGTAAAGGCTCCCATGCCCGGCAACATTCTGGAAGTCCGGGTCAAGGACGGTCAGGCCGTTCAGGCTGGGGACGTCCTCTTCATTCTGGAAGCCATGAAGATGGAAAACGAGATCATGGCCCCCGCAGCGGGCACCGTCAGCGGCGTTGCCGTGCAGAAGGGCTCCGCCGTAGCCACCGGCGCCGTCCTGTGCCACATCGGCTGATAAGGGGACGCTGCTATGTTGGATGCGTTCTTTGATTTCATAAAGACAACGGGTTTTGCGCGCATTGCAGAGAACCCGCTGCAGCTGGTCATGATCGTCATAGCCTGTGTGCTGCTGTATCTGGCCATCGTCAAAAAGTTCGAGCCCCTGCTGCTGCTGCCCATTGCCTTCGGCATGCTGCTGACCAACCTGCCCGGCGCAGGCATGTATCATGCGGAATACTTTGCCGGGGAAGTGGATTGGGCCAGCCTTTCCAACCCCAAGGTCAGCGGTCTGCTTGACTATCTGTATCTGGGCGTAAAGCTGGGCATCTATCCCTGTCTGATCTTCATGGGCGTAGGCGCCATGACGGACTTCGGGCCCCTCATTGCCAACCCCATGTCCATGCTTCTGGGCGCTGCGGCTCAGCTGGGCATCTATATTGCCTTTATTCTGGCCAACGGTCTGCTGGGCTTCACCATGACCCAGTCTGCGGCCATCGGCATCATCGGCGGCGCCGACGGCCCCACGGCCATTCTGGTAGCCACCAAGCTGGCGCCGGAGCTTCTGGGCGCCATTGCTGTAGCGGCCTATTCCTATATGGCGCTGGTCCCGGTGATCCAGCCCCCCATCATGCGGGCCCTGACCACCAAGGAAGAGCGGCAGATCACCATGAAGCAGCTGCGTCCCGTATCCCAGGCGGAGAAGATCCTCTTCCCCATTGTGGTTACCATCTTCGTCAGCTTCCTGTTGCCTGATGCCACGCCTCTGGTGGGTGCCCTCATGCTGGGCAACCTGTTCCGTGAATGCGGCGTTACCGAGCGCCTGAGCAAGACCGCCCAGAACGAGCTGTGCAACATCGTTACCATCTTCCTGGGCATTTCCGTAGGCGCTACCGCCACGGCCAAGAACTTCCTGAACCTGCAGACCCTGTACATTCTGGCGCTGGGCGTGTTTGCCTTTGCAGGCGGCACCGCCGGCGGCGTACTGCTGGCCAAGTTCATGAACCTGTTCCGCAAGGATAAGATCAACCCCCTCATCGGCTCCGCAGGCGTATCCGCCGTGCCCATGGCCGCCCGTGTCTCTCAGGTAGAGGCTCAGAAAGCCAAGCCCGGCAACTTCCTGCTGATGAACGCCATGGGCCCCAACGTGGCCGGCGTTATCGGCTCTGCCATAGCCGCAGGCGTGTTCCTTTCCATGCTGGGACACTGATCGGATAGGAGGATCCCATGGCAAGAAAACTGTTGATCACCGATACCATCCTGCGGGACGGCCACCAGTCCAAGGCGGCCACCCGTATGCCCATCAGCGATATGCTGCCTGCCTGTGAAGCGCTGGACGCTATCGGCTACTGGTCTTTGGAAGTATGGGGCGGCGCCACCTTTGACGCCTGCCTCCGCTACCTCCACGAAGATCCCTGGGAGCGGCTGCGCACCCTGCGCAAGGCCCTGCCCAACACCAAGCTGCAGATGCTGTTCCGGGGCCAGAACATTCTGGGCTACAAGCATTATGCAGACGACGTGGTGGAAGCTTTCTGCCGCAAGGCCATTGAAAACGGCATCGATGTGATCCGCATCTTTGATGCGCTCAACGACACCCGCAACCTGGAGGCCGCCATCCGGTACACCAAGAAGTACGGCGGCTGGTGCGAACCGGCTCTGAGCTACACCATCTCCCCCGTTCACGATGAGGCTTACTTTGTAAAGCTGGCCAAGGAACTGGTACAGATGGGGGCAGACTCCATCTGCATCAAGGATATGGCCAACCTGCTGCTGCCCTATCAGGCGGCCAGTCTGGTAAAGAAGCTCAAGGCAGAGGTGAACGTGCCCATCCATCTGCACACCCACAACACCACCGGCACCGGGGACATGGTCAACCTTATGGCCGCCCAGGCCGGGGTAGACATTGTGGATACCTGCCTGAGCCCCTTTGCCAACGGCACCTCTCAGCCCTGCACGGAATCTCTGGTGGCTACGCTGAAGGGCACGGAGCTGGATACCGGTCTGGATCTCAACGCCCTGACCGAAGTAGCCAAGCACTTCCGCAAGGTGCAGGACAGAATGATGCAGGAAGGCATTTACACCGTCAAGTCCATGCAGGTGGACGCCAACACCCTGATCTATCAGGTGCCCGGCGGAATGCTCAGCAATCTGGTCAAGCAGCTGAAGGACGCCGGCGCCGAGGATAAGTATGACCAGGTGCTGGCCGAGATCCCCGTGGTCCGCAAGGACTTCGGCTATCCGCCGCTGGTGACCCCCACCTCCCAGATCGTAGGCACCCAGGCCGTTATGAACGTGCTCATGGGCCGCTACAAGACCTTCCCCAAGAACTCCAAGGCTCTGCTGCGGGGTGAATACGGCTGGCTGCCCGCCCCCGTCAACGAGGAAGTGCGGAAGATGGCCATCGGCAATGACAAGGTCATCACCTGCCGCCCGGCGGATCTGCTGGAGCCCGAGCTGGAGAAGTACCGCAAGGAGCTGGGCGACCGGGCCCATCAGGAGGAGGACGTGCTCAGCTACGCCCTGTTCCCGGAGATCGCCATGAAGTACTTCGACTGGCGGGACGGCATCCGCGAGGAAGAAGAACCCGCCCAGAAGGCCGCGCCCGCAGCCGCTCAGGAGGACGAAAGCAAGCCCAGAGAGCTGTATGTAGAGGATCTGAGCCTGTAACACAACAGAAACGCAGGGGCGTGCATCCAAAGCGATGCACGCCCCTTTTTCTATGGATAAAGCTTTTTGCTTCGGCTCCGTCTTTCCGCCCGGGAAGCCTCTCCTGCTCCGTGGAGAGCTGCCCGCTGCCCGCTGCTGCCGTGGTTCCGCGGTATACGGGGGGCGCACCGCGTGCCGCAGGCACGCCTGCGGGGCGGATGCCCCGCAGAGTTCCGGCCGGGGCCGGAACGTGCGCCCCCGGGCGCCGAGCCAGCGCTGCCCCGTAAAGGCAGGGACAGCATCTCCTGCCAAGCCTCTTTTGCACCGTCCTGCGCCTTGCCTTACGGCCGGGACAGCACCCATACCTCCACGGCAAAGGCCTCGTTGCCCGGCATACGGCCCTTTTCCATCCCGGTCAGGCAGAATCCCTCCTTTTCATACAGAGCCCGGGCGGGTGTGTTTCCCACCAGCACCTCCACCGTGCGTATGCCCGGGAACCTTGCCAGAGCAAACTCCACCAAGCCCCGGCCTATGCCCCGGCGCATGTATTCTGGATCCACATACAGCCAGGCCAGTTCCTCCTCCGTACAGGCGGCAAAGCCCCTCACCCGGCCCCCGTCCTCCGCCACAAACAGGCCGGGATACGCAAAAAGCCCTTCCCTTTCCCCTGCGATCTCCAGGGGCAGAAAAGCCTCCTCCAGCCCGGCCAGCCGCAGTTCTGTCTTTCTGGCGGCATCATGCACGGCGCCTATGGCCTGCCGGTCCTCCGGTCTGTAGTCTCTGTACAGCATCCTCTTCGTCCCTCCCTCTTTTTGGATAGTATACTACATATTTTCCCCGCCGGAAAGCGCATATGCCCGCCTCTTTGCCGGCACACTATCCTGTATGGGAAAGCATTGCACAAAAAAGAACGTGTCCAAAAAGGGCCGCCTGCTGCGGCGCATATTTCTGATCCTGGGCGGGGTCTTTCTGCTGGGGGCAGCGGCTCTGGCCGGGTTTGTTTTCACACGCCCTGCCTGGGGGATGCTGGATACGAAAAAGCTCACGGAGCACCAGCTCTCCCTGTGCGTTTACGATGAAGAGGGCGCCCTTGTCTCCTGCCTGTATAATAAGGAAAACCGGCTGCTCATACGGGAATCGCTGCCGGAACATGTAAAAAATGCCTTTATCGCCGCCGAAGACGCCCGCTTTTATTCCCACAGGGGCATTGACCTGATCCGCATCTGCGGGGCCGCCTGGAAGGATCTGCTGGCCGGCGCCTATGTGGAGGGAGCCAGCACCATTACCCAGCAGCTTATCAAGCGCACCCACCTGAGCGCAGAGAAGGTCATGAGCCGCAAGATAGACGAAGCCATCCTTTCCATCCAGCTGGAGCGGAAATACACCAAGGATCAGATCCTGACCATGTATCTGAATACGGTTTACTTCGGCGGGGGCTATTACGGGCTGGAGGCCGCCGCCAGAGGCTATTTCGGCGTATCCGCCGGGGATCTTTCCCTTTCTCAGGCGGCGCTGCTGGCAGGAGTGCTCAAATCCCCCGCCCGCTTTGCCCCCCATCTGCGGCCGGAAGCCTCTATGGGCCGGCGGGGCGTCATACTGGATCTTATGGCCCAATACGGATTTATTACCGATGCCCAGGCCGAAGCCGCCAAGGGGGATCCCCTGCTGCTTGCCAAAGACCCTGCGCTGGGCCGCCGGGGCTACTATGTAGACTATGCCCTGCAGGAGAGCTGCCGGATCCTGGGCGTATCCATGACGGAGCTGCTGGAAGGGGGCTACCAGATCCACACGGCCATGAACAGTTCCCTGCAGGCCCTTTGCGAAGAAGCCTTCCGCCGGGACGAAAACTTCCCCCGGGAGGACGGAGAAAGCGCGCAGGGGGCCATCTGCGTTATAGAAGCCGCCACGGGGCGCATTGCCGCGCTGGTAGGGGGCCGGGATCAGGAGGTGGCGCTGGCTTTGAACCGGGCGGTGGATATCCGCCGTCAGCCCGGGTCGGTCATAAAGCCGCTGCTGGTCTATGCGCCTGCGCTGGAGGCCGGGTACACCGCCGCCACCATGCTGCTGGACGAGCAGACGGAATATGGGGAGTATGCCCCCGCCAACGCCAGCGGCCGCTATTCCGGCTGGGTGACCATGCGGGAGGCCGTGACCCGTTCCCTGAATATCCCTGCCGTCACCCTCTTTTCCCAGCTGGGCATAGACCGCTGCAAGGCCTTTGCCCGGAACATGGGTCTGACCTTCGACCAGCAGGACACCCGACTGGCCCTTTCTCTGGGAGGCTTTACCTATGGGGTATCCCCTCTGGAGCTGTGCCGGGCCTACGGCGCCATTGCCGACGGCGGCCTGTATCATAGAGACACCCTCATCACCTCCATTACGAACAGCAGCGGGGAGATCCTCTATGCGGATACCCCCCAGTCCCGGCGGGTCATGTCTACGGGCAGCGCCTTTATCCTTACCAGTATGCTCACCAGCGTGGCCCGGACCGGCACCGCCAGAGCCCTGGGGGACCTGGGTATTCCCATTGCCGCCAAAACCGGCACCACCGGGGATAAGACCGGCAACCGGGATATCTGGCTGGCCGCCTATACCCGGGAATATGCGGCGGTGGTATGGATGGGCTTTGACGAAAGCCGGGCGGGGGGACACCTGATCCCCCCGGAGCAGGGAGGCGGCAGCTACCCGGCCCAGGTGATCCGGGAGGTGTTCGGCGGCCTGTATGCCGGCCGCCGGGCGCCGGAATTTGTGCAGCCCCCCTCGGTGATCCGGGTGCAGCTGGACGGCTACAGCCTGAAAAACACCCACGAGGCCACCCTTTGCACCGCTTATACCCCGGAGGAATACGGCCTGTGGGAGTATTTTATCCGGGGCACGGAGCCGAAGGAAGCCAGCCCCTTCTGGACCATGCCCGAGCCGCCCGCAGATATGACCGCACTGCGGGTGGGGGATGGGGTACGCATCTGCTTTACCCCGCTGAAAAGCTATGTGAGCTACCTCCTGTACCGGGAGAACGCCGCCGGGTATGCGGTGCTGCTGGGCACCTTCTCCGGGGAGCAGGGCCCCGTGACCTATGTGGACGATGTAAGGGGGCTTACGGGCACGGTGCAATACTATGTGGTGCCCTCCACCGCCGCCATGGGCGCCCGGGGCGAGGCGCTCATGGGCCCCGCCAGTCCCCGTGTTTCCGTGGCGCTGTATGCCCTACCGGGGTATATTCAGGCTGGATAGCTTAATATATATTCATTTGACGAAAATTGCATATTCCGGTTGACCATTCAGCCCCTTCCCTGTATACTATATATAGACCATGCAAAGAGGGGTTTGTTGAATGGATTATCAGTTGCTCGCCAAATCTGCACCGCAGAAAAACGGCGCCACACAGGAGTGGGTATTCCAGATTCTTCGCAACAGCATTATCAACGGGGATCTTCCTTCCGGCACGCAGCTCAAGCAGGACGAGATCTCTACGGCGCTCTGCGTCAGCCACATCCCCGTGCGGGAAGCGCTCCGTCAGCTGGAAGCCCAGGGGCTGGTGCGTATCCATCCCAACCGGGGCGCCACGGTGACCCAGCTTTCCCGGGATTCGCTGGAAGACATGATGGAAATCCGGGCCAGCATTTCCTACTGCCTGCTGCGGCGGGCCGTGCCCCTGATGACCAGGGATGATTTTGCCCAGCTGCAGGAAATTATCGAAGAAGAAAAGCATGTGGCGGGCCTGATGGAGACCGAAGCGCTGAACTACCGTTTCCACGAACTGCTCACAAAAAAGGCCGGCAACTCCACTGCCGACCTGATCATCGAGATCCTTCACGCCAATATGGACCGGTATCTTCGCTCCGGCTTTTACACCGGGGAGGATGCCCGTGAAAATTCCATCCACGAGCACCAGGCCATTCTGGATGCCTGCCGGGAAGGGGACGCCGAAAAGGCCGCTTCCCTGCTGCAGGATCATATTCTGGATGCCCGCAACCGCATCCCCTCCAACCTGTAAGGGTCAGGGGTTCAGGCGGTAATACAGCAGCAATCCCAGGCACACGCCCTGGCACACACACAGCAATATCATGGAAAGAGCGGCGGCAATGCCGCTCTTTTTGCATGTATATACACTGTACAGGCCCCCATAGGCAAGGGCCAGAAACAGCATCAGTCCCATCAACAGCATAGGTTCACTCCAATACGGTTTTATCCGGGCTGTGAGAAAGGGTCACCCGGGGCACAAAGGTCATTTCCACGGCTTTACAGGCCGCCTTCACATCAAACGCCTGCCACTTTTCCATGCTGGAAAACCCCATGAGCATATGGCAGCCCAGCTTGAATACATCTGCATTTTCCCGCTGCACGGCCCGGAACACCCGCTGCATCTCTCCCGCCAGATAGGCTTCCAGCCAGGCGGTCATTTCCCGGGAGCTTACTCCCGGCAGCAGCAGGGGGATCTCCAGGTTGGCTTCCAGCGGAATGGTGCATACCCCCCTCCCTGCCTCCAGCGTCAGGGTAGGGCGGCCCGCCCGGTAAAAATACACGGTGAGCATGGTGCCGTCCTGCCAGGGGATCCGCAGCTGCCCTCTGGAAAATTCCCCCCGGGCCATGCGCACCAGCATAGTATGCTGGCCGGAAAGGATCCCCACCATCTTTTTTCCGCTGAACACCGCCGTACCCCCTATGGTGGTGCCCAGCTCCCCCGCCACCAGCATGGCGCCGCCCACATAGGGATAGCTTTCCCCGCCGACCATGTCCTCCTTCGGGGAGGCATCGTTTATGCCGCAGTAGATGGCCATGGCGTCGTATACACGGCTCTGGGTGCTTTCCAGCAGCTCCCGCAGGGTGCAGTCCCGGGTCAGTCCCTCCTGCCTTTCATAATGGATAACGTTGGTCTTCAGCCGGCTCATGCTGGGATCCGCCTGACTCATCAGGCCGGAGAACACCTCCTCCAGCCTGCCCTCCGCCACCACAAAGCGCATATTCTCCCTGAGCTTCATCCGGCCGAAAGCCATATCCTCCAGCCCGGCAAAGTCCCCCTCCTCCGCCAGCTCCCGGGAAAGGGCCAGCAGAGACGTCCTTTCAAAGTTCAGCTGGGAAGGAACGGCGGAAACCAGCGTGGCCGCAGCTTCCCGAAGGGTGCGGGCCTCGGCGGAAAGGATCATGAGCTTCTTTTCCCCCGTTTCCCCTTCCGAGGCCTTGTCCGCCCCCTCCTCCTGATTCATAGCGAATACAAACCGGTAGGGCAGGGTATCCCCCCGCTCAATGCCGATGTTCACCACATAGCTGTAAGCATCCAGGGGCAGATCCTCTATGCACCCGGCACACAGCCCCCAGGGCAGCAGAAGCAGGAGCAGGAGCCATGCCCGCCCGGCCCGGGAGAAAGCGGTTTTCTTTTTTCTCATAGGGGTTCTCTCCTTTTCTTTCCGGAACCGAAGGCGCCCGGAAGCAGCAGCCCGCAGGGCAGCGCCCCCAGCAGCCAGCCCCAGCGGTAAACCAGCTCCCCCGCCCGGTTGAGTATATCCGCATCCAGATGCAGCAGCAGCATGCATCCCATGCTCAGGGCGCTCATGCCTGCCGCCGCCGGACGGATATCCTCCAGCCCATGGAGCCGCACAAACACCAGCGCCCCCGCATACACATAAAAGGCCCCGGCCGCCAGGGCACAGATCACCCAGACGAACAGCGTTACCACATCCAGCCGCATGGTCACGGCATCATAGCGCATGGTGGTGGCCATGCGGTACAGAGGCACCCGGATCCGGGGCAGATCCCAGGAAAAGAAGGTCATCCCCAGGAAAAACTGTATGGCGGCCGCCAGCATACCCCCGGTAAAAAGCCCCGCCATGCCGCTCCTTTTCAGGGCGGCCCGGCTCTGGCACCCCCGTCCCACGGCGCAAAGGGCCAGCACCGGGGGCAAAAAACGCAGCAGGGCCTGCACGCTTTGCTCCAGCAGCACCTCCATGCCGCCCCCCAGCAGGGGGAACAGATGATACCAGGCAAAGGCCGGGGAGGCCAGATATATGGCTATGCCGATGCTCAGCACCCCGGGCAGCACCAGCATACGGCTCACCCGGCCGATGGTCTCCATGCCCAGCAGAGCCAGCAGCCCCAGCAGAAAGAGCTGATAGGGGGCAATGTGCACATAGTCCGCCCCTTCGAACACATAGCGGTTCATGCCCACCAGCAAGTGGAAGCTGGGCAGGGCCGCCGCCAGCACAAACAGCACCAGCAGCGGCAGCGCCGCCAGCCCCGCCGCCGGGCGGAACATCCCCTTCAAAAGCTGATCCAGTGAATCCGCCCCCTGCTTCTCCATGGCCTTCAGCAGACCCAGAAACACCAGCGCCGCCCCCAGCAGCCCCAGAAGGGTGGCCAGCCAGCAAACGTTCCCCTGCCGGTAGACCTCGGTGGGGTTCAGGGTGAACATGCCCGAAAGCAGGGCGCTCAGCCCGCAGGCAGAGGCGGCCTCCTGCATACCGAAACGGCCTTCCCGGTGGTTCATAGGCTTGCCTCCCGGTTGATCACATCCTCCCCCCCGCCGGGCCTGCGCAGGGAACCGCGGAACAGCAGGGGCGCCCGGCTGCGGGTTTTGGGGGCAAAGGGGCTCATAAACGGCACGCCGAAGGACTTTTGGCTGCACAGCCAGGCAAGGCTGGCCATCAGCAGCACAAAGGTGCCCAGCAGCCCCGCCATCCCCGCAAAGATGCACAGGGCGATCCTGTACCAGGAAACGGCCAGCTGCATGCTGTAATCCGGGATGCAGAAGTTCCCCAGCCCCGCCAGCGCCACGATAATCAGCACCACCGTAGAGACCATGTTGGCCGAAACCGCCGCCTGCCCCAGGATCAGGCCACCGATAATGCCCACCGTCTGCCCCACGGCCCCGGGCACCCGGATACCGGCCTCCCGCACCAGCTGAAAGACCATGAGCAGAAAGATCACCTCCAAAGGCAGGGGCATGAACACCAGCCGCCGGGAGGAGACCACCGTAGAGAGCACCTGGCTGTTCAGCAGCCCCTGATGGTGGGTGGCCAGCGCCAGAAACCAGGCGGGCAGCAGCACGGAAAGCAGGGCCCCCGCCAGCCGCACCACCCGGATCACGGTGCCCAGGGGCCGGCGCAGATAATCATCCTCCGGAGAGGTGAGCAGGGCGCTCAGGGTAACGGGCAGCACCAGCGCCTGGGGGCTGCCTTCCACCAGAATGGCCACCCGTCCCTCCATGACCGCCGCTGCCGCCCGATCGGGCCGCTCCGTCAGCAGTATCTGCGGAATGGGCGACAGGCTGTGATCCTCCAGCAGCTGCTCCAGTGTGCCGGCGGAAAGGATCAGCTCCGTATCCACCTGCCGCAGCCGCTTTTTTACCTCCTGCAGGAGGCTTTCGTTGCATACGCCCCCCAGATAGCACAGAGCCAGCTTGGTGCCGTTTTTTCCCCCGGCCCGGCGGAAGGCGCACACAAAGTCCGGCCGCTTGAGGATCCGCCGGAGCTGGGTCACCCCCGTGCGCAGGTTTTCGGTAAAGCCCTCGTGGGGGCCCACCACCACGTTTTCGTTTTGGGAGGATTCGATGGAGCGGCTGGCAAAGCCCCGGGTATCCAGCAGAACGGCCTGCCCCGCCCCCTCCAGAAAGACCGCCGTGCGCCCTTCACACAGGGCGGCCACCACCTGATCCAGCTCCCCCTGGGTCTCCGCCTCCTGCATGGGGAACACCTGCTCCATGACCACCCGGGTCAGCTCCCCTTTGGGCAGGGAGCGGGGCAGCATGGCCCCTTTCAGGATAAAATCGTTGATGGTTTCCCCATCGGCCATGCCGTTTACAAACACGGCCAGGGCGGGCACCTTTCCGCAGAGCAAAAAGGGACGGAAAATAAAATCCGTGTTCTCTTCAGCCAGACAGGCGGCCTCTATGGCCCGGCGGTTTTTCCCCAGAGAGCGGAACACGGGGCCCAGGCTTTCTTTGGGCGCAGTCTCCCGGCGGAAGGGGCCGGGGCCGAAGAACCGGGGCGCTCCCTTTTCCGTTTCCAGCAGTTCAAAATCCGTATAGGGCCGGTCAAAGCCCAGCAGGGTAAAAAAATCTTTTTTCATCCTCCATAGTCTGCCCCCGTTCCCCGGTTTCAAAGCCTGCAAAAAAGCACGGATCCGGGCGTATATGCCCATCCGCCTGTTTTTACACGGATTTTACATAAGCTTCCTTTCCCTTTTTACACGGGAAGCCTATCCTCATAGACGTTGAAACAAGAAAAGAACCGAGAGAAAAAACAAAGGAGAAACCAGAATATGAAAAAGATCATTGTACTGCTTGTAAGCGTACTTATGCTGACCGCTCTGTTTGCCGGCTGCGCCAAAGAAACTGCCTCCGGCACCGTTTCCACCGACGGCTCCACCTCCATGGAAAAGGTCATCGGCGCTCTGGGCGAAAGCTTTATGGAAAAGAATCAGGGCGTGACCTTCACCTATAACCCCACGGGCTCCGGCTCCGGCATCCAGGCCGTAGAGGAGGGCCGCTGCGACATCGGCCTTTCCAGCCGGGCGCTGAAGGAAGAGGAAAAGGCTCAGGGCCTGAAGGAGACCGTGCTGGCTTATGACGGCATCGCCATGATCGTCAACCCCGCCAACCCCGTAAGCGACCTGACGCTGGAGCAGATCGCCGCCATCTATAAGGGCGAGATCACCAACTGGAAGGATGTAGGCGGCAACGACGCCCAGATCGTCCTCATCGGCCGGGAAGCCGGCAGCGGCACCCGGGACGGCTTTGAATCCATCACCGATACCAAAGACGCCTGCCAGTACCGGCAGGAGCTGACCTCCACCGGCGATGTGATCGCCACCGTGGCCCAGAACCCCGACGCCATCGGCTATGCCTCTCTGGTGGCCCTGAAGGATACCGTCAAGGCCCTGAACGTTAACAGCGTAGCCCCCACGGAAGCCACCGTAAAGGATGGCAGCTACAAGATCCAGCGCCCCTTCGTGCTGGTCACCAAAGCGGATACTTCCCTTTCAGCCGCCGCACAGAACTTCTTCGATTATGCGACTTCCTCCGATGCCTCCGGCATCATCTCTGCGGCCGGTGCGGTTGCCGCAAACTAAAAGGCGGATAAGTACCTGTGGGAGCCGGGGTTCCGGCTCCCACCCTTGTGCGTATAAAGAACATGGGAGGCATGTATGATACAGAACCATGAGCCCGCCCCCAGGATCAAAACGGCCAAAAGGGGCAAAAAGCTCTTTGAAAACGCCATGCACCTGCTGTTTCTGCTGCTGGGGCTCATCACCGTGGGCTGCGTGCTGCTTATAACGGTGTATCTGGTGCTTTCCGGCATACCGGCCATCCGCAAGATCGGCCTGGTAAACTTCCTTTTCAACCCCCGCTGGGAATCCACTGCGGCGGAGCCCTCCTTCGGCATCCTGCCCTTTATTCTCACCAGCGTGTACGGCACGGCGGGCGCCATTGTGCTGGGGGTGCCCATAGGGTTCCTTACGGCGGTGTATATTTCCAAAATCGCCCCGCCCAAAATCCGGGGCCTGCTGGAAAGCGCCGTAAGCCTGCTGGCCGGGATCCCCTCGGTGGTATACGGTCTGGTAGGTATGCTGGTGCTGGTGCCCGGAATACGGAAGCTCTTTCACCTGCCTGACGGGGCCAGCCTGCTGGCCGCCATTATCGTGCTGGCGGTGATGATCCTTCCCTCCATCGTCAAGGTATCCGTCACGGCCCTGAACGCCGTGCCTAGGGAGTATGAGGATGCTTCCCTGGCCCTGGGGGCCACCCCGGTGGAAACCTATTTTCGGGTGTGCGTGCCCGCCGCCAAAAGCGGCATTGCCGCCGCCGTGGTGCTGGGGGTAGGCCGGGCCATAGGGGAGGCCATGGCCGTGATGATGGTCTCGGGCAACGTGGCCAATATGCCGGGCCTGTTTCAAAGCGTTCGTTTTCTTACCACCGCCGTGGCCAGCGAAATGAGCTATTCCAGCGGGCTGCAGCAGCAGGCGCTGTTTTCCATTGCACTGGTGCTGTTTCTGTTCATCATGCTCATCAACGGGCTGCTGAACTTCTTCCTCAAGCGGGACAAGGAGGGCTGATATGGAGACCAACCTGCAAAAGCCCATCTTTCACGGCCTTTCCGGCCGCAGAAGGGCGTATGACATATGTATGCGGGGGCTGATGTACCTGGCCGCGGGGCTTACCTGCGCCCTGGTGCTGTTCCTCATCGGGTATGTGCTCCGGAAGGGCCTGCCCAACGTTACCTGGGAGCTGCTTTCCACCGCCCCCAGCTATCTTTCCGGCCGGATCGGCATATGGCCGGATATCCTTAACACCCTGTATGTGGTGGCGGCCACGCTGCTCATCGTTCTGCCCTTGGGGGTGGGGGCCGCCATCTATCTGACGGAGTACGCCGCCAACAAGCGGATAGTGGGCCTGATCGAATATGCCGCCGAGACCCTTTCCGGCATCCCGTCCATCATCTACGGGCTGGTGGGCATGCTGTTCTTCTGCCAGTTTCTGGGGATGCAGACCTCGCTGCTGGCAGGGTCTTTGACGCTGGTGATCATGAACCTGCCCACCATTCTGCGCACCACCCAGGAAAGCCTGAAAACCGTGCCCCAAAGCTACCGGGAGGGAGCTTTCGGTCTGGGGGCGGGCAAGTGGCGGGTCATCCGCACGGTGGTGCTCCCCGGCTGTGTAGACGGGGTCATCACCGGCTGCATCCTGTGTGCCGGGCGTATTCTGGGGGAATCCGCCGCCCTGCTGTTTACCGCCGGGTTTGCCCACACGGTCCATGATTTCTGGCACGGCATCCACGGGGCCGGCTCCACCCTGACCGTAGCTTTGTATGTATACGCCAAGGAGCAGGGAGAGTTTGGCGTAGCGTTTGCCATTGCCGCCATTTTGATGCTGATGACCCTGTTCATCAACCTTGCAGATCGGAAGAGCCGCCGCCGTTCAATGGTATTATAGGAGGAAAAAGAGCCTATGAGCGATATACTCACCGTCCGGGATCTGTGCCTGTGGTACGGACAGCATCAGGCCCTGCAGAACATTACCATCCGTATTCCCGAAAAGAGCATTACCGCCCTTATCGGCCCTTCCGGCTGCGGGAAATCCACCTTTTTGAAGACCCTGAACCGGATGAACGACCTGATCCCCGGGGTGAAGATCACCGGGGAGGTGTGCTACCGGGGGCAGGATATTTACGGCCCGGCCGCCGATGTGAACGACCTGCGCCGGCAGATCGGCATGGTGTTCCAAAAGCCCAACCCCTTCCCCATGAGTATTTACGATAACATCGCCTACGGCCCCCGCACCCACGGGGTGCGCAGCCGGGTCCGGCTGGACGAGATCGTGGAGCAGTCCCTGAAGAAGGCCGCCATCTGGGAGGAGGTCAAGGACCGGCTGAAAAAGAATGCTTTGGGCCTTTCCGGCGGGCAGCAGCAGCGGCTGTGCATTGCCCGGGCACTGGCGGTGGAGCCGGAGGTGCTGCTTATGGACGAACCCACCAGCGCCCTGGACCCCATTTCCACCTCCAAGATAGAGGAGCTGTGCATGGAGCTGAAGGCCCACTACACCATTGTTATCGTCACCCACAATATGCAGCAGGCCGTGCGTATTTCCGATAACACCGCCTTCTTCCTGCTGGGAGATCTGGTGGAATACGGGCAGACGGAGAAGATCTTCTCCCAGCCCCGGGACAAGCGGACGGAAGATTACATTACAGGGAGGTTCGGTTAATATGAGAAGCCGTTTTGACGAGCAGCTGGCCCTGCTCCACCGGGAGCTGATCGAAATGGGCGCCCTGTGCGAAGAGGCTATTTCCACGGTCTCCAGGGCTTTGTCTTCGGGCGACGCCGCACTGGTAAAGAAGGTGGCTCCTATGGATCAGGAAATAGACCGGAAGGAGCGGGAGATAGAATCCCTGTGCCTGAAGCTGCTGCTGCAGCAGCAGCCCGTAGCCCGGGACCTGCGGCAGATCTCCGCCGCACTGAAGATGGTCACGGATATGGAGCGCATCGGGGATCAGGCGGAGGATATTGCCGAGATCCTGCCCTTTGTGCAGGGACGCTCCTGGGAAAACAGCCCCCTGATGGAGCGGATGGCCCATGAAGCCGGAGCCATGGTCACCAGCAGCGTGGACGCCTATGTAAAGGGGGATCTTTCCATAGCGCAGAAGGTCATAGAGGATGACGACACGGTGGACGGTTACTTTGACCAGGTCAAAAGCCGCCTGATCGACCGGATCGCCGCCAACCCCGCCGAAGGGGAATATGCGCTGGATCTGCTGATGATCGCCAAATATTTTGAACGCATTGCCGACCATGCGATGAATATTGCCCAGTGGGTGATCTTCTCCGTGACCGGCGAACACAAGGAGGGATAACGCAATGATCTGGTGCGTGGAAGACGACCCCAGCATCCGGGATATCGAGGTCTATGCCCTGCGCTCCACGGGCTTTGAGGCCCTTGGTTTTGAGGACGGCGCCGATTTCTGGCAGGCCCTGCTCACTACCCCCCAGCGGCCCACCCTGATCGTACTGGATGTGATGCTCCCGGGGCTGGACGGCATGGAGCTGCTGCGGCGGATCCGCGCCCGGGAGGATATGCGCTCTATCCCCGTGATCATGGCCACGGCCAAAGGGGCGGAATACGATAAGATCCGGGGGCTGGATCTGGGGGCGGATTACTACCTGACCAAGCCCTTTGGGGTCATGGAGCTGGTCTCCTGCGTAAAGGCGGTGCTCCGCCGCTGCCAGCCCCCCCAGGCCCGCAGGCTCAGCGCCGGGGATATATGCATGGATCTGAATGCCCACAAGGTCACTTCCGGCGGGGAACCCGTAACGCTGACCTATAAGGAGTATGAGCTTCTGAAGCTGTTTCTTTCTCACCCGGGCATGGTCTATAGCCGGGATCAGCTTATGGAGCAGGTGTGGGGCACCGATTACTGCGGGGAGACCCGCACCGTGGATATGCACATCCGCACCCTGCGGCAGAAGCTGGGCCCCGGCGGGGCATGTATCGGCACCGTGCGGGGAGTAGGCTACCGTTTGGAGGCGAACCGGTCATGACAAAAAAGATATTTCATTCCATCCTGCTGGCGGCGGCCGCAGTGCTGCTGAGCAGCCTGCTGATCATCACGGGCTTTCTGTATGACTACTTCGGCAAGGTGCAGCAGAACCACCTGGAGGATCAGCTGGATATGGCGGCGGCGGCCGTGGAAAACGGGGGCATTGACTTTTTGAAGGAAATCTCTTCCCCCCGCTACCGGCTGACCTGGATCGCCGCAGACGGCAGCGTGCTGCTGGATACCCGGGCGGATCAGGAATCCCTGCAGAACCACGGCGACCGGGAGGAGGTCCGGCAGGCTCTTACCCGGGGCACCGGCCAGAGCACCCGTTATTCCGCCACCCTGCTGGAAAAGACCATGTACCGGGCCCGGCGCCTTTCTGACGGCACGGTGCTGCGCATCAGCGCCAGCCAGGCTACCGTAGGCACCCTGCTGCTGGGCATGTTCCACCCCTTTTTGCTGGTGCTGCTTCTGGCCCTGGCGCTGAGCCTGTTCCTGGCCCGGCGGCTTTCCAGAAAGATCGTGTCGCCCCTGAACGGGCTGGATCTGGAGCATCCGCTGGATAACGATACCTATGAAGAGCTTTCGCCCCTGCTGGGCAGGCTTCACCGCCAGCGGGTGCAGATAGACCAGCAGATGCAGGCTCTGCAGAAAAAATCGGAAGAATTCAACCAGATCATCTCCTTTATGGAGGAGGGGCTGGTGCTGCTGGACGGCAAGGGCAAGGTGCTGAGCATCAACCCCGCCGCCAGAACCATTTTTAATGCGGAAGAGGACTGCGTAGGCAAGGACTTTTTGACCGTGGACCGGACCCCTGCCCTGAGCGCCGCCCTGACCAGAGCCATGGAGCAGGGCCACGGAGCCCTGACCACCCAGCGGAACGGGCGGATCTACCGGTATGACATCAGCCGCATCCAGACGGGCCGGGAGATCGCCGGAGCCGTGCTGCTGGCCTTTGACAACACGGAGCAGGCCGAAGCCGAAAAGAACCGGCGGGAGTTTACCGCCAATGTCTCTCATGAGCTCAAGACCCCCCTGCAGGGCATTATCGGCAGTGCGGAGCTGATGGAGCAGGGGCTGGTAAAACCGGAGGATATGCCCCGTTTTGTGGGCCACATCCGCACCGAAGCCCAGCGGCTGGTTTCCCTCATAGGGGATATCATACGCCTTTCCCAGCTGGACGAAGGGGATCCCATGCCCCGGGAAGAGGTGGAGCTGGGGAGCCTGCTTCGGGAGGCCGCTTCGGATCTGGCGGACGCCGCCCGGAAGCGGCACGTGGAGCTGACGGTGGAAGCCGGAGCGCCCCTGTATATCCGGGGGGTGCGGCGGCTGCTGTATGAGATCGTCTACAACCTGATGGACAACGGCATCCGCTATAACGTGGAGGGCGGCACCGTGCTGGCAAAGCTGGCGCAGACCCCCGGGCAGGTGCAGATCCTTGTGCAGGATACGGGCATCGGCATCCCCGAAGCCTGCCGGAGCCGGGTGTTTGAGCGCTTCTTCCGGGTGGATAAAAGCCATTCCAAGGCCACCGGCGGCACGGGACTGGGGCTTTCCATCGTAAAGCACGCCGTGCAGTACCACGGGGGCACCGTGACCCTGACCAGCCAGGAGCACAAGGGCACCACCGTCACCGTGAGTCTGCCTGCGGACCGCTAATACAATATGTTTTACGGGGCTGTGAAAGGCCCCGTTTTTTTGCGTCTTTTTTGTGTGGCTCTGCGGATATTCCGCCGGGCGGAGGATGGGACGTTGTTTTACGGGGGCAGGCTCGTATACGAAGCCCGGGGGGCGCACGTTCCGGCGGCTTGGCCGCCGGAACTCTGCGGGGCGAAGGCCCCGCAGGCGTGCCGCCAGGCACGCAGTGCGCCCCCGCCCCCCGTATACGGGGCGATCTCCGCTCCACCGGGTACCATGCCCCGGAGTGCCGCGTCCCGGTCTCTATACGAAAAAAAGAGCCGCAAAGGCACGCCCCGCGTGCCCCGCAGCCCCTTATATGCGCCTTACTGCGGCTGCACCCGTTCCACCCGGGTGCTTTCCACATATTGAACCTTCAACCGGCCCAGCGCCTGCATATGGGGTTGGCGCAGATGCGCCTGCTGCTGCTCCTCCCCCGCCCACTCTTCCAGCAGAAGGATCTCTTTTTCATCCTCCGCCAAATAGTATGCATAGCGGATGCACCCTTCCTCCCGGCGCACCTTCTCCGGCAGGCCGCTGCTTTCCAGTGCCTGCAAAAAAGCTCTTCCCTGCCCTGCTTTCAGCCGGTAATGCACCAGCAGCATCCATGTGTTCATGCTTACGCATCCCCCTTTCTTTTATGCCCCGATTGTAGCAGGCACCCCGTCCCGGCGCAATCCCCTTTTGCCCTTGCCATCAAAAAAGAAGAGGAGCCCCTTATCGGCGGCTCCTCCCAGATAACCCCGTGGCAGTGAGGTAATAACTGGCTGTTTTGTATGCTTACTGGTGAAAATGCGGTATGTGCAGATACTTGCTGTTGCGCAGCGCCTGCAGCAGATATTCCCGCAGCATGGGCTGAAACTTGGGGTGCACACAGTGCTCGATGATCTCCCAGGCCCGGGGCACCGGCCCTTTGCCCCGCAGATCCGCCAGCCCCTGCTCCGTTACGATGATCTGGGTGCTGTGCTCGCTGTGATCCAGGTGGCTCACCTGGGTCACGATCCGGGAAATGTCTCCGTCCTTGGTCAGGGAGGGGGTGGTAAAGATGCTGACCGCCGCATTCCGGGCAAAATCCCCGGAACCGCCTATGCCGTTCATCAGGCAGGAGCCGGCAATGTGGCTGGAATTTACGTTGCCGTAAATATCCACCTCTATGGCGGTGTTCATGGCAATGACCCCCAGCCGGCGGATGACCTCCGGGGAGTTGCTGATCCCCTGGGGACGCAGCAGGATCCGCTCCTTGAAAAAGGAAAAGTTTTTCCTGAACCGTTCCTTTCCTTCCTGCGAAAGGGCCAGAGCCGTGGCGCTGGCATAGTCTACCACGCCCTTTTCCATCAGCTCCAGCACGGCGTCCTGCAGCACCTCGGAGTAAACGTTCAGATGCCTGAAGCCGGAATCGGTCAGGCCGTACAGCACGGCGTTGGACACGCTCCCCACCCCGCTCTGCAGGGGCAGCAGGTTTTCCGGCAGACGGCCCCGCCGGTGCTCCTCCCTGAGAAACGCTACGATATGCTCCGCCATACGCTGTTCCCCCGGAGTCACGGGAGCAATGCTGTGGGGCGCATCCGGGATATCCGTCAGCACAACGGCGGCGATCTTCTCCGGGTCGCAGGGGATATAAGGGGTGCCGATGCGCTGCTCCACCCGCGTCAGGGGAATGGGCTGGGTGTGGGGCGGCATTTCTATGGCATAGATATCGTGCATGCCCACAAGCTCCAGGGGCACGGAGGTATTCAGCTCCACAATGACCTTTTTGGCCACCTGCGCCGCCGTGTTGCTGATGCCCACAGAGGTGGTTGGATACAGGTTCCCCTCCTCGTCTATGGCGCAGGCTTCTATAATGGCGGCGTCTATATCCCCAAAGATGCCGTATTCCATTTGAAAGGGCACCTGGCTCAGCAGCAGATCCGCATATTCCACCTTCCCGTCGTTGATGGCCCGGCGCATGCGGGCGTTGGTCTGATACGGAAAGCGGCGGCGGATCACCCCTGCCTCCAGAAGGGATTCCTCCAGCTCCGGGCCTACGGAAGCCCCTGTGATCAATGTCAAAGCCATGGGGACGCCCTCTTTGGCCCGCTGGGCTATGGCCATGGGCACCGCTTTGGGGTACCCCGCCATGGTAAAGCCGCTGGTGGCCACGGTCATTTCTCCGGAAAAGAGAGCGGCGGCCTCCCGGGCGGTCATGAGCTTATCTTCCAGCGCTTTGCAGCGGATACGTTCGTGCATACATGATTCCTTATAAAAGTTCTTTTTGCCCGTCCGGCAGCGGATACCGGGAGCGCAGGCATACAAAAAGCCTCCCGCATATCAGGTGCCGGCCGGATGTTTCCGCACGAAAAAGAACCCCTGACGGGGTCCCTTTTTGTAAAAAAACAGGGACGCCGCCAAGCATCATGGCATCCCATCCAGCCCCGCACCAGACCCTTTTACGACAGGCGTACAAAGGGCGGCAGGAGGCGAACCATATCGGATTACATGCATGCTTTCCAGTTTCGGCAGAAAACATCGGCCCGCCCCCACGTATCTGACTTGGGAGATCTCTCCCCCGCACAGTGACCGACTCGTGGGTTCTTACCCCTTTCCGTGTTCCGCAGTTAAGCGGCAGGGCGTACCGTTGGTTTGACTATAGCACGGCGCACACGCTTTTGCAAACAGCAAAAAAATATGTTTTTCTACAATTTATTGGTTGTTACAGCAGGGCCAGCAGCTGCCGGATCTGCTCCTCTTCCGTGGCCCAGGAGGTGACGAACCGGGCGACGGTATGCGCCCCGTCCACCGGATCCCACAGGCCGAAGGATACCTTCTCCTGCAGGGAACGGATCTGCTCGTTGGGCAGGATCACAAACTGCTGGTTGGTGGGAGAATCCAGATACAGGGAATATCCCTTTTCCAGCAGCCCCCGCTTCAGCTCCATGGCCATATCCACGGCATGCTGCCCGCACTGCCGGTACAGATCCCCGGTAAACAGGGTATCAAACTGCACCCCCAGCAGCCAGCCCTTGGCCAGCAGGGCCCCGCTCTGCTTGATGATGGAAAACATTCCCCGGCGCAGGGGCCTGGGGAATACCAGCGCCTCTCCCAGCAGGGCGCCCATTTTGGTGCCGCCGATATAAAAGCCGTGGCAGTACCGGGCAATATCCTCCAGCGTCACATCCGTACCCGGGGCGCAAAGGCCGCTGCCCAGCCGGGCTCCGTCCATATACAGGTACAGGGAATACCTGTCGCACAGGGCCCGCAGCCTTTCCAGCTGGTCCTTTGTATACAGGGTGCCGTATTCCGTAGGGTGGGAAATATAAATAAGGCCGGGCCGCACCATATGGGGCCAGGTGGCGTCGGCATAAAAGGCCTTCAGATACGCCTCTGCCTCCTCCGGATCCAGCCTGCCCTCATGGGCCGGCAGGGGGATGACCTTGTGGCCCGCCGCCTCTATGGCTCCCGCTTCGTGAACGTTGATATGCCCCGTTGCGGCAGCCAGCGCCCCCTCGTGAAGATCCAGCATGGCCCGCAGCGCCACGGCATTGGTCTGGGTGCCTCCGTCCAGAAAATACACCTCCGCCTCCGGGGCGGCGCAGGCCCGGCGGATCTTTTCCCTGGCACTGTCACAGATATCGTCCAGCCCATAGCCCGTGTGGGCGATCCGGTTTTCCTTTTGCAGCCGCTCCAGGATCAGCGGGTGCATGCCCTCCATATAATCACTGTCAAAATGCAGCATACGTTACCTCTCTTTTATCCGGCAGATTCCCTTGCATCATACACCCTAAAGCAGCAGCCCCGCAAGCCCCAGCAGCAAAAGATGCACCGGGTATACCAGATAAAATCCCAGCCGGGAGCCCGGCCCCCGCCGCCCGTCATACAGCCACTGGGGCACGGCGGCCAGAGCGGTGCAGATGATATAGGCGTTCATGCCATAGGAATACCCGCCGCCCAGCAGCAGGGAAACCAGGGCAAACGCCCCCAGAACCAGCCCCCGGAGCCACACCTTTTTGCGGCACAGGCCATAGCAGCAGGCAAACAGGAGCAGCACCCAGAACCCGTATTCAAAATATACGGCAAAATACCACCAGCTCCACAGGCACACATAGGCCCCCTGGACAAAGCGGCTGCTGCGGCAAAGATACAGCCCCAGGATCAGCACCAGCCCCGCCAGACCGTAATCCGCCTCGGGCAGCAGCACAAAGCCCAGTATCCCCAAAGCCCCCGCCCAGCACAGATACTGATACCAGCGGTATGCCTGCTTCCGGGTCAGCAGTCCGTCCAGCAGGCAGGCGGCCCCCAGCCCCAGGCTCAGCGTGACCATGACGGAAAGCCCCCGTCCCTCCAGCAGAATGATATTCCCCGCCGTGACCCGCAGGCAGGATGCCGCCAGGCACAGGCCCATATACAGCCAGCTTTTGCGGGGTCTGCAGGCCCAGCCCCCCGCATACAGCGCAAAGGCCAGCCCCAGAAGCAGCAGCTGCCGGGGCTCCCGGGCAAGGGTCAGGGTCAGGGGGCCCCAGGCTGCCCCGGGCATATAGTTCCCATGGGTCAAAGCCAGCGAAAAGGGGATTTGCGAAAGCAGGGTGAACAGCAGCATCCTTTCCAGATACTTCTCCCGGCTGCGGGTCTTTTCCAGCCCGTTTACCAGCAAAAAGCAGTACAGGGGGAAAGCCACCCGCCCCAGTGCGCGAAAGGCCAGATATTCCTCCCCGGAAAAGGCGGGGTTCCTGTAGCTCAGCACTATCCCCAGATGGTCGATAGCCATACAGACCCCGGCGATGAGTTTCAGTACAAAGGCGGTCATACCTTGCTCCTTCCCGCTTTATCCTCCCTGCTTCCAGGGCATGGGCAGAGTAAAGGTCTCGCTGTTTTCGTCCATTTCGTAGCGTTTTTCCCGGTGAGCCGGATCATCCAGCCAGTTAAAATCGTTAAGATAGGCGGAGTAGGTGATGGTGCGGATGCACCCGGCCGCTTCATCAAACTGCATGAGCCGGAAGTAGCCGCCGCCCCCCTCCTTCCCGGCAGCCTGATAGTTCTGCATCATCTCATACACCGTCCGCTCGGGGGTGCCGTCTCCGTCATCGTCATACCGGCTGGTCAGGCAGTACAGGCCATAGCGGTGGCCGCAGAGCACCATATACAGGTTGGGACAGCGGGCCACGATCTGCGCTTCGATGGTCTCCCCCATCTGGGAACGGGTGCCTTCGGTGGTCAGAAAATCATGCAGGCACAGAATGCCCACCCTGTCCGGATACCGGTCCAGACTGTCCCGGATAAAGCGCAGGGCCTTTTCATCCGGGGCAAAGCTCATGTATACAAAGATATAGTCCCGGCCCCCCAGGGTAATCAGGTCGTAATGGCCCCGGTTGTCTTCAAAGCTTTCGCCGTAATACGCCCGGTCCTTATAAAACTTTTCCCCAAAGTATTTCCTGTAGAGGGTGTAGCCCCCCGTATCTTCGGCCATATCGTGGTTCCCGGCCAGCACGCCCACAGGGATATCCTCCAGCAGATCCATGGCGGATTTGGCCCGCTGCCAGTTATCCTCCCGGCCGTTGCGGTGGACCAGATCCCCGGTGTGGACCACATACTTCAGCCCCAGCTCCTGCCGGTGGCTCCAGAGAAAAGCGGTGATGGTGGGATAGATATCCGCAATGCCGTTTTCGTCTATGTTGGCGTAATGCTGGGTATCGCTGATCCATGCTACTGTATCCACGCCCTCCGGAGCCGCATAGGTCAGCGGAGAAGGCGACGGAGAAGACGATACGGGGATCACGTCGGAAATGACAGGCGTCTCCGCAGGCGGGCGGAAGCTGGCCACCGCCGTAGGATCGGGGGTGGCGGGCATGGGCTCCAGGGTGACGATCACCGCCTGTACGGGCGGATATGTGGGCCGGCCCTGCGCCGCTCCGTTTTTCCCGCAGGCGCACAGCCCCAGCAGGACAGATAAAATTGCCAGAATCCGGTAAATCTTTTTCATAGCACCATGGTATCCCCGGCAAAAAACAAAGTCAACGCTGTTCATAGACTGTTAACACAGAAAATGCCTTTTGGACGCTTCCAAAACATAGTCCTGCCATTTTTTACTGGTACACTTACGGCAGTTCAAGAGAAAGGAGGCCAAATCCCTAAATCCCCAACCTCATCAATCCGTATGGAAGGGTTTCCTGCCTTACCCCTAAAAGATAGCTACTTTTACGAAAAAGGCAGACTATAAATTCCGCCCTGCGGGGCGCATCCATATATGCCGGGTCGTGGTTTTTCCTTGTTTTTCCACGGCCCGGCTTCCGTTTTGGGCGAGGCTCTGCTATGATAGGGACATGAATGCGTATCTACTGGATGTTTCCCCCCTCTGCGACCCGGCTCTGTTTGCCCGGGCGCTTGCCATGACGCTCCCCTCCCGGCAGAAACGGATAGAAGCCTGCCCCCTGCCGGAGGAGCAGCGGCGGCTGCTGGGGGCCGGTATGCTCCTGCACCGGGTGCTGGGGGTGCGGCGGGAGGAGGACATTTCCTTCAACCCCTGGGGGAAGCCCGCTTTATCCGGCGGCGGCCCCTGCTTCAGCCTTTCCCACAGCGGGGACTATGCCCTGCTGGCCGTAAGCGACGCCCCTCTGGGGGCGGATATCCAGCAGGTCAGGCCGGTAAGCCCGGGGCTGCTCCGCAAGCTGGCCCGGCCGGAGGAACTGGCCGCCGGGATGGATTTTTTTACGCTTTTTACCCGGAAGGAGGCCATGATGAAGGCCAGCGGCCTGGGGTTTGCCCTGCCGCCCCGCACCTTTTCCGTGCTGGAGCCCTGCCTGTACGCCGGGCGGCTGTACCATTTCAGCACCCTGCTGCAGCCGGGATACGTGCTCTCCTTTGCCGCCGGGGAGCCTGCCCCCCCGGAGCTGCGTGTACTCGAAGCCGAGGCACTCCCCTTTTGAGCGGCTGTTCGGGAGGCGGGGCGCTGGCTTTGGCGCCGGAGGCGCCAAAGAGCGGGGGCCGCAGAGCGGCCGCCGCGCTGCGGCTGTGCCGCAGCCCAGCGCCCCCACCCCGAACCGGCGCGAAAACCGGCCGGGCACGCCCCAGCCCCCGTATGGATCTTACCCCGCTGCGCCCGGTCCCATGCCCCGTTTACAGATGTGAGGCAGCAGGAACGAAGGCCCGAACCATATTCCAATGCAGCCAGGAGCGTGCCTGCATGTTCAGAGAAATTTGAAAAAAGAAAAACGAACTCAGTATCCCGGCCGCAGAAGCGCTTCTGCAGTCCTGCCGGCGGGGCGTTTTAGCCGTAAACGGAGATAACGGCTATCCTTATGCCATTCCGGTGAACTACTTCTATGACCGGGATTCCCAAAAGATCTGGTTTCATGGGTCCCCCACCGGCCACAAAGCCGATGCCCTGCAAGCCTGCGGCAAGGTGTGCTTTACGGTATACGGCAATGAGACTGTCAAAGCGGAAGCATGGGCGCCCTTTGTGCAAAGCGTTGTTGTGTTCGACCTGTGCCGTCCGGTGACGGACCACCCCCGGGCCATGGAGCTTTTAAGAAAGCTTGCCATGAAATACTACTCCTGTGAGGCGCTGGTGGAGGAAGAGATCGCCCGGGCCGGAAAGGCCGTCCGCCTTTTTGAGATCGAAGTGGAGCACCTTAGCGGCAAGGAAGTGCAGGAGCGGTAGCTTCTCCCATATTCTGCCCGGTTCACACAGCACAGAAGTCGCCATACTCCGCCCGGGTTTGCCGTTTCCGGAACATCTGCGGGCATACCTGTCAGCAAAACCGGATTCTTCGTCAAAATTATCCGGAAGCTTTCCGCTGATACGCTTGTGTTCAGAGTCCCGGTCGTTTCTGCCGGATTTGAATTTTCGTCTCAGCACGGGCAGAACCGGAGCGGCCAGCCCAAAAGCCGGCAGACATACAGCGTAGGGTTCCCCTCCTTGTGCATTTTTTATGGAATCGCACAGCGTTCCTGTCTCGGATACCCGAAAAAGTCGTTTACCGGCTCCGGCAGGGCGGGCTTTCCCTTCCACAAAAAGAAAACGGTGCGACCGCAGTCACACCGCTTTCAGAAACACGTTTTTTGCCTTTTTGCGGCCGCACAGGGGCTTACCGCCCAAGCAGGAAGGCCTCCAGCAGATCCATGGCCTCCTTCAGTTCTTCCTCCGGGCGGACATAGGCAATACGCAGGTGCCCCGGCAGCCGGAAGGCCGTCCCCGGGGAAATAGCCAGCCCCTTGCTCCGCAGCAGTTCCATGCAGAAGGGGATATCCCCTTCCCAGCCCCCGTCCTTCAGGGCCTGCTCTATGTTTGGAAAGAGATAAAAGGCCCCCTGGGGCTTTTCGCACCGGAGACCGTCCATGGCCTCCAGCCGGGAAAGGCAATAGTCCCGGCGTTTTTCGTATGCCCGGCACATGGCGCGGGTAAAGCCCGGCCCCGCCTCCAGAGCGGCGGCGGCGGCCTGCTGGGTCAGGGAGCAGGGAGGGCCCAGGGTCTGGCCCAGGTAGGCGCTCATGGCCCGGGTCATCTTTTGAGGCCCGGCGGCAAAGCCGATCCGGTAGCCCGGCATGCAGAAACGCTTGGAAACACAGTCTACCGTTACCACACAGCCCTCGTTCCCCTCCAGTTCCATGGCCCGTACAAAGGGCTGCCCGTCATACACAAGCCCCCCGTATACCTCGTCCGCCACGCACCAAATGCCCCGCTGCCGGCATATATCCACAAGGGGCTCCAGCTCCTCCCGGCTGTAAAGGGCGCCGGTGGGGTTGTTGGGATTGTTCAGGATCAAAGCGGCCGTCCGGGGGGTAACAGCCCCCAGCAGATCTCTTTCCGTAAGCTTGTACAGGGGCCCGGTGCCCTGCACCAGCACGGGGGCGGCTCCCGTCAGCAGGGCCATCTCATAAAAGCTGGGGTAGCAGGGCACGGGGATAAGTATCTCGTCCCCCTGCCCCGCCGCGCACCGCAGGGCCGCATTGACCAGGGGCTTGGCCCCGGCGGATACGGTCACATGGGCAGAATCCGTTCCCAGAAAGCGGGCGGCGGCCTCCTTCATAAAGGGCGCCCCGGAAGCGGCGGTGTATCCGGAAAAATCCTGCCGCACCGCCTGCAGCGCCCCTTCCTTCCCGGCGGGAGCGGCGGCCTCTATGGGCTCTCCGGCAGACAGATTCAAAATGCGCTTCCCGGCCAGCGCCATCTCCTTGGCCAGTGCGTCCAGCTCCATGATCAGGGAGGGCTCTATCCCGGCAGCGGCAGAATACTTCACTGGCGTTTCCTCCGTTCGCTTTCATACAGGAGCACGTTGGCCGTTACGTCTCCGGCTACGTTCAGGGTGGTATACGCCATATCCAGCACCCGGTAGATGCCGCTGTACATGCCCATGATGCTCAGCGGCGCCCCGATAATGCCCAGATAGCCCGCCCCCAGAACGATGCCGCCCCCGGGGATCCCCGGGGCAGCCATGTTCATGATCTCCGCCACCAGCAGCATATACACAAAACTGCCCAGGCTGACGCTCTGCCCCGCCATCTGCATGGTAAACAGCCCCAGCAGGCAGAAGCTTACCGCCCCGCCGCACATATGGATGGTGCAGCCCAGGGGCGCCACCAGCCCGGTAAACTTTTCCGGCACGCCGAATTCCTCCCGGCAGGTGCGCAGTGTCTCCGGCAGGGTGGCGGCGGAGGAACAGGTGGACAGGGCCGTTATGAGCACCCGGCTCATGCGCCGGAAGTATTGCAGGGGCGTTACCCGGGCAAACAGCCACAAAGGCAGCATCATCACCACCAGCAGCACCGCCAGGCACCCGCCCCAGGCAAAGAGGATATAGGTCAGGGAAGTGGCCAGCACCTCCCCGCCAAAGCTGCTCACCGCCTTGCCCATCAGGGAAAATACTCCCAGGGGGGTCAGATACATAATGCCCCCCAGCACATAATACAGGACGCTTTCGGCCTCTTTTACCAGTGAGATCAGCCCCCCGGCCCCCTTCTTCCCTGCGCCCAGACCGCAGGCGGCGGCAAAGAGAATGCAGGGCATCATGGAGCCCCGGCCCATGGCGTCTATGATGTTGGAAGGAAAGATACTGATAAAGAACTCGCTCAGGGACAGGGCCGCCCCCTCCCCCTGCCAGACTTCTCCGGCCAGGGAAACGCCTGCTCCGGGCTGCAGCAGCCCCACCCCGGCAGCCGTCAGCAAAAAGGAGAGGGCAAACATCAGGGCAAACAGGGTCACGGTCTTTCCCAGCAGGCGGGTAGCCCGGCTCACCCCCTGCGCCACGGCGCAGAACACCGTGCACATGAGCACCGGGATCACCATGAGCTTGAGAAGATTTACATATACGGTGCCGATGAACCCGATCTTTTCAAAGAAGCCGGGCCACAGCAGCCCCAGAGCCGCCCCCAGGGCAAAGCCCGCCAGATTGAGCACAGACAGAATATGCTGCCCTTTTTTCATACCAAAGTGTACCTCACGGAAAATATCCTGCTTATTATACACGCCCCGAAGGAAAAAGGGAATATGCTTCCCGCCCGGTTCCGTGGCCTGCGGAGCAAAAAACAGCAGGCCCCGCCTTTACGGGTTTCCCTGTGAGCGCTTCCCGGGACGCGCCCGATCGCAGCCTGAGCGGGAAGCGCAGGGCGGGGGCGCACCGCGTGCCTGACGGCACGCCTGCGGGGCACGGCCCCGCAGGGTTCCGGCGGCTCTGCCGCCGGAACGTGCGCCCCCGGGGCTGCGTATACGAACCATATAAAAAGGCGGGCACGGTATCCGCCGCGTCCGCCTGCTGTGGCTGTATGTGCGCTGGTTTATCCCTCCGGGGTATCCGGTATCTCCGCACCGGGATCCGGCGTAACGGTGGGGGTATCCTCCCCCTTGGGCGTGGGCGTAGGATCGCTCTTGCCCCCTTCGCCGGTCTTGGTGCCTACCACCACCTGCTTGGGGAACATCTTGTATACGGAATCATACACAATGGTCCTGTCCTCCAGCAGCTGCCCGTTCTTGTAGTAATAGACATAGGTCTTGTACTTGTAGCCCTTGGAGCCCTTGCTGAGCACTTCTTCGTAATCGGTGCCCTTGGAGGGATCCTCCGTATATTCCGTGGTGATGCCCTGGGAGGATATCTGCTTGGTCTCTATCTCGATGGTATCAAATTCATCCGATTTGGGCAGGCCGTAGATATCAAAGTACAGATCGTTCCCGCTTACATAGCTGACGATGATGATATCCCCTTCGGTGCTGTTTTTGAACTTGAAGTCGATGATATTGCCCACGGAGTTGATGGTGGCGTCCCGGCCCTTGCTCACATAGCTTACGGGCATGGAATGGTTCCGCCTGTCCACCACCTCCAGATCCGCATAGGTCACGGCGTTGAACAGGGTGCTGCTCAGCTGGCAGACGCCGCCCCCGGGCTGATCCTCATGGGCGCCGCTTACATAAGCGGGAGCCAGCTTCCAGCCGTTTTTCGTGGTGCGCTGCCCCAGCTTGGCGTTGGTGGAAAACACCTCTCCGGGCTTGAGGATGGTGCCGTTGATAAGCTCGCTTCCCTTTTTGATATTATACTTGCGGTTGGAAGAGGAGCCTTTGAAGCTGGTTTTGTATTCCCCCCGGAGCACATATTCCTGGGCGGCGTCACTGCCCTGAAGCACCTGCATGGGGATGACCAGTTCCGCTTCCCGGGTGGGATCCAGCTCCAGAATGCTTTTTTCCAGCGCCTCCCGGTCAATGCCGTATCCGTCTTCACACTCGGTAACGGAGAGCTTGTGGGTATTCGGATCCACGTTATAGGCCTTGTTCACCGCAGGCTTGTCGATCAGGAAGGAGATATCCTCCACATAGGCCTGAACGGATTCCGAGCTGGCGGTATAGGACAGGGCGATATCCTTCCCGTTTTGGGCGATGTTGTTGACCAGCGCCATGGTGCCTTCATAATCCTGGCTGTCCCGGGCCAGATCAAAAGCCTCCTGCACGGCCTTGTCCACATCGGCGGTCAGAATAAGGTTCCGGGCCGTGGGGGTATATACCACCCCCTTGTCCGTTTTGGTATACAGGATGGGGGCTTCCTCTTCCTCCCCGTCGCCGGTATCCGCCGGAGCGTCCGCCTCATCCGCCGGGGCGGCGCTGGGCATGACGCCGTTTTCCTGCAGGAGCGTCAGCTTCACCTCTGCACCGGAAGCCTCCAGTGTGCTTTCCACGGCCTGTTTGGCCTGCTCCTTGGTCATATTGCTCACATCCACCCCATGGATCCGGGTGCCCTTGAGCATGGTAAGCCGGGAGGTGATCAGGGCAAGCTCCTCCTGCCGCTGTTTTTCCACGTCCGGCGCCGGGGTGGAGATGCTCACATCCGCCTGCCCCATATGGGCCGTAGCTGTGGGATTTTCACCGATAACCGGGGCTGCCGGCGACTGCATCAGCAGGGCCACGGCCACAGCCGCCACCCCCAGCACGGCAGCGGATCCGCCGAAAACCAGTCCCTTTTGTTTTTTGCTCAAACTGCTCATTACAGTCCTCCTCATTTTGGTATCTATCATTGTAACGGATTTTTTTCAGAAATCCATACCCTGCCCAAAGTCTTTAAGAAGAAGTTACAATTCTGTGAAATATGTCCGCTTTCCGCCGTTTTCTTTTCTTCTTCTGCAAGCGGAAAAAGAAAGAGCCATTTTGCCCCCAAGGATATACAAACGGCGGATTTGCGTGTATACTTCCTTATATGAGTATGAAGCGAACACCCACTTATGAAGGCCCCCTGGACGCCGCCCTGCGGTATCTTACCCCCCGGATGCGCTCTGTGGGGGAGGTGGAAGCCTTTCTGGACGGCCTTGACTACGGGGAAGCGGACGTGGAGGCCGCCGTGGCCCGGCTGAAGGAGCTGGGGCTGCTGGACGACTTTGCCTATGCCCGGGAGTTTGTGCGCACCCGGCTGGCCACCAAACCGGTGAGCCGGGCCCACCTGATGCGGCAGCTCCGGGAGCACCGGCTCTCTCAGGAGGCTATGGAGGCCGCTCTGGAGGAGCTCCCACAACAGACAGACCTGGATAACGCCCAAAAGGTTGCAGAGAAATTTTACCGGCAGATGATTTCCCTGCCGGAAAAGGAACGGCGGGAGCGGGTGCTCCGGCGGCTCATGAGCCGCGGCTATTCCGGCGAGATCAGCTGCCGGGCCTACGCCCTGGCGGCGGAAGCTCTGGGAGACGGGGAAACTACGCCCTGCGAAGAAGCCCTTTGGGAGGCGGAACCGTGAGAGAACAGGCCCTGACCCCCTATTGGCGAAACGCCCTGCAGGCCGGGATCGTCCGCCCCTTCGGGGAGGCGGCGGCAAAGGCCGCGCTCCCGCCCCGCCCTTTTAACGCCCATAAGGGAGACTGCGGCAAGGGGCTCCTGCTGGCCGGAAGCCCCCAGTACCCGGGAGCGGCGCTGTTGGCCGGGCAAAGCGCCCTGGCCGGTGGCTGCGGGGTGCTGACGGCCCTGAGCACGGAATCCGCCCGGCCCTATTTTGCCCGGCTGCCGGAGGCGGTGTTCCGTTCCGTAGGGGAAAGCTGGCAAAGGAACGCCCTCCCGCTGCTGGAGGAAACGCTTCCCGGAAAATCGGCTCTGGCCCTGGGCTGCGGCTGGGGAACGGATCCGGATCCCGCCGGGGGCACCTTTTCCGCCCTGCTGGAGGCGGCGTTTTCTTCCGGGCTGCCGGCCGTTGCGGATGCGGACGGGCTGAACCATATGGCCCGCCGCCGGGAGCTGCTGAAGAAGCTCCACGGGCGCATCATTCTGACCCCCCACCCGGGGGAAGCCGCCCGCCTTGCCCGCAGAACCACCGGAGAGATCCTGCAGGATCCCTTGACCATGGCCCGGGCCATGGCGGAGGACTGGGGCTGCGTGGTGCTGCTCAAGGGTACGGTAACGGTCATTGCCGGCCCGGAAGGGACCTATCTGACGGCGGAAGGCAACGGCGGCCTTGCCAAGGGCGGCTCCGGCGACACGCTGACGGGGCTGATCCTGGCCATGCTGTGTCAGGGCAAAAGCCCCACGGAAGGGGCCTGTCTGGGCAGCTGGCTGCTGGGCGTCAGCGCCGAAAAAGCCTTTGCCCTGCTGAAAGAACGAATGCTGCGGGCCAGCGATCTGGCGGCAGCCTTGAAAACCATGGAATAGGGAGAAAAAAGTATGTTCAGATTGGGAGTAGACGTTGGCGGCACCTTTATCAAAGCCGGCGTAATCGGAGAAGACAACACCATCGTGGCCCGGGTCAGCGTGCCTACGGAAGCGGACAAACCCTATAAAGAGGTCATCAGCAACATAGTCCGGGGAGCGGAGCTGGCGGCCCGGCAGGCCGGCCGGGAGCTGGCAGACTTTCCCTGCGTGGGCTTTGGCATACCGGGGCTGCTGAACGGCCGCACCGGTCTGGTGGCTCTGGCCCCCAACATGGGGGATTGGCACCAGGTGCCCTTTCTGGAGGAGGCGCAAAAGCACCTGCCCATCCCCGCCTATGTGGGGAACGACGCCAACTGCGCCGTTATCGGCGAAACGCTGGCCGGAGCCGCCCGGGGCTGTCAGGATGTGCTGCTGCTGACGCTGGGCACCGGGGTAGGCGGCGGCGTCATTGCCGGAGGGCGGATGCTCTGCGGCGGAGACGGCATGGGCATGGAGCTGGGGCATATGACCCTGTGCATGAACGGAGCGCCCTGCGGCTGCGGCCACCGGGGCTGCATAGAGGCCTACTGTTCCGTTTCCAGCCTGATCCGGGATACCCGGCGGGCCATGGAGGCGGATCCCTCCTCCCGGATGCACGCCTTTGCCCGGGAAGCGGGGCTGGTGGACGGGCGCACCGCCTTTGAATGTGACAAGCTGGGGGATGCCGCCGCCCACCGGGTGGTGGAAGCCTATACGGACTATCTGAGCCAGGCTATCGGCTCCCTGATCACCTGCTTCCGGCCCCAGGTGGTGCTTATCGGCGGAGGGCTTTCCAATCAGGGGGATTACCTGACGGACCGGCTGAACCGCAAGACCCCGGGGTACGTTATGGCTTCCGACGCCATCGGCACGCCCCCTATCCGCCGGGCCGCCCTGGGCAACGACGCCGGGATGATCGGCGCTGCGTATCTGGACCGGATGTAGCCCCAACGCTTTTTTGCAGGCTCCGGATCCGGCGTACCCGCTCCGTTTTGCCGGGAAGCGAAGGGGCGGGGCTGCAGGCCGGTCCCTGGCCCGCAGCGCCCGGGGCCTTCGGCCCGGGGCGCTGCTTTTGGCCCCTCCGGGGCCAAAAGCAGCCCCGCCCACCCCCGCTTTCACGAAAAAAGCTCCCCCGGAGGGGAGCATGACGTACATACGCTTTGCGGCAGCCTTCTCCCGCAGTGGGGAGGGAGCTGCTTTTTTATTTCCCGGCTTTCGTCAGTTTCAAACAGATCATCGTACCCTGTCAGACCTAATTCGCTGCCGTTCAATCTCCAACACCTCCTGCGTTAAATTTCGGTATGCCGCGGCGACCTTTCCTCTTTTGTCATAGCTCAGTATGCTTTTTCCTTTTTCGCTTGCCTCCGCCGCTTTTACCGAATATGGTATCTCGGTTTTGAATATCCTTATCTTGACGCCGTAATGCTCCCTAAGAGTTCTGCTTATTTCCTTGGCGTTTCTTGTTCTGCCGTTTACCATGGTTATCAATATCCCGTCTATTTTAATACCGGGATTTATATTTCTTTTCACTCCGGCAACGGTATGCATAAGAAGATCAAGTCCCTTTGCGGACAAAAAATTCGGCTGTGACGGAATTATCAGACTGTCTGCTGCTGAAAGGGCGTTTACTGTAACCATACCCAGCGACGGAGTACAGTCTATCAATACATAATCGTAATTTTTCTTCGCTTCACCAAGGTATTTTTTCAATACGT
>UQYI01000002.1 GCA_900545265.1 uncultured Eubacteriales bacterium
TGCGTTACCGTGTTTCTGATTTTGTGGGTGGCCACCTCACGGGTATTATGATAGCAGCAAAAGCGGGTCTTGGGGAGGTACGAAGCGTACCCCATTTAGGCCCTTTTTGGGGTTTTTAAGCCGATTTTAGAGGCGTCTAACCGGCGAAATCCCCTGTAAATAGCCACTTTTGAGGGGGGTACGTTTCGTACCCCCCCTGGAGACAAAAAATCAAAAAAATAAAGCTGCCGGGCATGCTTGATCGCCCGGCAGCCTCGAAACTGACTGCTTCTCTGTTCCTTTTCTTCTATTGCCCTGTATGCCTCTTCTTGATGAAGCGCCTGTTTATGCCATTCGCACCCCGTTTTCATCATAGCCGTCCACAAGGCTCGTGAGCGGTTTCGCACCCGCCTCCACCAGCCTCCGGTTCACCACGCTTACCGGAAGATCGTACCATTGCGCCAGCGCATACTGATACAGCTTCATGTCCGTGTTGTTCAGAAACTTGCTTGGGCTGGCCGTGATATACGCCCGGCTCGTTTCCGGAGAAAGATGCAGTGCGATGCAGAAGGCGACGATCCCCTGAATGGGAAAAACACGCTCCGGATCGTTCCGCATGTTTCGAATTGTCTCTTCAGACATCCCGGTCGCATCCGCCATGGCTCGGATCGTCGTTCGCTTTTGGTCCATCAGGTCGACAGTCATCTGATTAAACGACTTCGCAATGATCGACGTTTCCGCCATTTCCTTCGCCATCCGCGCCCGCAGCGCCTTTCCATCCGCGGTAAGTGGGCTTTCTCCGTTCGGCCCGACGTACTCAACAGCCTTCCGTCCACGCCCAACATTTTTCTGAAAAACGCCGTTGATCAGACGGGTCGCCGCATTCCGCCGCCCCTGCCTGAACACCAGACAGCATTCTGACATATGATTCCGCGCGTAGGCTGACAGGTGCCTGCATCCAAACTGATCGTAAAACAGGTATTCCCGCTCGTTCCGGCAGTAGTGTCCTTCCGCATAGAGATATTTCCCGGAATTGAGCACCGCCCGAAAATCCGGGTTTCTCAGGTACTCCTGTATACCCTCCGATTCACTGACCAGATAGATGTCGTTGCCGGAGAGGTCCGAAAGATATGACGGCACCAGCCTGCCGTTCGCTGAGCGCAGCAATCCCCGCACCTCGTTATACCCCAGATCCAGCAGTCTCGTCCGCGCCGTCGTTTCCGTGGTGTGAAAATGTTCCGCCATATCGCGAATCAGACTGCGCATATTATCAAGGCTTCGCTCTCCGCCGTAGGAAGCCATCAGCTTCTCCGCATAAGCTTTTCCGGGCTTTTCCTGAATCATCAGATATCCCGGCAGCTTGTTGGCCTGCATTTCCATAAGCTCCACGGGCGCCCACCGTTCTTCCTCCTTCTCGCCCGCTTTGCGTCGTTTGCACAGATAGGAACAGTATTCGTGACCATGGGTTTTCTGGAGCAGAAAGAAGAAACGATCCAGATAATGGTGCGCCCCTTCGTGAGCCAGGGTAATACACCGTGAACCTTCCGAACGCAGAATGCTGCGGTTGATTACGACTGTGCCGGGGTTGATGTCGCTGCTGGTCATTTCACCCGTTTCCGCGTCCTGCGTTTCTACCGTACCAAAGCCGAAAAAGTATTCGCCCAGCACTCCATTTTCCGGAAAACACCCGTATTTCAGCGTAAGCCCCATTTCCCAGATCCATCGTTCCGGATCAAAGGGCTGTTCACTGTCGATCTGTTCGGGCATGAAGGAATACAGAATCACCCTTGACATAAAGAAGTAATCCTTATCCTTCAGCACGGGAATCAGGTACTTATCCACGGTGATTCCCGTCTTGTCCTTTGCAATCAGGCTTTCCTTTTCGTCCAGAATCGCGCCCAGATAGCGGCAGTCCATGCGGCAGGGGCGCAGATCGAGACTGTACCGCAGCCGGAGCGTCTGGCGGAAGGCGCGCCGGCGCTTCAGCAGACCTCCGCTCTGCCGCACTTCCTCAATCCGAATCCCGACTTCCACCGCAATATCCACCTGAAAATCCTTGATTTTCTGAAAAAAGACGGACTCCGGGCGGATGATCCGCAGACTGTTGACCCATGCGCGGGAAAGCTTCCATTTTTCCGAAGCTATCTGAAACGGCTCGGGATGTTTCCCGATATACTCCAGCAGATCGTCCTCAAAGCTGCGATGATAGACTCTGGTCAAAACGTCGATCACCGTATACGGCCTGATGGATTCGTCGATGCGGGTGCGGTAGCGCTCCCGCCGTTCTTCCTCAGTCAGTTCCTTTTTCGGAACGAAGGCATGAGGGCTGTGCGTAATGGCGGCTTCTTTCACTTTCTGCGTTCTCCTTCCGGCAATGCAGCAGACGGCTGCGAAACGTAACTGCCAGAATTATAACACATTAACGCATTCTTGTAAACCGCAATTCCTATTTACAGAGATGCATTAATGTGTTATAATATATGAGAACGATAGAACCATGTATGCGGATGACTGCATCCGCCGAAAGGAGAGTTCCAATGCCAAGGCGGTCCTTTGAGCGGTCGACGCCCGCAGCCGGAAACATTATTGATATGAACACAGGCAAACCGGTGGAAGTGCCCTCGGTTCCCATTCTCTGCGAACGAATCCGTCATTACCGGCTCCAGATGGGCATAGAGCAGAAAGAGCTTGCCCGGCGGATCGGGATTACCGGAAACTCCGTATGCAATTGGGAGAATGGGCGAGGAAGGCCGGACGTAAATCTGCTGCCCGCAATCTGTGAAGCGCTGCATATCACTTTCTACGAATTGTTCGACGTGGAGGACCCCACCGTTCAATACACCGCCGGCGAGCAGCTGCTTATTGACGGATACCGTCAGCTCTCTCAAGGGCATCGGCATGCGGTCAACCGTCTGGTAGATACGCTGCTCGAGGTTCAGGCGGCGGAAAGCTGTCCGAAGATCCGAAAGCTCACCTTTTTCGAACGTTCTCTGGCGGCGGGTATCGGCGACCCGACGGAGTTCGAGGACGAGGGCGAGCCCATCTTTCTGTACGCTTCTGAGGCGGTCGACCGCGCCGACTGCGTATTCAGCGTCAGCGGCGACAGTATGGAGCCGGAGTACCACGACGGCGATCTGGTGCTGGTGCGGCGGATTCCGGATGCGCCCGAACTGAAGGAAGGCGAGATCGGCGCGTTTATTGTGGGCAACGAAACATACATCAAGGAATACCGGGAGGACGGTCTGCACTCCCTGAATCCCAAATATGACGTCATGCACTTCTCCGACGAGGAATCCGTCTACCTGATCGGGCGCGTTATGGGTGTTCTGAACCCGGAAAGCATCGCGACGGAAACAGATGTGAAGAGGTATCTGGCAATTCATGGGGATGCGGAAAACTGACGCGGATGAGGAATACTAAAGCAGAATGGTTGCTCTGCTTCGTTCAATGCGCAGGCTGCAATAACTCACGCCTGGTCTTCGCCCTTGCCCTCCTGCGGTTTGTCCTCCTGCAGCACCGCCAACATAATCCGTGCGCCTGTCCGAAAACCCTCAATATACGCTTCCTCGAGCGATACGCTGGTCAGCCCCGCGCTGGCCATTGCGTATTCGGCCAACAGCGGATGATCTTCCGGGGCTAATTTCCGTCCCAGAGCGTCCTCAGTCTCTGCTAGCCTGGCGAGCGCGCGGGCATACTTTGTGCCGCGCCGGAACGTCTGCCTGCTTGCGGTCAGGTTGCCGTGATATAAATCTTCCAAAATTCGCCGCATGATATTGGTCTCCTCCTGCTGCACTGTATGACAATTGCCTTTTCCTCGCATATCGAGGTCAGTGACATTACGCCATACAATGCGCCGGAAGTCAACGGCACAGGAGAAGAGTTATCTGTTTTGATGCATCATGTTCGATGATGCGCTGCAGCTGCGACGCTTTTTGTCAGTCGTTGACAGATTTTTGTCAAGTTAAGTAATTCTCAAAAATTCTGCAACCATGGCTGATCAGAAAAAAGTTCAAGAAAATGATTTGCACTTTGACCGATCTCTGCATCTATTATATAATGAGCGGGGATATTGCGGCACAGGGATTCCGGCAGGTTTGTGCCGACTTCAAAAGAAAGGACACCGTCCAGATGATACCGATAGTGATCATGGCGATTGAAGACGAAAGTGACCGGGATTATATCACGGGACTGTTTCTTAAAAACGAGCGCGGTATGTATGCCATGGCGCTGAAGATCGTCAAGGAGCATCATACGGCCTGCGACATGGTCTCCGAGTCCTGTCTGAAAATGATTGAGAAGATCGGCTATCTGCGGGAAATCTCCGTGCAGAAGCAAACGTCGTACATTCTCTCCATTGTCAAGAATACTTCGCTCATGTATCTGCGTCAGCGGCACAGCGAGAACTGCTATCTGGTGGACGACGAACGAATTCTGGACTGTGCGGCCACTTCGCAAGACGATCTTGACGCAGCGCTGATCAGCGAAGCGGAAAGTCAGGTTATACGTCAGGCGCTGAAACGCCTGAAACCGAGAGATCGTGATCTGCTGGAGATGAAATACTTCAGTCAACTGGATGATAAAAAAATCAGCCAGCAGCTGAGAATCTCCAGAAACAGCGTCCGATACTATCTGACGCTTGCGCGCAGAGCATTGAAGGATGAAATCAAAAAGGGAGACAGTTCGCATGTGTGAAGAATATCTGAGTTCAAAGGAGATCATGCAGAAAATCGCAGATCTCAAGATCAGGCTGGCATTGCAGCAGGAATTTGAACAGGAAGTGGATGAACTGGTCGCAGAAGTCGATCCGGCCGGCGCGGGGCAGAGCCAACCAATCCGGGAAATGGAAGAAAAGGTACTCAGGGACATTGCTGTGCACACGAGCAGGCGAAGGCCGCAGACCGCACAGAAACGGCGATTTCCTCGATGTGCGCGTGTTGCTGCCGCCATCGCGCTGCTGGTCATGGTCAGCGTCGGTTCAGCCATGGCAACAGTTCATATGGTTCAAATCGGCTTGCTGAAGCTGGACGTCCAGACATATCCGGAACGCACGTCCTACGGGCTTGTTCCGTCCGAGACTACAATAAATGTGCCGCAGGAATGGGCCGGAGACTTTTATCCCGCCTACATTCCGGAAGGGTTTGAATTTGACCGCTGCTATTCTTCAGAAGCAATCTACTATGATAAAGCTGGAAACAGTCTAAGCTTCTCGGAAGAAACATATGGAGCAAGAGCCAGCCTTGATACCGAAAATGCTAATCTGTCTTCTGTGCTCATCAACGGCGCAGAAGCGACACTTATTGAAAAGGATGGGTGGGCAGCCGTTGTATGGTCTGCTAACAACAGGCTCTTTACCGTCGAGATAGACGGCACGAAGGAGGCGGCTCTGCGTGTCGCCGCCAGCGTGATTCTGATTGAGCATTAATTGAGCACTTATATAGCATACGAAAATCTGCGTCTAAAAAAGGCGCAGATTTTTTTGTAAAAAATATTTGCAAACAGGATCGCTAATGCATCTATAGTATGTAAGACAAAACGATGAGGAGGTACTGGTTATGAGATGGTTCAGGGGGATGGCGATGGTTCTGGTTGGGATTATGCTGCTTACGATTTCCGGTTCGGCATTTGCTGCGGTAAAAGACGATACGGTTTCGCCGCTTTATCTCTATACCAGAAAGGTAAAGGCTTCTCTTACGATCAGTGACAGCGGGAAGGCAACGTGCGTTGGTCATATTAAAGCGAATAATATGAAAAGCGACATTTCAATGACCGTTACACTGTACAAGAAGTCAGGATCATCATGGACAAAGGTTACTGGCTGGAGCGATTCCCATTCTGGTCAGATCCTGGAGATTGAGAAAACCCGGCAGGTAAGCGAAGGCACGTACAAGGTTGTGGTTACCGGCACCGTAACCAATTCAGAAGGTAAAAAGGAAGAGGTTAAAACGACCTCGACCGAAATGACGTATTCAAAAAAATGATTTGCACTCGTCCTCTTTCATGCATCTATTAAGTAGAACAGCATGAAATCTGAGCGGTCATTCACTAAATCCCATGGCATCGAAAAACTGGCAATCCAGTCAGCTGATCGGCCATATGAACATACAAAAGGAGGTTGATGGCGTAATGCGCAGGAAGAAAAGAAAGTCCCTGCTATAACGAGAGCCACGCTGTGGCCGCTATCCGGTCAAGATAGATATAGCAAGGACGAGTACAGTATAACACAGTTCTCATCGAAAGACAATACTTTAATGGGAGGTCAGTATAATGATGAAGCGTTTTGCAGCTATCGCCCTGATGGCGATCATGCTCTTGTCCTTCTGCAGCACTGCCTTTGCTGCGGCGGATGTCAAAGAATTTGGTTTTACCATGAAAGCCAGCGCGGCTACCGAAGGTTACTACCCCAGCAATGAGTATGCCAGAAAAAACGATTCGACGAAATGGTACGCCTCCATTCGAGTGACCAAGTGGAGCGCTATTCCGAAGAAGAATCTGCACACTGGTATCGTTGGGCCCGGTATGACCCCTTACACGACCTTTAAGTGGATGAGTCCGCCGTCCGAAACGTCCGAATCTGTCCGAGTTTTCAGCAAGTATAAGAGTGACTACGTAGTATACACCGGTACTTCGTATAAGCACTATGCAGCGATGCGACTGAATACCGACGAAACCGTTTCTACGGTGAAAGTTTCGGGCGTGTTCACCCCTGACAGCAAGTAAAAGCATTGCGCCCGCATGGATCACTTAAAGTGCCTTGCGGGCGCTTTTAGTATTATATTCAAGAAAGAAGGGAATGACTTGAAATTTCGCAAATGCTTTACTGCGATTCTCTGTGCAATTGTTGTATTGTCTGTGTCTGGATGTGGTGTTCCTTCTCAGAGCGTAGCAGAAGCTCCTGCGTCCACAGTACCTGATGAACGTACCAATGAGTCTATGTCCACGCAAACAGTAGATTCTATGTTTTCCAATCTTCCGAATAGTGTTACTGAGAAGGATGGACTTCTTCAAATTGAAGCAGTTGTTCTTTATCCGCAGCAGATTGCTTCGCCCGTGATCAGCTACAGCGTAAACTATGGGGGGACTCAGTGCACAATCGAGAAACTTCAAAATGAGTTGATGCCTGAAGCAACCAGTCGGAATATTCAGATTGTTGCAGATGAACAGAACGGCGCTGAGCAATCTGCGCAGATCGCGTCTCTAACGGATTCGACAGGAAATGTACTTATTGGTGAAATTCTGTCCTATCCCGGGCGTTTTACTTGCTGGATGGATCTGCCGGACACCTATTATTCAGATATGACTGACGGATCGGCAGGTTCGACGGATTTTAGCGGCATCGCCCAGCAGTGCGAGAAATCCTCTGATGAGTGCAAAGCAATTGCGCAAAACCTTCTGAAAACAATTGACCTGGATATTTCCTTAGGTACAGTTCGCAGTTATGCTGTTTCACCTGATCAGGAAGGGCGATATACCGTTGGATATTATGTGGTGCATATTCCTCAGGTGATTCATGGTATTCCCGTAAGTGTCATTCAGAACTGCGGTTCAAGTAATTCAATGACTATAACAACAACCGCAACTTCCCCAACAGGCTTTAGAATGAGGGTCTTTGACAGCGGAATGGAAAATGTAACCGGATTCTGGCTGAATGAACAAACCCTTACGCCAATTGATACATATGATACGCTGCTTAGCTTGGACGGTGCAGTAGAAGTATTGAAAACATGGGTGCTCAATAATTATGAAAGCAAACCGCTTGCCATTCGCGAAATCCGTTTTGAGTATGCAATGGTTGAACGAAACGGGCAGCTGACGCTCGTTCCAGCATGGTCGTTTGATACACTTCAGGGTGTACCCAATGATCACTTTGATGGGATTCAGATCGATGCAACGAACGGTGAGATTCTTCGGGCGATTGAGGAGTTTTGGCTGTGAAAAGATTAATTCATATTATGAGGGCTGATTTGAAACGCGCCGTAGTCTCGTGGCGCTTCCTTCTGCTGCTAGCCCTTGGATTATTGCTGTTATATCAGCCCGTTTTCTATCTGAAAAAGGTAGCTGATGGATATCGCGATATGGAATTACTGGATGCTGTCATGTGCGCTTCAGGACTTGGTTACTATACTTCTGCATTGCCGCTGCTAAGCGGATTAACTTACGCGGATTCGTTTGCATGGGAATATGCAGGGGGCGCGTTTCCTTATATACTTCAGCGTGAAGGACGGATAAGGTATATAGTAAGCAAGGTTTTAATCACATCAGTTGTGAGCGGAATCCTCGTCAGTATGAGTTTCGTTCTCTTCTGCGGTATGCACATACTGCTATTCGTACCTCAGATGCCAACAAAGGCCGAAGTGTCCGTTGTGATTCATGAAGCGACATTGTTGCTACGATATGGTATGGCGTGGTCGCTGGTCGGACTTGCCTTTTCGGCAATTGTTCCCAATCCTGTGATCGCAATGGTATCGCCATTCTGCATCGCGCAGTTTATGTGGTTGCTGAGCGCTGTCTTTGGACTTCCAATCCTTAATGTGAAGGATAGCATCTTTGTGCTGAATGGAACAGAACTAACCCCTGCAATGATTTGGATACAGGAATTGGTCATCGTTGGTGTTGCGATAACCGCCTTTTCAATTGGCGTGTGGAAGAGGAGCTACAGCAAATGAAAATCATTCAGCATCACATGCGGGAATTGCCAAGGTCAATTCGATTTTGGCTTGCATTAATCTTCGCCTGTCTGGTATCAGCAGGAATAGGTATAGACTATTATCGATTCTGCAGACAATACAGTGTGTCCGCCAATGTCTTAGAAGGATTTCTTATTGGGGCTGGATATAGGCTTTCCAGCATATTTCATCCGATAAACGCCTGCTTTCTAATCTGCAATGCACCATTTTTCGATGAAAATGCTGTATATATCATTTATAGGAGCGGGCGAAAGCACTGGTACTGGCAATCTGCTGTGTATATCGCATTCATGATACTCATATACTACCTCATCGTTGTCCTGAGTGCAGCGCTTGTTATTGCACCGGTTGGATACATCTCCAATACATGGAGCTCGGCGCTCAGAATGCTTTCCGATGAGTCTGATCTCTATATGCTGGGTAATGGTGTGACCTATTCACATACGGTACTGGAATTGTATTCTCCATTGGGAGCTGCGTTTGTCCAATATGTTCTGATGAGTGCATACTCTGCTGTCATTGCCTTTCTGTTCTATGCACTAAGCTACGGAGGAAAAAGGATATGGGCCTTCACAATTCCTGTTCTGGTGCACGCCATGATGCTTATCGTCTACCTGGATGGATTTTGTGCGGAGTATTCGCTGTTCACATGGCTCAATTTGCAGGCGTGGGGTGTTGCTGACAGCGTATCAAAGTGGAGGTTCGCAGGCAGCGTTTTTTGTTTGAATATTTCATTTCTGCTGATTGGCTATCAAAAAGTGAAGAAGACAGACATCAGCAACCTTGCATCCGTATGGCTTTCGTAAGGAGGAGTAACCATGGATTACATCAAAATAGAGCATGTGAATAAGCAATTCGGGAAAGAACATGTATTGAGGGACGTAAATATAAGCTTTGAAGCCGGGAAAATTCATGGACTGGTTGGGCGCAATGGCTGCGGAAAAACTGTTCTGCTGCGAATTATCTGTGGATTGTACAGGGCGACAAGCGGCACGGTATGTGTAAACGGTCAGTATGTTGGGCAAGAGGTTGAGTTTCCGGCACGTACAGGAATCCTGATTGAAAGCCCTGGCTTTATTCCTTACTATTCTGGGTACAAAAACCTTCAGGTATTGGCTGAATTGAATTATCGCACAACGGATGCGATGGTACGCAATGCAATATCCCTCGTTGGTTTATCGGCAGATGAGAAAAAGAGCGTAGGAAAATACTCTCTTGGTATGCGCCAAAGGTTGGGTATTGCTCAAGCGCTTATGGAAAACCCACAATTGCTGATTCTGGATGAACCGATGAACGGCTTGGACAATAAAGGTGTATCCGATATGCGTATGCTTTTCAAAAAGTTGCGGCATGAAGGAAAAACGATCCTCCTTGCAAGCCATAATCCTTTGGACATTGATGAACTCTGTGATACCGTATGCGAGATGGATGCGGGCGTTCTAAAAAGAAAACTGTAGGAAATTCATCATATCCGCGAAAGCAAGCGATAGACTACTCCGCTGGCAGAGTAGTCTTTTTCTTATGTACTGTGTGGTACAGATTGGTGCATATAGCTTAATTCGGATGGGGACTTTTCTTTGTCCACGAATTGGGATGATAAGGTACAATAAGTTGCGCAAAAAGAAATAGACATGATTCACAGGCATCTGATAGAATGAAGTCGCGACACAACAATTCTGAAAGGAGCCTGGGAACCATGTCCGAGAAGATTGTAACACTGAACGAGGAAGTAATCAAGGGTCAAATACGGGAACTTGTGCGCGGAAGCGTGGAGGAAACGCTGAACGAGCTGCTGGAAGCGGAGGCCGAAAAGCTGACGCAGGCGGCGAGATACGAGCGAAACGAAGCGCGTCAGGGCTACCGCAGCGGTCACTATGACCGGAACCTCACCACGACCTCCGGCGACGTCACACTGCACGTGCCTCGGCTGAAAGGCGTGTCCTTTGAGACGGCGATCATCGAACGCTATCGCCGCCGGGAGAGCAGCGTCGAAGAGGCGCTCATCGAGATGTATCTCGCCGGCGTGTCCGTGCGCCGCGTCGAGGACATCACGGAAGCGCTGTGGGGCAGCAAGGTATCACCTGCCACAATCAGTGAGCTGAACAAGAAGGCTTACGTCCACATCGAGGACTGGCGGAACCGCCCGCTGCAGGGCGGAAAATATCCGTATGTGTACGTGGACGGCATCTATCTGCGCCGGAACTGGGGCGGAGAATACGAAAATGTGGCCATTCTGGTGGCGATTGCGGTCAATAAGGACGGTTATCGCGAGGTTCTGGGCGCTGCTGAGGGGATGAAAGAGGACAAGGCCAGTTGGGTCAGCTTCTTTCAGTGGCTGAAAGGGCGCGGTCTGGAAGGTGTGAAGCTGATCGTGGGCGACAAATGTCTGGGCATGCTGGAGGCAGTCGGTGAAGTATTTCCGGATGCGAAATACCAGCGCTGTACGGTTCATTTCTACCGCAATGTGTTCTCTGTCGTACCGCGTTCGAAGGTGAAGCTGGTCGCGAAGATGCTCAAAGCAATCCACGCGCAGGAGAGCAAGAAGGCAGCGAGGGAAAAGGCCAGAGCCGTCATTGCCGAGCTTCGCGAGATGAAACTGAAAGAGGCGGCGAAGAAGGTGGAAGACGGCGTCGAAGAAACGCTGACCTATTGTGATTTCCCCGCTGAACATTGGACGCGAATCCGTACAAACAACGTCATTGAGCGTCTGAACCGCGAGATCCGGCGGCGGACCAGAGTAGTCGGCACTTTCCCCGACGGCAATTCCGCGCTGATGCTCGTCTGCGCCCGCCTGCGCCATGTCGCAGGCACTCAGTGGGGCTGCAAGAAATACATGAACATGAAGCATTTGGAGGCCGCTCTCAGCGACGCCTCTATTGCCTGACGACGGATTTCATAGATGCCTGTGATCTAATTTGCGCATAACACTTGACAGTACCATTGGGATTTGAACTTTTGACGTGTCCACTTTCAGGGGTACATTTTAGCTAATTCACGATACTTTGGACGAAACCTTGCATTGTGGACGATACCCTGTAATCGTCCAAAGTAGGGTGCATTCCACGATAAATCTCTGATTTCGACCCCGAAAAGTGGGTATGAGTAGACTAAAAATGGCCGGATGGGAAGATGTTTGATTTGGAAAAATGATGACAAGTAGCCCGATTCTTGCGCCCATAACCCGTATTCGGCAGTTATAGCCTGTATTCTGACGGTTTATCAGTCTAAAAATGCAAAAAGAAGTCCTCATGCTTTGTATCAAAACATGAGGACTTAGTTGTTCTGGTTAGACTATGGTAGATTTTGATACAAATTCTCAAAAAGCACTGTATTTTCAAGGCTTTTCGTGTATAATAGAATTGGAATAAAGCGAAAAGTCGATTAGACTAAAGGCAGTATCTCTATCATTCTTTATATGCCAACCAGCGGAGGTCTATATGCCTGAAAAGAAGGTACAGCGGATTGAAAAAATACAGTTTGCCAATATGGGGTATAAAGCAGTAGGCATTTACGCTCGCGTCAGCACCTCCCTGCCTTCCCAACTGCACAGTATGGCTATGCAGGTTTCTGCGCTGACGCATCAGGTTTATCGTTTGCCGCAGTGGAGCCTGGCTGATATTTATATGGATTTTGCCAGCGGCGCCGGCGTGGATAACCGTTCTGAATTTCAGCGTATGATCAATGACTGTGTTAACGGTAAAATTGAGCTGGTTCTGACTAAAAGCATAAGCCGCTTTGGACGCGATACGGTCGACGGCCTTAGTGCTATCCGCGAACTGAAGGCGCACGGCGTTGAGGTGTATTTTGATCTGGAAGAGCTTCATTCCTTTCAGCCGGACTTTGAACTGCAGTATTCTATCCGTGCGGCGATCGCTCAGGACGAGCGGGAAGACTTCCATGACAGTATTGTTCTTGCCATGAACCAGAAGGTTACAGACGGAACTTCGAGCATTTACTCTCGCCCCTGTTATGGCTACAGGAAAGCCGAAGACGGATCGCTCGTTATTATTCCGGAAGAAGCAGAAAATGTGCGGCTGATCTTCGAACTTTATCTGTCAGGGAAAAGCATTGTGGGAATCATGCGTGAGCTGGCGCAGCGAAACATTTTATCCCCAACAGGCAAGGTCACATGGAGTCGAAGGGCAATCGATACGCTGCTCAGCAACGAGAAGTATCGTGGCAATTCAACGGCCTCAACTGCCCGTATGAGTGGCGATCCGCATAGCAAGCCTCGAGACAAGTATTTGTATCAGGGACATCACGAAGCGATTATCGATGAGGAGACATTCATAGCCGTTGCAGAGGAAAAGAAGCGGAGAAGTAATATTGAATCGGATGAAAATGGTATTCGGCGGAAGAAGACTCGGTATGTAGCCAAAGTACAAATAGACGAGCAAGACAACCGAAAATAGACTACTCCACCGTCTGGGTAGTCTATGCTCTACTACACCGTATTTGAACGATTTTTCACTTACAAACAATCACGGTTATATGGAAAAATTATGAAGCATGCGAGCTCCAATCGCTATTTTGCGATACTATGGACGAAACCTCGCATTGTGGACGTTACCCTGCTATCGTCCACAGTAGGGTGCATTCCATGATAAATCTCTGATTTCGACCCCGAAAAGTGGTTATGCGTGGGCTGAAAAGAGCCGTAGAACGGAAACCACCATCTGATAAAATGACGCCGAACAGTCCGTTTCTTGCGTCTACAGCCAATATTTGGTAGTTATAGTCTGCATTCTGACGGTTTATCAGTCTATAAATGCAAAAAGAAGTCCTCATGCCTTGTATCAAAACATGAGGACTTAGTTGGCAGGGGCAGAAGGACTCGAACCCTCAAGAACGGTTTTGGAGACCGCTATGTTACCATTACATCATGCCCCTGTATGCGCTTTTCAGACTGCTTTGCTATTGTACCAAACCGGGCGAAAAAAAGCAAGCCCTTTTCCGCCCGATCCGGCAAAAAATATATCACACGAACCGGCTCAGATACCGGTGCAGGTTCCAATAGGCGATTTTTTCCGTCTCCTCCCGTGAAAATCCTGCCTGCCGCAGCAGCTCGCACAGCCGCGGGAAGCCTGAGCTGTCTTCCAGTCCCGGGGGATAGGTGCCCATGCCGTCAAAATCGGAGCCGAAGCAGCAGCAGTCTATGCCTCCCACGCTGACGATGTGCATAATGTGGCGGACGATATCCTCCATATGGGCCCGGCCCTTTTCCACCAGCTGGGGGGAATAGAAATTCACCCCTATGACCCCGCCCTGCAGGGCGATCTCCCGGATCATCTCATCCGGCAGGCACCGGGCCGACCCGCACACACTGCGGGCATTGGAATGGGAAGCGAACACCGGGGCATCGGAATAACTCAGGGCGTCCAGTATGCCCGCATCCGACAGGTGGCTCACATCCATGGCCACGCCAATGCGGTTCATCTCCCGGAGCATCTCCTTGCCCAGGGCCGTCAGCCCCTTCTGCCGCCGGGCCATGGCGGCCCCGCCCAACTCGTTATTCTCGTTCCAGGTAAAGGTCATGGCCCCCACGCCCAGCCGCTTGAAGATGCGCAGCATGCTCAGGCTCCCCTCGCAGGCCTCGCCTCCCTCAATGGTCAGCAGGGCGGCGGTTTTGCCGCTGGCAGGGTCAAACGTGGGGCTGAAAGGCACCAGCTCCGGATTCTCCTCCAGCATCCGGTAAAAGCAGTCTATCATGGTGAAGCACTGCTGGGAGGGGGAGGTCTTCAGCTTGCCGTCATACCAGCAGGCAAACAGCTGCAGGGCCACATGACCCTTCTGCAGGCCGTCCAGATGGATGCTCTGATTCCGGGTGCGGGTTTTGAGCCGGTAGCCATACTCCATGGCGCCGTATAAAAAATCACAGTGTGCATCAGCAATATAATACATGTTTCTCTCTTTCTAAGGGCGGCTGTCCTCCCGGATAAAGGGAGGCTCCACTCCTTCCCGGGTCAGCAGCCCGTATTTTCCGGGATGCCGGTAAGCGTTGCCGTGAACTTCCGCCCTGCGATAGGCACGGAGCCGATCCAGATCCAGCTCCGCCGTGTATATCCCCTCCCCGCTCCCGGCCAGCAGCAGGCAGGTATCCCGGGAAGTTTCCTCTCCGGGGGCATAGGCCACTCCGTCAAAAAGGCTGGAGCCGCCGTTGCAGTCCGGCACGGTATCCGGGTAGTTGCAGGTGGCTATGGCCGTCATGTTCTCATAGGCCCGGCCCCGCAGCTGGGCCAGCCGGTTGATCTCCATGGGGCAGGCATTGGGCGTCAGGATAAGCTCTGCTCCCTGCAGCATGAGGATCCGGGCGCTTTCCGGAAACTCCCTGTCATAGCAGATCATGGCGCCCACCCGAACCGCCCCCCGGGCGGTATCCAGATCCGTCGTGTAAAAGTCTTCTCCGGGGGTCAGGATCCGTTCCTCCTCAAAGTCGCAGGTATGCACCTTGGCATAAACCAGCTTCCGCACCCCGTGACGGTCAAATAGCACCAACGTGTTCCGGGGGCCTTGGGGATGCTCTTCCAGCAGGGTCACGGCCACCGCCATGGAAAGCTCCCGTGCCAGTGCTCCAAAGGCACGGACAAAGGGACTGTCCAGCCCCAGAGGCGTCCCGTCCAACCGGTACCCGCTGCTCCACATCTCCGGAAACAGGGCTATATCCGCCCCCAGCGCCCCGGCCCTGCGGCAGCAGGCAAGCCCCTTCTGCAGGGTTTCTTCCGGAGTATCCCCGGGAGCGATCTGTAAAAAAGCGATCTTCAGCAGGTTCATGGGCGCCTCCCGCACTTTGCTGCCCAACAGTATACCACGGCGGGTGCCAAAAGTCACGAACCGCCCGGAAAAGGCGGAGCGGATAAGGGATAATTCAAAAAACATTGTCCATTCGTCTTCAAGCGGGTAAAAAAGAAAATACAGTCACATTGGGAAAAGCCCGGTGTGACCGTTTTTCTTTTTAGAACAGGCCTTGTATTTTTGCTTGTATTAGTCCAGCCGCCAAACTGCCTCCAGCATTTATCAAGAAATCCTTTAATCCAACAAGCAGGGCTTTTATTACACTTGGCTTCTTTTCTTGGGTAATTTTATTTCTGATTTCCGAAAGCAATAGTATCGCCCTCGGAGGTGCGCACGGTCAGACCGGCGTATTCTTCCATGGGCGTGAGCGTCAGGGAGACAGTATACTGCTCTCCCGCCACCATTGGCTCGGACAGCGCGTAGCGGGCGATCTGGGCCGAGGATGTCGCTACCTCCGAGCCGGAATTGAAGATATAGTTTCGTCCACCCACAGCCAGCGCGTCAATCGCCTTCTGCGCTTCTTCTGCGGTCAGGAAAGCCTCATACGCAATCTGGGAGATGGCCTTAAAGCCGCCATTGTAATAGCGGAACATGGGATGCTCCGGCGCAAGGACAGCTGCGGTCGTGGTACTCATGAGTCCCAGCAGAATGCAGGTGTAGCCATCCTCCGAAGTAGGGACAGTGGTGCTCAGAATGCCTGCCGCTGGGGTAAACATATTCCCGTCCAGCGTGCCCTTGATATACACCGTTGCGCCAGCGGTGCCGGAAAAACCGGATACCGTGTTCGCCAGAGAGAAAGCTGTATTCCATGAAAACACCTCCGCATTTTTTGTTCTGCTGCTGCCTGTTAAAAGTACTGCCCCTGCAAGCCGCACGGATATGCAATAGCTCTACGGGATCTCTGATGCCCGCTCCAACCATGAGACAGTCCGTCCGGCATTTCCGTTTCCGCCGCTCGCATAAGAAAGAACGCTCGGCTCCCGCCGGGCGTTCCGTTCGTTGCTGTGTTTTATTTGGCCACGTCCACGGTCCGGGTCTCCCGGATAACGTTGACCTTGATCTGACCGGGGTACTCCATTTCGTTTTCGATGCGCTTGGCGATCTCCCGGGCCAGCATAACGGTGTCGGAATCGCTGACCTTTTCGGGCTTGACGATGATGCGCACCTCCCGGCCTGCCTGAATGGCATAGGAAGTATCCACGCCGTCAAAGGAGTTGGCGATCTCTTCCAGCTTTTCCAGACGCTTGATGTAGTTTTCCAGCGTCTCGCGGCGTGCGCCGGGGCGGGCAGCGGAAATGGCGTCTGCCGCCTGCACCAGAATGGCCTCCAGCGTCTGGGGCTCCACATCGTTGTGATGAGCCTGAATGGCATGGATGATCTGGTTGTTCTCCCGGTACTTCTTGGCCAGATCCGCACCGATCTGCGCATGGGTGCCTTCCACCTCATGGTCAATGGACTTGCCCAGATCGTGAAGCAGGCCGGCCCGCTTGGCAATGGCCACGTTGGCGCCCACTTCGGCGGCCATGATGCCCGCCAGATGAGCTACTTCGATGCTGTGGTTCAGCACGTTCTGGCCATAGCTGGTACGGAACTTCATCCGGCCCAGATAGCGCACCAGTTCATGGTGGAGCCCGTGCACGCCCACTTCCAGTACAGCGGCTTCCCCGGCCTCACGAATCTGGTTATCCACTTCTTTTCTGGCCTTTTCGACCATTTCTTCAATACGGGCAGGGTGGATGCGGCCATCCATGATCAGCTTTTCCAAAGCGATGCGGGCCACCTCCCGGCGGACGGGATCGAAGGAGGAGAGGATCACGGCTTCGGGGGTATCGTCAATGATCAGATCCACCCCGGTGGCGGTCTCCAGAGCACGGATGTTCCGGCCCTCACGGCCGATGATCCGGCCCTTCATTTCATCGTTGGGCAGGGGCACCACGCTGACGGTGGCTTCCGCCACGGAATCTGCGGCGCAGCGCTGAATGGCCATAGTGACGATGTTGCGGGCTTTTTTATCGGCTTCTTCCTTGGTTTTCTGCTCAATATCCCGCAGCAGCAGGGCCGCATCGTGGCGCGCCTCCTGCTCCACATTGTCCAGCAGCATGGCCTTGGCTTCTTCGGCGGTCAGACCGGAGATACGCTCCAGCTCCTCCAGCTCCCTGGCATGGAGGGTATCGATCTCTTCCGCCTTCTTGTCTACCTGTGCGGAACGTTTATTCAGGGCCTGCTCCCGGGCTTCCACGGCTTCGATCTTTTTATCCAGGGTTTCTTCCCGCTGGAACAGCCGGCGCTCGTTGCGCTGGAGCTCCGTCCGCCGGTCCCGGTTCTCTTTCTCCGCCTCGTTGCGCAGCTTATAGACCTCTTCCTTGGCTTCCAGCACCTTCTCTTTGCGGATCTCCTCCGCTTTGCGCTGGGCGTCCTCATAGAGCTTCTTGACCGCATCCTCCGCCTTAGCTATTTTTGCTTCGGCAATGTTCTTTCGGTACAGATACCCTGCCGCCAGGCCAATACCGCCCACGGCCAGGGCTATGAGCACCACGATCCACCAATCCACCATATTCTAATCTCCAATCTCAAAAAAATAAACCGAGCAAAACCGCCCGGTCATGGATAGAAGAATATTAAAATATTATCAGACAAAAACAGGTCTAATGCCCCTATATATTAAAAATATTCAAAGCTACTCACTTAATATATCTACACAAGTACCGAGCGTACATGATTGCTTACTCTCATTATACGGATTGGCACCCCCATTGTCAAGGGATTCCCCCGGGAGAAAGAAGGGGAATTTGCCCCTATTTTCTCCCGGAAGATCGGATATAAGACGCTTTGACTCAAAAGTCAAAAAGCGACATCTGATCCCGTTTGGGTAGATCCTTAAAGCACCCGCAGGCATCCAGCGCCGCCACCACACCGGAGTTGGCCCCCGTGCGGGCGGCATAGTCCTCTACGGAGTGGAAGGGCTCCGTCCCCCGGTTCTGGGCCATGGCCAGGGCGGCGTTGTCCCCTACCCCGGGGATGGCGTTGAACGGCGGCCGGATGGCCCCGTCTTCTATGGTGAAGCGGGTGCCCTGGGACTTGTAGATATCCACGGGCAGCAGCTCTATGCCCCGCATGTTCATCTCATAGACCACCTCCAGTATGGTGATCAGGTCCTTGTCCTTCTTGCTGGATTCTGCGTCTCCGGAGTTCAGCCCCTTTTCCAGCGCATGTATCTGCCGGAGCACCGCCTCTGCCCCGCCCAACGAACGGGTCACGTCAAAGGCATCGGCTCGGACGGTGTAGTATACCGTGTAAAACTCCAGGGGCCGGTGCACCTTGAACCACGCAATGCGGAAGCCCATCATGGTATAGGCCACGGCATGGCCCCGGGGGAACATGTACTTGATCTTTTTGCAGGAATCCACGAACCAGGCGGGGATCTGCCCGTCCTTCATGGCCTGCTCCATCTCGTCCGTAAGGCCCTTGCCCTTTCTGACCCGCTCCATGATCTTGAAGGAAAGGGAGGCGTCCATACCGTGGGCGATCAGGTAGTTCATGATATCGTCCCGGGTACAGAGAACTTCGTTGAGCTTGGCCACCCCGGAGACCACCAGGCTTTCCGCATTGTTCAGCCATACGTCCGTGCCGTGGGTCAGGCCGGAAATACGCACCAGCTCCTCCATGGTGGTGGGCCGGGTCTGCTCCAGTACCTTCTGCACAAAGCTGGTGCCGAACTCCGGCACCCCCAGGGTGCCTACGGTGCATTCCAGTCCGGAAAGATCCACATGCAGGGGCTCCGGAGAGGAATAGATCTTCCGGGTCTCCGGGTCGTCCAGGGGGATGCTCACCGGGTCGATGCCAGTCAGATCCTGCAGCATACGCAAAGCCGTAGGATCATCGTGCCCCAGAATATCCAGCTTGACCAGCCGGTCATCCATGGCATGGAAGTCGAAGTGAGTGGTGATGACCCCCTGCTCCACCTTATCCGCCGGGTAGTTGATGGGGGTGAACATATAGATGTCCTCATCCTTGGGGACGATAACGATGCCCGCCGGGTGCTGCCCCGTAGTGACCTTTACGTTCAGGCAGCCCTTGCACAGCCGGTCTATCTCCGCCCGGCGGAAATGACCCCCTGTGCCGTCCATGTAGTGCATAACGCACTCATAGGCCTTCTTTTCCGCTACACCGGAAATGGTGCCCGCCCGATAGGCGTGGTGCTCGCCGAACATCTCCTCCACATACTTGTGGGCCCGGTGCTGATACTCCCCGGAAAAGTTCAGATCGATATCGGGGGTCTTATCGCCCTTAAAGCCCAGAAAGACTTCAAAGGGGATCTCATACCCGCCCTTGCTGTAGGGTGTGCCGCAGACCGGGCAGAGCTTGTCCGGCAGGTCCACCCCGCAGGCATACAGGCTGGTATCCACGTCAAACTCGCTGTGTCTGCACTTGGGGCACACATAGTGGGGGGGCAGGGGGTTCACCTCGGTGATCCCCGCCATGGTGGCCACAAAGCTGCTGCCTACGCTGCCCCGGGACCCTACCAGATATCCGTCGGAATTGCTTTTGTGCACCAGCCGCTGCGCCATAAGATACAAAGAGGCAAAGTGGTTGCCGATGATGGATTTAAGCTCCTTTTCCAGCCGCTTTTCCACCACCTCCGGCAGAGGATCCCCATAGATGCTGTGGGCCCGCTCCATGGCCATGTTGGTAAGCTCTTCTTCGGCATTGGGGATCTGGGGGGCATGGGTGCCGTCGGGAAAGGGCTTCAGTTCCTCGCACATATCGGCGATGCGGTTGGGATTGGTGATGACCACCTCCCTGGCCCGCTCTCCCAGATAGGCAAAGTCACGCAGCATTTCGTCTGTGGACTTGAAGTACAGCGGCGGCTGAAACTCCGTATCGTCAAAGCCCAGCTTGTACATGAGTATCTTCCGGTATACGGCGTCCTGGGGCTCCAGAAAGTGCACGTCTCCCGTGGCCACGGTAAGCTTGCCCAGCTTATCTCCCAAAGCCAGAATATGCCGGTTGATGCCCTGCAGCGCCTCTTCGTCCGGCAGGACGCCCTCCCGCACCAGAAAGGCGTTGTTCCCGTTGGGCTGGATTTCCATATAGTCATAAAAATCCGCCAGCGCCAGCAGCTTTTCCTCCGGCTCCCCGTTGAGCACCGCCCGGTACAGCTCCCCCGCTTCGCAGGCGGAGCCCACCAGCAGCCCTCCGCGGAACACCGTAAGCATGCTCCGGGGTATCTGGGGCTTTCCGCGCAGATGATCCAGATGGGAATAGGAGATGATCTTATACAGGTTCTTCATCCCCGCCTGGGTTCTGGCCAGCAGGATGATGTGGTAGGTTTTGTGCTTCTCCTTCTTTTTCAGCTTCTGCCGCTCCTGGTGGGCGCTCTGCACCACAGGCACGGTATGCACCCCCATTTCCCCCAGCATCCGCAAAAATTCCAGAAAGATCATGGCGCAGGAGTTGGCGTCATCGTCGGCCCGGTGGTGGCTGCCCATATCCACATGAAAATATTCGCAGATGGTATCCAGCTTGTGGTTGGGCAGTTCGTCCCGCAGCAGATAGCGGGAAAGCATCAGCGTATCGGCAAAGGGATTGTCAAACTCTATGTTGAACCGCTCCCCGTGGTGGGTGATAAAGCCCGTATCAAACTTGGCATTGTGGGCGATGAGGCAGGCGTTCCCGCAGAATTTCTTAAAAGCGCCCAGGGCTTCCCGGCAGGAAGGGGCCCCAATAAGCATATCCCCCGTGATGCCCGTAAGCTCCGTGATCTTTTTGGGCACCACCACCCCATCGTTGATGAAGGTCTGGAACCGCTCCGTGACCTGTCCGTCCACCAGACGGACGGCGCCGATCTCCAGTATGTCGCACTGCTCCGCCTTCAGGCCCGTGGTCTCTATATCAAAGGCCACAAACTCCCCGGCGGCAGGCACCGACACCGTATCCGGCAGCAGGTAGCCCTCCACCCCGTAAATGGCCTTGACCCCGTTCTTTTTGGCTGCCTTGGCCGCCTCCGGAAAGGCCTGCACCACCCCGTGATCCGTTACCGCCAGGGCCTTGTGCCCCCAGCGGGCGGCGGTCTTGAAGGCAGCGGAAAGCTCCGTCAGCCCGTCCATGGTGGACATGCGGGTGTGCAGGTGCAGCTCCACCCGCTTTTCCTCTGCCGTATCCTGCCGGTAGACCGGGTCGGCATAGTTCACATCGTTGGCATACAGCATCAGTTCCCCGGAATACTTCTGCACCCGGGCCATGCCCTTGACGACCAGCGTCCTGGCGGAATCCTGGCACTGCTTCATCCACCATGCAAAACGCTGGGCCTTCCATTCTTCATAAAAAGTGGCGGAGCAATAGAGGGAATCCGTCTCGTCGGTGATGTTGAACTGCACCCGCCAGCTTTTGTTTCCCCCTTCCTTCCGGTTGCCCCAGCCTTCCTTCAGCTCAAAGGCTACGATCCGCCCCCCTACGGTCACGGTGCGCTCCTCATTGCCCAGCTCATGGAGAGCAGGGCGCTTCCCTCCGGGGAGCTTGGTGCCCAGCAGCACAAAATTGGCAGGCAGATCCGCCTCTATGACGGGCTTGCTTCCCGCAGGCCGGGGCGCCGCCGCTTTGGGCGCAGACTGCACCGCAGGGACAGGTGCGGGAGCGGGCGCAGGAGCTTCCTGCTGCTGTGCATAGGCAAAGGACAGGGCAAACTCCGGCAGCAGCTCCTTAAAGCCCGCCTCCAGCAGCGACCGGCCCGGCTCCTGCAGGGGTTCCTTCTCCCAGAAAAGCAGCTCCAGCCTGTTTTCCTGCCGGATGAGCCGTGCGTTCAGCAAGGGGAGCTCCTTTTCCGTAAAGCCTGCCCGGGTATAAATGCTTTCTATGCGCTTGTCCATTCCCACCTCATAAAAAGGGCGGCGGTCAAAACACCTCCGCCCGTATGTCCGTTTTCAGTTTTCCTGTGCCTTTTCCCCGGCCTCCCGGGCCAGAGTGATGAGCTTTTCCACCATCTGCTCCACGGGGCCGGCGCACAGCTTTTTCCCTTTTACAAAGAGGACTCCGTTGTTTTGTCCAAAGGCAATGCCCATATCCGCATCGGAAGCCTCTCCGGGGCCGTTGACGGCACAGCCCATTACGGCTACCTTCAGGGGCCCTTTGCAGTCTTTCAGCCGGGTCTTTACATATTCTGCGTGGCGGATAAGATCCACCCGCGTCCGGCCGCAGGTGGGGCAGCTGATGACCTCCACCCCCTCCCGCCGCAGACCGCAGGCGGAAAGGATCCTTTTGGCGGCATATACCTCTTCCACCGGATCCCCGGTCAGGGAGACCCGTATGGTATCCCCTATGCCCTCCATCAGCAGGGTGCCGATGCCCACGGCAGACTTGGCGAGCCCCTCCTGGCCGCTGCCCGTTTCCGTGACCCCCACATGCAGGGGATACCGGCACAGAGCGGACATGCGCCGGTAGGCCTCCACCGTTACCGGCACAGAGGAGCATTTCAGCGACAGGGCTATATCATAAAACCCCGCCTCCTCCAGCAGCGCTATATGCTTTTGGGCGCTTTCCACCATGGCGCCGGGGGTATCCCCGGCAAAGCGGGTCTTGAGCTCCTTTTCCAGAGAACCGGCATTGACGCCTATGCGGATGGGCACATGGTGGGCACGGCAGCAATCCGCCACAAAGCGCACCCGTTCCCTGCCGCCGATGTTCCCGGGGTTGATGCGCAGCTTCTGCACACCGTTTTCCACGGCGGCCACCGCCAGCCGGTAATCAAAATGCACGTCTGCCACCAGCGGGATATGGATCCGGGGGACGATCTCCTTTACGGCGGCAGCGGCCTTTTCGTCAAATACCGCCGAACGGATGATCTGGCAGCCGGCCTCTTCCAGTTTCAGTATCTGCGCCACGGTAGCTTCCGCATCCCGCGTATCCGTATTGGTCATGGACTGGATCCATATGGGGTTCCCGCCGCCCATGACCAGGCTGCCTACCTGCAAAGGGCGGGTCTTTTTTCTTGCAAATGCATCCATCAAAAAAGCATTCCCACGCCGTTGATCCACTGCCACACATCCTTCACGACCAGCGCCACCATGAGCACCATGAGCAGAACGAATCCTACCAGATGCACGATGCCCTCCTTTTCCGGAGGCACGGGCTTGCCCCGCACCCATTCGATAAGGATAAACATCAGCCTGCCTCCATCCAGCGCCGGGATGGGCAGCAGATTCATAATACCCAGATTCACGCTGATAAACACGCTCAGGGCCACCACCATATCCGCGCCGTAGGCCATGACCTGGCCTACCACCCGGGTAACGCCTACCATGCCGGACATATCCTGAAAGCCCGCTTCCCCGGTAAAGAACATGCCGAAGGACTTGAAGATAACTCCCGCCATCTCCCAGCAATAAGAGGCACTGTGCGCTACGGCTTCAAAAAAGTTGTCGCGAATCCTGGGGGCCCCGATGGACAGACCCAAAAGCTTCCGCCCGCTTTCCGCATCCAGCCGGGGGGCAAGCGTAAAGATCAGGGTCTTCCTCCCCCGGCGCACCTCCAGCTCGATCTCCCCCTGGGCCGCATCCACCTGCTCCGTCAGGGACTCGATGCTGTTCACCTGTACGCCTGCGGCGCTAAGGACCATGTCCCCCGCCTCCAGTCCCGCTTCCATGGCGGGGCTGTCGGGAAAGACCTCCCGGATCTCCACCTTGGTTCCGTCATAGGTGCCCCAGCCCATATACATGACCATGGCCAGCACAAAAGCCAGCACAAAGTTCATCACCGGCCCGGCCGCTATGACAATGGCCCGCTTCCACGGCTTCTGGGCGTTGAAGCACCGGGGATCGCTGACCCCGGCGTCCTCCCCGAAGAACTGGCACATGCCCCCGATGGGGAAGGCCCGAAGATTATATTCTGTTCCATTCTTCTTAAAGCCGCACACCCGGGGCCCCATGCCCAGGGCAAACTCCGTAATGGTAAAGCCCAGCAGCCGCCCGGCGGTATAGTGGCCCAGTTCATGGACCATGACCAGCACGGAAAGCACCAGCAGCGTCACCAGTATCTGCAACACAATGCTCATATCATTCTCCCTGCCCGTTAACCCGGGCGTATACCAGTTCTCTGGCTTTTCTGTCTGCCTCCCGCACAGCCTCCAAAGAGGTCATGGGGGTGTTCTCATACCCGGCGAGGGCTTCCTCCACACAGGCATCTATATCCAAAAAGCCTATGCGCCCTTCAAAAAACAGGGCGGCGGCAGCTTCGTTGGCTCCGTTATATACCACCGGATAGCCGCCCCCGGCCTTCAGGCAGGCATACGCCATCCTCAGGGCGGGAAAGCGCTTTGGATCCGGCTTTTCAAAATGCAAATCCGGCACTTCCCACAGCCGCAGGGGGCGGGCGGGAGATGCCATGCGCTCCGGATAGGTCAGGGCATACTGAATGGGCAGGCGCATATCCGGCAGGCTCAGGTTGGCCATAAGGGTGCCGTCTCTGTATTCCACCATGGAGTGGACGATGGACTGGGGGTGCAGCAGCACCTCTATCTGCTCCCCGGCAAAGTCAAAAAGCCGGGCAGCCTCCATGATTTCCAGCCCCTTGTTGAACAGGGTGGCGGAATCCAGGCTGATCTTTTTGCCCATGGACCAGTTGGGATGCTTTACCGCCTGCTCCGGGGTGATATGCCGCAGTTCCTCCCGTTTTCTGGCATAAAAGGGCCCGCCGGAAGCCGTCAGGATCAACCGGCTGACCTCCTGCCTGCTTCCGTTCTGCAGGCACTGAAAAATAGCGGACTGTTCGCTGTCCACGGGCACCAGTTCCCCGCCTCCGGTCAGAAGGGCCTGCTTTACCAGCTCGCCCCCGCAGACCAGGGATTCCTTATTGGCAATAGCGATGCGCTTTCCGTTTTTCAGGGCCGCCAAAAGGGGCTCCAGGGCCGCAAAGCCGGAGATCCCCAGCACAAAAATATCCGTTTGCGTATCCGCCGCCAGCAGGCAGGCCGCTTTTTCGCCAGAGAGCAGCTCCGTCCCCGCAGGCACAGGGATCTCTTTGGAAAACCCGGCCAGTTCCGGACGAAAGGCTTCCACCTGCCGGAGAAACTCCTCCTCCCGGGAATGGGCGCACAACCCCCGGAGCCGGAACCGCTCCGGGTGCATTTGCAGCACCTCTAAAGCCTGCCGGCCGATGGAGCCCGTGCTCCCCAGAATGGTCACATTCTGCATACGATCCGCTAAAATCCTCTCAATAGGTAGTCAAAATAGCATAGGCCAGCACCGTCATGGCGCAGATCAGGGCACTGTCCAGCCGATCCATAAGTCCGCCGTGGCCGGGAATGATCTCGGAAAAATCCTTGATCCCCGCCGCCCGCTTGAGTGTGGAGGCAAACAGATCCCCAAACTGGCCTACCACACCGCACAGCAGGCCCATAAACAGCAGGCTTCCCATCTCTACCGTGCCGCCCCACAGCTCCTGGGCATAATACAGCCCCAGAGCCATAAGCATGGCGCCGGGCACCGCCGCCAGACTGCCCTCCACGGTCTTGTGGGGGGAAATGCTTCTGCACAGGGGGTGCTTTCCAAAAAGAGTGCCGCCGAAATAGGCAAAGGCATCCCCTATCTCCGGGCACAGGATGGCCGCATAGCAGCAGGTCTTGGCGATCCCTTCCGGCAGGGCAAAATACAGAGCCACAATGGCGCATTCCGGCAGTATAGGGTATGCAAAGGGCAGCAGGCAGTATAACGCATCGGTGTAATTATCTTCTCCGGTAAGAAACACCTGCCAGGCCATGGTCATGGCGATCATCAGCATGCCAAAGGCCCCTACATACAAAAGATTCTCCCCGGTCATGTAATACAGGGGGCCGAACAGGCTGGCAAACACATAGGCCGGCACCATGCAGATGCGCTTGCCCAGGTGCAGCAGCATCTCTTCCATCTCCCGGATGGTCATGAAGAATACCGCCCCGAATACGATCAGGAAGGTCAGCCGCCCATAGTAGCAGCACAGAAACAGCAGCCCGAAAAGAACTATGCCCGCAATGGTGCGGGTAAGCAGATTGCTTTGCTTCATCATGGCTTACAGTCCTCCAAACCGCCGGCCCCGGCCTGCATAGGCCTGTAAAGCGGCAATATACGCTTCCCGGGTGAAGTCCGGCCAGAGCACGGGGGTAAAATACAGTTCGCTGTAAGCCAGCTGATACAGCAGATAGTTGCTCAGCCGTTCCTCCCCGCTGGTTCGGATCAGCAGATCCACCTCCGGAGTTCCGGCTGAATACAGGTGCTTTTCAAAATCCGCCTGCTCCGGCAGATGCCCCGTTTGGACGGCTTCTGCGGCGCACAGGCGCACCGCCCGCAATATTTCTGCCCGGCTGCCGTAATTCAGGCAGATATTCAGCTTCAGCCCCGTATTGGCGGCGGTCTTTTCTTCTGCGTTGATAAGGGCCCGGCGGACGTTTTCCGGGAAGGGCTCCTTCTCGCCCCAGATGGAAATGCGCACGTTGTTTTCGTGAAGCTCCCCGATCTCCCGGTTGAAATATTCCAGCAGCAGGCCGAAAAGGATGCTCTTTTCCTCCGCAGGCCGCTTCCAGTTTTCCGTGGAAAAGGCGTACAGGGTCAGGGCTTCCACGCCCGCATCACTGGAGAAGCGGATGATCTCCCGCAGGCGCTCCGTGCCCGCCCGGTGGCCCACCGCCCGGGGATACCCCTTGCCCTGGGCCCAACGGCCGTTGCCGTCCATGATGATGGCTACATGCCGGGGCAGGTGCTCCCGTGCCAGACCCATTTTCTTCAGTTGCCCGTCGTTCAGTTTGCTCATCGGCTCCAATGCCCTTTCCGTTTCTATCCTGCCCGGCTTTGCCTGCATATAAACGAGGATGCAAAGCAAAAAGCCTTGCATCCCCCGCCTGTGTTCTGTAAGAGGGTGCAGTGCGCCCCGCTTATGGGTTCTGTATATCCGTATAAAACCGGGCCCAGGTAAGCACGCAGCCCTTCGCCGTATACGTTTCCTGCACCACCCGGGGCTCTCCCCCGGGGAGTCCCTTTCTGGAGCGGGTTTCCCGCAGCTCCACCTCCATACCCCGGCTTTTCAGCAGGGCCTCTGCCTTTTCTACCGGCCAGCCCAGCATCCCCATCAAACGGACATGATCTCCTTTTCCTTGGCGGCGGAGATGGTGTCGATCTCTTTGATCTTTTCGTCGGTCAGCTTCTGGATCTTCTCTTCCAGCTTTTTCTGGTCGTCCTCGGTGATGAGGGAATCCTTCTTCTGCTTTTTGACCTGCTCGATGGCATCCCGGCGGATGGAGCGCACGGCTACCTTGCTCTCCTCAGCCTTCTTTTTGACCACCTTGCACAGCTCCTTACGGCGCTCTTCGGTGAGCTCCGGGAAGATAAGGCGGATGATCTTGCCGTCGTTGGCAGGGTTAATGCCCAGATCGCTCTTCTGAATGGCCTTCTCCACGGCGGGGATCATTTTGCTGTCCCACAGGGAGATAACGAGCATCCGGGGCTCCGGCGTGGAAAGGTTGCCCAGCTGATTGATGGGCGTAGGCGTGCCGTAATAATCCACCAGGATCCTGTCCAGGGCCTGGGGATTGGCTCTGCCGGCCCGCAGGGAGGCATACTCCTGGGTCATCACGCTGATGGTCTTGGTCATTTTATCTTTGGCGGTATCGAGAATCTCTGCCATATACTTTTCCCCCTTTATGTACGGTATTTATTATTATAGAGGAGAGACGGCTCAAATGCAAGCCTCTGCCCCGTCCTCGTCGATCAATGTCCCAATATTTTCACTTTCCAGTGCCTCGTGGAGTTTTTCCAGCGCAAAGCACTTGATGGGCATGTGCTGCTCCCGGCACAGGGTGATGGCCGTCAGATCCGTGGCATGGAGATTGTCTTCAATGACCTTTTGGTAACTGATGTGCCGGTAAGGCCGGGCGTTTTTATCCACCTTGGGATCGGCGCTGTACACCGCATCCACGTTTTTGGCCAGGAACAGAGCATCCGCTCCGATCTCGCAGGCTTTCAGAGCGGCGGCGGTATCCGTGGAGAAGAAGGGACATCCCGTACCGCAGGCAAAGATCACCACCGTACCGGCGGCCAGCAGCTCCAAAGCCCGGCGGCTGGTGTAGCTGTCGCAGAACTTGTCCATATCTACGGAGGAAAGCACCCTGCAGGGGACCCCCTGCCGCTCCAGACTGTCCTGCAGGGCCAGCGCATTGATGGCCGTGGCCAGCATGCCCATGTGATCCATGCGGTTCCTGTCCCGGCTGCCGGCGTCCCGGCCCCGGATGATGTTGCCGCCCCCCACCACTATGCCCAGCTCCAGCCCCTTTTGGGCCAGAGAGGCGATCTCAGCCGCCGCAGCATTGACCTTGTCAAAGCCGATAGGGGCCTCCTGGCCGCTGAGGGCTTCGCCGCTGATCTTTAAAAGAATTCTTTTATACATAAAAGGCCTCCTTGCGGCGTTTTCCTGCGCCGCTCTAAATTTAACCGGATACAGTATACCATATTCCCCCGCCCAGGGGAAGCCTTTTGTGCGCCGGAGGGCATCCGCCCTTCCCCGAAGCCGGATCTGCCCATACTTTACAAAATGCTTATTTTTTCTTCATGCTCTGTTCATGTTTCTGCCGAATAATCTTGACAGTAAACTGGCATACTTTGTCGAAATCAAACTATATTCCGGGAGGTTTTATATGCATCCGGCATCCCGTTTTTTCCGCACCGGCCTCTGTTCCGGGTTGGCTGCACTGCTCCTGCTTGCTTCCGGCTGCGCCGAAAAGGCCGTCTACACACCGGATCCCTCTGCCGTTCCCACCGCCGCTCCCGTCATAGAGGAATCATCCGGCTCCGTGGCGGCGGAGATCCCCGTTACGCCCTCGCCCCTGCCTACGGACACCCCTACCCCTGCGCCCACGGACACGCCCACACCCAGCCCCTCTCCTACGCCCCGGCCTTACGCAGACAAGTTTCTGGAAGCGGGAGCTTCTCCGGAGCTGACGGAGACCAGCTACCGGACGGAGGATGCCGCCATATTCATTGAGCAGCGTTCCGATACGGAGCACAAGTACGGCAAAGAGGATATTTTATATTTTCTGGCCGATATTTATCTGGAGGATGTGACCCGGCTGCGGGGCGCTTTCACCCGGGAGGATTTTACCCGTTACCACTATGTGGAGGATGTAAGCGAATTTGCCCAGCGTTTTGATGCCGTTGCGGCCATCTCCGGCGACTTTATCCGCTTCCGGGATACGGGCCTGTGCATGCGCAACGGCGTCTGGTACCGGCAGGAGCCCGATCCCAGGCGGGACGTATGCGTACTGACCCGGGAGGGCGTCATGGAAACCTACACTGCTCAGGAGCTGGATCTGGAGGGGCTTTTGCAGCGGGAGGATCTCTGGCACGTCATCGGCTTCGGCCCGGTGCTGCTGGATGAACAGGGGCAGGCCAGAACAACATTCAACACCACGGTTTCCGGCACCAATCCCCGGGCAGTGCTGGGATATTACGGCCCCGGCCACTACTGCTTCCTGTTTGTAGAGGGGCGCACCAAAAGTTCCCAGGGCATCACCATGGAGGCCCTGTCCCGGCTCTGTCAGGATCTGGGCTTGACCCGTGCTTTCAATCTGGACGGAGGTGAAACGGCGGCTCTGTACTTTAACGGCGCCATTCAAAACTCCAAGAGCCGGTCCACCCGGCCCATCCACGATCTGCTGTATATCGGCTATACGAGCCCGGAGCCCGAAGCTTCCGAAGCACCGGCTGCCACCGCTCCCGGTGAATCCCTGCCGCCGGATACTGCCCCCGAAGACTGATCCTATTATCCCAAAACCACATCAGCCCCTGTCCGCCGGACGGGGGCTTTTTTATGGAGAACCCGGCTTCAGGCCTATGGGAACATACGGCCTGCCGGATACGCAAAACGGTGCGTCGGGAGTGCCGTTCGCCAGAAGATTCCTGCCCAGATGTGCCTCTGACCTTGCAAGGGGACAGTTTTGCAGCTTAGGGCTTGCATAGGCCCGGTTTCTCACCGGCAGGCACAGCGGAGGACGAAGGTATCTCTGTAAGCTTTTGGGAATGCGTTGACGATGAAGCTGTTCTTTCGGTAAAGTCTGCCGCCTCTCCATCGGTTTCGTTCCAACGCATATGCAAGCCCATGCCCTCTGCTACCGTCCGGATCATACAGGAACCGGTCCGCAAAACAAACGGGCCCCGGGGAAGCATTCTTCCTCCGGGCCCGCTGTATGGATCCGTTTGCTTTACATTCTGGCATCCTGCGCCAGTATCTGTATGCTTTCGGGCGTTTCCCCCTCCCGCAGGGCCCGTGCATACACCAGCAGCCGTCCGTTGGTATCAAAGTAGCTGCAAGTGATCATGCACAGGATCTTATCTTCGCCGTTCACGTCTATGGGCGTGGAATAATAAGAACGATCCTGTATATCCGCCAGAAAGCTCTCCCGGTAAGCGGGGTCCTTCCATTCCTTAAAGCAGCGGATGCGCAGATAGTTCCGCTCGTTGGTGGTGGCCGAAACATCCAGTACCGCAAAGATGGCATACTGCCGGGGCGTCTCCTCATACAGCATCCCGAATTCCGCCAGAGGATACTTTTTGTAATACTCTATGTCCCGGTATTCCCTCAGCCCGGAAAACATGGTCTTATCCGAAAACTGATGGCCATACAGCACCAGATACGGGTCGTTTTCATAATCCGTATTGGCTTCATCCAGCAGAATGGTCCCGTGGGTGCTGTATTTTCCATACAGATCCCGGTGCAGATAATAGGAATTATCCTTCTGCACCACCGGCCCGTCGACCAGATCCCCGGCGGTGATCCATCCTACCAGATCCTGATTGACGGCATACAGGGCCTCATACTGGGGGGCTATGGTGCGCTCTGCCGGCGGCGCAGGTGTGGGCGTTTCTTCCGCCGTCCCGGCAGGGTCGTCGGATCCGGGCGCTTCCGTCTTTTCGGCGGGTTCCGCCGGTACAGCCGTGGGGGCGGCCGTAGCGCCGTACAGCGACCGGATCTGCTCCTGCTCTTTGGCCTCCCGTTTCTTCTGCACGGTCATGGACAGATACAGTCCCAGCAGGACTGCCGCCCCCACAAACAGGCATATGGCCAGTATTTTCAGCCGGAGGGCCGCCTTTTTTCGGGAATGTTCCATGGGTTCTCCTTATACGCAGGATGCGGAGGATAACTCCCCCGCATCCCTGTCTTCAGTCGATTTTATAGTGTCTTAGTCTTCCTTCCGGGAAGCCCGCTTGGAGCCGACCGCTGCTGCGCAGCCTGCCGCTGCCATAAGGGCCATGCCGAGCAGGGAAGCGATCCGGGTGACGCGGTTCACATCGCCGGTGCTGGGCACATCGCTGGTGCCGGGTACGTACCAGGTCGCGGTGTAGACCACATCGCCGGAAACGGTCTCGGCCACTTCGGGCTTCCAGCCATGGAAGCGGAAGCCTTCCCGCTTGGGCGTGCCCTCAAAGGCGGGAGTCTTTTCGCCGTACATGACTTCGTAACCCTGTGCCTTAAAGGCCTTGCCCTTCACACCGTCCTCGTAGGTAACGGTGTATACGTCTCTGTCATAGTATACGGAGAGCGCTGCGCCGCCGGGGATGCCATCGCCTTCACGCATGATCGTTCCCTTCAAAACGGATTTCTCCGCATTCAGGTGGAAGTGCTCGGGGATGGGCTCCACGTCTGCTTCAACCTCTGCACCATACAGGGCGTTGAAGCTCAGCTCCTTCATCAGGGTGTAGCTGCCGTCCAGCTCCTGCATATAGTAGGATACAAGGCAGGTGTTCCAGCCGGGCGTGTACTGCGCCGTATAGGTCTGGTTTTCGGTGACCTTTTCAGCCACTTCGGGGGTCCAGCCGTTGAACTCATAGAGTTCCCAGGCTTCTGCGCCCTGCCAGGTAGCGGGTGCATCAAAGGCGGGGGTCTGTTCCCCTTCCTTCACGGTGAACATCTGGTCTGCAAAGACCTTGCCGTCCATGCCGTCGGTATAGGTGACGGTGTAAAGCTTGGCCCACTGTGCCACATAGGTGACGTTTGCCGTAACGGTATCGGCCACTGCAGGCTGCCAGCCCAGGAAGGCATAGCCTTCGCGCTCCGGCTTGCCCTCAAAGGCGGGGGTAGCGGTGTTGTTGCGCACGGTATGGACCTGATCGGCAAAGATCTCTTCGCCTTCCGCGCCGTCAGTGTAGGTAACGGTGCGGTACAGGGCCAGATTCACCTTGATGTAGTTGGCCACTACAGAGGTGAGGTTGCTTTCGAACATGTTGCCGAACCGGTCGGGCTCGGTACGGGGGATCTTCCAGCTGCCCCTCTTGGGGTTGGTCGTGCTGGAGGGCACCCAGGTCAGGTTCAGCACCTGATCTGCAGGCCGCTCTTCGGTAAAGTCGTAAGTCCAGTCGCCGTTCCATTCCGGATATCTGACGCCCCAGCTCTTGGTGGTGTTGAATACGTTGCGGGCTGCGGCTTCAAATTTGTCGCCGGAAACAAAGTGGAAGGTCACGGTGGTGGTGTAGCCATCCACATCGTTGCCCTCTACCGCGCCGATGGTGTAGGATACACCCTTGGCATGGATGGAGGGGGAGCAGCTCCACATCTCTTTGAGGGTGGAGAGCACTTCCGTGCCGGAGGCATAGGCCCGGATCTGCATCTTGTCTACGGTGGTCTTGGTCAGCTTGGAAGGCTTATTCTTGGTATCCTTCTCCCACTGGGCCACATAGGTAGCATCGCCGGTAACGGTTTCCGCCACAGCGGGTTCCCAGCCGACGAACTTCCAGTTGGTACGGGTAGGCGTGCCCTGGAATTTAGGCGTAGCTTCGCCCACCTTGGCATAATAGGTCTGAGCGGCAAAGACTTCGCCGTTCACGCCGTCTTCATAAGTGATGACGGGGAGCTTTTTCCAGGTTGCGGTGTAGGTGGCATTGCCGGTAACGGTGGCAGCTACCTCAGGAGTCCAGCCCAGGAATTCATAACCCACTCTGGAGGGTTCGCCGTTGAATTCAGGAGTAGCGTCATCAGGCTTTACATTATAGACCTGGTCGGCAAAGGCTTCTCCGCCCACGCCGTCGGTATAAGTCACCACGTAGCGGCGGTATACCCACAGTTCTTTTCCGTTCAGCTTCTCACGGTTATCCGCCCAAGTGGAGGCATCCACCGTCCAGCCGGAACCATCCTGTGCATAGTCTATAACGTCGGACTTTGCAGTATACTTGAGCTTATAAGTAAAGGTAGCCGTGGTCTTTTCCGTATCTACTATATAAGAGGGCGCATCCCCACCGGCATTGTACTTCGTATTGAAGGCCTGTACATACGCATCCAGATTGGTGATGGTCAGCTCTGCCCAGAAAGCGCCGTTCTCATCCTTGGTCACTTTGCTGATGGTGTAGGTGCCATCCAGCAGCTGCTTACCCGTGTACTTGGTGTTGTTCTTAACGTTATCAGTGTCCCGTACCCAAAGGAGGGTGCCGCTGATCTTGGCGGCCACGGGCGCTGCGGGTGCGGTGTAGCACCATACGTCCACATACTGCGTGCCATCGGGCAGCCAGAGACCATTGGTAGCATTACCGGATGCGTTTTCACCGCTGACGTCGGGATTCCACACTAGCTTGATATCGGCTGTACGAACGGTCTTGCCATTCTCATCGGTATGGTAATGCTTGTGCCCCCATACCTTATCAGGACAATGCACACCGACAGCCAGCAGGGTCTGTACGTTGGTGATTTGGGCAGTGGCTACCCACACACCGCGATCTGCATCATAGCTCTTATCGCCTTTGTACTTTACATAGCTGCCAAACCAGTTGTAGGTCTGATCCTCATGCTCGCTTACCGTAGTGCAGCGGAACTTGAACAGAGCCTTGGCGCTGTTGGAGCCACTGGGAACGGCGGGTTCTGCCACTTCCCACTGGGCTACATAGTTGACGTCCTTGGTGACGGTTTCTGCCACTTCAGGCAGCCAGCCCTTGAACACATAGTTGGCGCGGGCAGGTGTACCCTGGAAGGCCGGAGTCGGTCCGTCCTTGATCACATCATATTCCTGAGTTTCAAAGGCCTTGCCTTCTGCGCCGTCGGAATAGGTCACGGTGAAGCCTTCCGCCCAGGTGGCGGTATAGGTCGCATCCGCATAGACCTTCTCGGCCACTTCGGGCTCCCAGCCCTGGAACACATAGCCCTTGCGCCGCAGAGATCCCTCATAAGCGGGAGTGTCGCTGCCGTTGAGCACGGTATGGACCTGATCGGCAAAGGCTGCTCCTTCCACGCCGTCGGTATAGGTAACGGTGCGGGGCAGCATCATCAGCAGCTTTACATAATTGGAGACTGCATGCAGACCCACATAGCTGTTGTCAAAAGTAGACTTGAGCTTCCAGCTGCCGGTCCACTTGTTGGCGATCTTGTTGAACGTACGTACCCAATACAGAGTAACGGTCTGGTCGGCGGGATATGCTTCGGTAAAGTCATATACCCAGTTGCCGTTCCAGTCTTTCCAGTAACGAAGGGCGGTAAAGTGCCGGTCGGTATTGTATACCTCTCTGGCGGCCAGTTCCAGCTTATCGCCGGACTTGAAGTGGAAGGTCATGGTGGCGGTGTAGCCGTCCACATCATTGCCCTCCACGGGGCCGAGCTCATAGGGAACATCCTTGGCAGTGACCTTGCTGGGAGAGCAGCTGTCCATCTGGAAGCCGTTGGCGATCTCCGTACCGCCAAAGTATACCCGGAACTTCATAGACTTCAGCTCTTTATCGCTGAGCTTGACGGAAGCAGGCTTATTCTTGGTATCCTTCTCCCACTGGGCTACATAAGTGGCCTCTCCGGTAACGGTTTCCGCCACAGCGGGTTCCCAGCCGATGAACTTCCAGTTCTCTCTGACAGGCGTGCCCTGGAAAGCCGGGGTAGCTTCGCCGGCCTTGGCATAATAGGTCTGGGCAGCAAAGACTTCGCCGTTCACGCCGTCCTCATACGTGATGGCATAGGTCGTTTCCGGAACTTCCGGAGATTCGGAAGGCTCCTCCGATGCCGGGGCTTCACTCTTGGGAGCTTCGGTAGCGGGTGCGGGAGTTGATTCTTCCTGGGGCTGCACAGGCTGCTGTTCTGCAACCTCGGCGGCAGGCTTCTCTAACAGCTGCTCCGCAGGAGTCTCAACTTCTTCCTTCTCGGCCAGTACGCCTACGGGGAGCATGGTGAGCACCATGATCACGGCAGACACAAAGGCGAGCATACGCTTGAGATTCTTTTTCATGCCATTCTCCTTTCATTTGATACCCTTGTTTTGGGTGGCATATAGAAAATGTCCTATCATTTTCCATCTATAAGTTACCACACATGGAGACGCCTTGCAAGACCAAATTGTATGTTTTTTACTGAATTTTTATCAGATCATTCATATATGATATATCGTACATATTTTGCTGCAATTCAACAAAAAAATACAGAAAATCCTGCATATTCCCCTCCGTCTTCCCTCCCGGCGGACACAAAAAGAGCCCGGGGACTTGCCTCGGGCTCCTGCCTGAAATATGAAAGGATTATTCGTCCAGATCCCCGTCATCCTCATCGGTGAGGGTGCTCTTGTTCCGCTTGGAGAGGATCACCGCCGTACCGGCACCGCCGCCTACCAGCAGCACACCCAGAGCAGCCAGGGCTACGGTAAGCACGGTGTTTCCGCCATCCTTTTCAGGGATGGGCGAAGGCACCGGCGTATCTGCGGGGGGTTCGGGCACATCGCTGGGTGCTGCCGTAGGGGTAGCGGTGGGGATATCCGTCGGCGCCACAGTAGGCGTGGGAGTGGGAATATCCGTTGCTGCAGGGGTAGTGGGCGCATCCGTAGCGGTGCCCGTGGTAACGCCGGCGGTGGCCTTGGCCGTGGTGGTGGGCTTGGCAGTCACGGCTGCCGTGGTTTTGGCCGTGGGCTTGGCGGTAACGTCCGCCTGACTCCGCACGGTGATGGAAGCCGTCTTGGACTTGATCTCGCCTTTTTCATTGGTGAATACGCAGTAGACCTTCCATCCGTTGAGAGAGGTGGGGATGTTCCGCAGAGACAGCTTTTCCCCGTCCTCACCGGATACCTTCAGGCCTTTGAATTTCTTCAGCGCTTCCGCCACTGTGTAAGTGGTCTTTCCCTTGGTAAAGAACCAGTCATAGGCGTCTGCATTCTCTGCCCGGGCCACAAAGGCGCAGCGGCCGCCCTTGGTCACGGTCTCGCTGGTGGGGTTCTTGGTGATCTTGGGCAGCCCCGCAGGAGCGGGAGTAGGGCTGTTGGTGGGCTTGGCCGTAGTGCCCTTGGGGATAACGGTGATCAGTGCCATGGCGGAATCCACGTTGCCCTTGCTGTTATAGAAGTTACACAAAACCTTCCAGCCGTTCATGGAGTAGGGGGTCTTGGTGATGACCAGCTTCTCCTCATGCTCGCCGGTGATGGCCACCCCCTTAAAGCGGGCTTTGGCCTCTTTCACGGTCAGCAGTTCCTCCCCATCGGGGCTGACAAAATACCAGGTGCGGCCCTTATCGTTGCTGGCCCGGGAGGTAAAGGGACAGCGCCCTCCTTCCTTTACGGTCTCATCCTTGGGGTCCTTGGTGACCACCGGGATGCCCTTGGGAGCAGGTGTGTTGGTGGGCGCAGCCGCCGTGGGGCTTACGGGAGCCGGTGTTACAGGCGCTGTAGTGGCCGAACCGGCCGGAGTGCCCGGCACTTCCGGAGTCACGGGTGCGGTCATCCCTTCCGCCAGCACTGCCACGGGCAGCGCAGCCGCCAGCAGCAGAGCTGCCAGCGCAATGGAGATCTTTTTCATCTTATTTATACCTCGGTTCTTCTTTTTCTGTCTATATGGTACCAGATATTACAGATTTTTGCACCCCTGTTTTTGCAACATAAATGTCAAATCTTTAAGAACGTCCCATTAGAATCTTACAGCACCCGGGCTTTGACCAGCGCTTTGCGGATCTTTGGCCCCAGAAAAGCGGCAGCGGCGATCTTGCAGGCATCTCCGAAAAGGAAAGGCACCACGCCTTTGAGCAGGGCTGCGCCAAAAGAAAGATGCGCCAACCGGGCCAGCCACAATGTTCCCACGCCATAAAGCACCGCCGTGCCAAACACCAGTCCCAGCAGGGAAGGCAGCAGCTTTTCCTGCCAGCGGGATACCGCCAATCCACCCACCAGTACCAGAGGCAGATATCCCACCAGATACCCGCCGGTGGCCCCGGCAAAGCAGGCCGCCCCGCCTGTATAGGCGGAAAACACAGGCGCCCCCACCAGCCCCAGCAGCAGATACAGAGCCGTGGCCAGGAGGGCCTTTTTCCACCCCAGAATATAAATGGCAAAATACAGTGCCAGCGTGGCCAGAGAGACGGGTACCGGCCCCACCGGCAGAGACAGGGGCGCCAGCACACAGATCACGGCGGTCATCACCGCCACGGAAAGCATGGAGCGCAGCCGGCTCCCGTTTTTGGATTCAGCAGAGGCGGATTCCATATTCTTTTCCCCCATACGGTATTTTGCGGCGAGGCTTTGCCGCAATTGCCCTAAAATATACAGTTTCTCCGGCTTTTTGTCAAGCACGGTATGCAGAAAATGCGTATCCGGTTTCAAAATTATCCAGTGTTTCCAGCATTTCTTTCTCATTGATTATTTGCTTTTTGAATGGGATCCGCCAAAGGCCATGCGCTTTCAAGCGCCGTCTGCATGAATATGGGGGAGCTTAGAGGTTCTGTATAAACAAAAAAGCAGCCTCGTTGGAAGCTGCTTTTTGTAACGTGCAGGTCTTATTTCTTCATCTGGGACATAACTTCGTCTGCGAAGTTGTCTTCCCGCTTCTGGAGGCCTTCGCCCATCTCGTAACGGACGAACTGGAGAACCTTCAGGCCACCCTTGGCTGCCAGCATCTGCTTGATGGTGAGGTTCTGATCCTTGACGAACTGCTGCTCATCCAGGCAGACTTCCTTGTAGTACTTGGACATACGGCCGTCCACCATCTTTTCCACGATGGCATCGGGCTTGGGCTTGGCGGAAGCAGCGTTCTCTTCCTTGGCCTTGGCCAGCTGGATGGCGCGCTCATGAGCCATCACATCGGCGGGCAGGTTGTTTACGTCTACGCATATGGGGTTGGCGGCAGCGATCTGCAGGGCCACATCGTGCATGGCTTCCTTGTCGCCTTCCTTATCGAACTGAGCGATAACGCCGATACGGCCGCCCAGATGGATGTAGGTATCCACAGCGCCTTCCAGACGGACAAAGCGGCGGATGCTGATCTTTTCGCCGATGCCGGCCACGGCGGTATTGAGCATGGCTTCCACGGTCTCATCACCGATCTTGGAGGCCATGAGCTCTTCTACGGTAGCGGGGTTGGCTTCCACCACCTGCTTGGCCACGGTCTTTACGAAGTCCTTGAACTTGTCGGTCTTGGCCACAAAGTCGGTCTCGCAGTTGACTTCCACGATAGCGGAGGCATTCTCTCCCCGGTAATCGGCCACGATGCCCTCGGCGGCAATACGGCCGGCCTTCTTGGCGGCGGCGGCCAGACCCTTCTCACGGAGGAAGTCGATCGCCTTTTCCACATCGCCCTCGCACTGGGTGAGAGCCTTCTTGCAATCCATCATGCCGGCACCAGTGCGCTCACGCAGTGCGGCTACATCCTTAGCGGTAAAAGCTGCCATGGTAATTCCTCCTATTGTATTTATTCTTCAACGGGTGCTTCTTCAGCGGCTTCCACGGTGGCATCCACAGCGGCGTCGGTCATCTGCTCGCCCTGCTTGCCTTCCAGAACGGCATCGGCCATCTTGGCGGTGATCAGGCGGACGGCGCGGATAGCGTCATCGTTGGCGGGGATGGGGTAATCCACTTCGTCGGGATCGCAGTTGGTGTCTACGGTAGCCACGATGGGGATACCCAGCTTCCGGGCTTCAGAAACGGCAATGTGCTCTTTACGGGTGTCGATGATGAACAGGGCGCCGGGGAGCTTCTTCATCTCCTTGATACCGCCCAGGTTCTTCTCCAGCTTCTCCTGCTCGGCCTTGATGGCGATAACTTCCTTCTTGGGCAGCAGATCGAACTCGCCGTTCTCTTCCATCTGCTCAATGTACTTGAGACGGGCGATACGGGTCTGGATGGTCTTGAAGTTGGTGAGCATACCGCCCAGCCAACGCTGGTTCACATAGAACATCTCGCAGCGCTTGGCTTCCTGCTCGATGCTTTCCTGAGCCTGCTTCTTGGTGCCTACAAAGAGAATGGCCTTATCCTGAGCGGCCAGGTCACGGATGAAGTAATAGGCCTCTTCTACCTTCTTGACGGTCATCTGCAGATCGATGATGTGGATGCCGTTGCGCTCGGTGAAGATGTACTGCTTCATCTTGGGGTTCCAGCGACGGGTCTGATGGCCGAAATGTACACCGGCCTCCAACAGCTGCTTCATAGAAATCACGGACATGCTTAAAAAACCTCCTCGTTTTATTTTGTCCTTCCCCCGCTTCCTCCCGCAGGATACCCAATGGCTGGGACGAGACCTGCAGTCTGCCGGGGGTGCGTGATACCTTGAGCAGTATACCAAAGGCAGAAGCGCAATGCAAGAATTTTTTTGCGCATACGCTGTCTTTTTCCGTACTTTTTTGCACAGATCCGGCAGGTATAACGTCAGATTAGAGAACCGGCCTCTGTTCAAAACAAAACTTTATGGGCACCAAAATTTTCTTTATCTATCCTCTTGTGCACTGCTGAAAAGTAGGGTATATTGTATACTGAGTGAAATTGAGAACATACAGTGTAAACAGGAAACGCAAGGGGGCTTTGCAAAGAGGATGGATGCATTTTACAAAATAGTGGCGCTGCTGGGGGGACTGGCCATGTTCCTGTACGGTATGCAGGTCATGGGCGACGGCCTGAAGGGCAGTTCCGGCGGTGCCATGAAAAAGGTGCTGGCCCGGGTGACCAACCGGCCCGTTATGGGGTTTCTGCTGGGCATGGTGGTGACTTGCGTGATCCAGAGCTCCACGGCCACTATCGTGATCCTGGTGGGTCTGGTAGGAGCGGGCTTTCTCAGCTTCCGCCAGTCTGTAGGCATCGTGCTGGGAGCCAACGTAGGTACGGCCATCACCTCCCAGATCATCCGCCTTATGGACCTGCAGGCCGGGGAAAGCAGCATGCTCTACTTCTTCAAGGCGGATAACCTGGCGCCTTTGGCCCTGATACTGGGCATCGTGCTGATCATGTTCGTCCGCCGAGGAGCCAGCAGGACCATGGGCACCATTGCCTGCGGCTTCGGCATTCTGTTCATGGGCCTGATGTATATGAACAGCGCCGTGGCCAATCTGCAGGGCTCTGTTTCCTATCTGCTGACGGCCTTTGAAGATAATTATTTTCTGGGCTTTCTGGCAGGCGTAGGGGTCACGGGGGTGATCCAGAGCTCCTCCGCCGTCATCGGCGTTATCCAGTCCCTGGCCAGTACCGTAGGGCTGAGCTTCAAGGGCATCTTTGCCGTGATCATCGGCGTAAACATCGGCGACTGCCTGACTACCTTTCTGGTCAGCCGCATCGGCGCCAACGCCAAGCAGATCCGCACCACTCTGGTGCACATTATCTATAATGTATTTGCGGCCCTGCTGATCGTGCTGTTCCTGTTCATCGGGCGCACCACCGGGCTTCTTTCCGACGGGCTGTGGAATTCCATTCTCAATTCCGGCGGCATCGCCAATGTGCATTGCCTGTTCCGTCTGGTGCCGGCGGTGCTGCTGCTGCCCTTCTCCGGCCTGTTCGCCAATCTGGCCGAACGGCTGGTTCCGGACAAGTCTGCCGATGCAGAGGACGCCCAGCTGGAAGATCAGCTCAAGGAGCTGGATCCGCACCTGGTGGTCAGCCCCTCTCTGGCGCTGGATCTGACGGCCAAGCTGGTGGGCAACATGAGTGATCTGGCCCTGCACAACTATACGGGAGCCGTTCAGCAGATCTATGAATTTGATCCCCAGCGCAGCAAGCGCATCGACCAGCGGGAACATATGCTGGACCGCATGACCGATGCTTCCAGCCAGTATGTGGTAGCCGTTTCCCCCCATATCACCCTGGAGCGGGATACCAAAGAGCAGAACTTCCTCCTCAAGGCCATCACTGCCTTTGAGCGCATCGGAGATCTGGCGGTGAACATCACCGATAACGTATATGCCCTGCGGGATATGGACAAGTCCTTCTCCCCCTATGCCATGGAGGAGCTGCGGGTAGTCATCGACGCCGTGCAGAAGAATCTGGATTATACCGTCACTGCCTATAAGAATGACGACATGGAGGCTGCCCGGCAGGTGGAACCGCTGGAAGAGGTCATTGACGAAATGATCGAATACCTGAAGGCCCAGCACGTAGACCGCATGACCCGGGGGCTGTGCGATATTCTGGGGGGCATCCAGTTCCAAAACATTCTCTCCAATCTGGAGCGTATCTCCGACCAGTGCTCGGATATGGCCGTATATATTCTGGAACGGCAGGATGAGGAGATCGTAGGGCAGGAGCACACCTATGTGCACAACCTCCACCACACCTATGATCCGGACTATGCCGCCGCCTTCCGTTCGGAGTACGATACCTATTTCGGCCGGATCCGGGCCATCGATCATAGAACCTCGCCGGAGAATCAGAACACCCCCTCCAAGCCGGCACAGTGATCCTTTTTGCATATAGCACACGGCTCCGGAAGCTTGTCCGGAGCCGTTTTTCGTTGCTCATTGCTTCATAAGAAAGAACCTTGCCGCCCGTTAGAAAGCGGTGCAGCAGCATATGGATCCCGTACGAAATGTTCCCGGTATGGGGTTACCGCTTTCCCTTTTCAGCCTGCCGGCGTATGGTCCCTATCTTTTTATCGCTGCGGGCATCCCGGCCATCACTATTGCGGATCGTCCCCGCAGGCAGTCCCCGTGATTTTTCAAAAGCACCCACCGTGCAATCGCTTCTGGTTTTCCGTATTCCCATATTACCCGTCCTTTCTCCGGAGCACGCTTTTGATCGCGTTAAAGAACATCCCCATAGCCCCTTTTCTGTCTGCAAGGGCCTCGTCCAGGGTGCTGTTGCCATATACCCGCTCTACCTCTTCCAGCGTCCAGGTATCGCCTATGGCCTCCATTTCTTCCATAAAAATATACATTTCCCGTTTTTTCATATCCTTCCTCCCGTAAACATTTGTTCTTTCTGTGCCGCTTCCAACGTTTTGTTTCTTGCTCCCTCCTTTCGGCTTTTCTGCATCCCATGCGGGCAATTCGATTTTAACACATTTGTACTCATTTGACAACATATGTATTCATAAAGAGAATGTTTTTTCTCTACACTTCTTGCAGGAGGTGTATGAAAACATGTTAAATGCAATGATCGTGGGGCAGGTGATCCAACGCTGCCGGGAGGAAAAGGGACTTTCTCAAGAGGTAGTCAGCGGTCTTGCCGGCATTGGGCGCACTCATCTGAGCGCCATTGAGCGGGGCGCCCGCAAGCCTACGCTGGAGACCTTTTTCCGCATCAGCGAGGCCCTGGGAGTCCGCCCCTGCGTACTGATGCAGGCCATAGAAGAAGCGGTATATTCCCGGGCAGATACATAGCAGACCGGTTACTATACGGGGCGGATATATTCCCGTAACGCATGCACGGTGCAGCCTCCCTTCAGAAACCGCACCGTGTGTATATGTTATGTTTATTTGTTCTTATCCCAGTTCCGGCAGGGTAGGCACGGCCTCCGCCGGGATGGGGCAATGATAGCCCCCAGCAGTACGGGCTGCAAACTCCTCCCGGGCGGCAGACAGCAGTTCCGGCTGCTCCAGCAGATCTATGGCTGCGCCGCAAAGCACCTGAGCGGCCTTCAGCAGGGCCTTGTACCCCAGTGGGCTTTTGCCGCAGGAAACGTTTTGCCAGCTGTGACCGGGGCAGCCGTTGGGCCAGGCCGCCACATGGAGCTGGGCCGTAGGGCACTGCCAGCTTACGTCCCCCACATCCGTAGAGCCAGGTGAAAAGGCGTCTCCCGTGAACAGGGGCATCACAAAATCATTCATGGGGCCCTTCTGCATGCCCCGGACGGCGGCGGCATACGCTTCCTGACAGCTCCCCGCGCCGGGCACATAGCCCTCCGTATGGAAGGTTTTTTCCAACGCCGCTGCAAAGGCCAACTCCTCTTCCGTATAAGCAGGGGCTCCCTGCTCCGAAAGGTTTTTGTGGAGCAGCGCTTCCAGCGGAGTATTGGGTACGACCTCTGCCAGCCCATCTATGAACTTCCGCTCCAGCGTGGTCTCCGTCATCATGGCGACGGCCCGGGCAATGGTATCCACCCGTTTTTGCAGCGCCAGCGCCTTTTCCACCTTGTCCGAACGCACCAAATACAAAACGGAGGCTCTGGCCGGCACCACGTTGGGGCTGCATCCGCCGGCATTGGTAATGGCATAATGAATACGGGCTTTGGTATCCATGTGCTCCCGGAGGAATTCCACCCCCATGTTCATCAGGGTCACGGCGTCCAGCGCACTGCGCCCCTTCTCCGGGCTGCCGGCTGCGTGAGCCGCCATGCCGTGGAACAGATACTGTACCTGAATACAGGCGTTGCTGGAACCCGCAGCCGCCTCGTTGCAGTCATCCGGATGCCAGGTCAGGGCGGCATCCAATCCGTACCACAGGCCTTCCCGGGCCATAAAGGCCTTGGCCGCTCCCCCTTCTTCTCCGGGGCAGCCATAAAAAATCACCGTACCCGGCCCTCCTGTTTCTTCCAGATAGGCCTTGACTCCCAGCGCCGCCCCCAGCGCCCCTGCACCCAGAAGATTATGCCCGCAGCCATGGCCGGGAGCCCCCGGCGCCAGAGGCGTTTCCTTTATGGCATACCCTGCCTGAGAAAGACCGGACAGCGCATCATATTCCCCCAGAATGCCGATCACCGGCCGCCCGGAACCGAAAGAAGCGGAAAAGGCCGTTTCTATACCGCAAATGCCCTTTTCTACGGTGAACCCCTCTTCTTCCAGCACCTGCTCATACAGGGCTGCGGATCTGTACTCCTGCAGCGAAAGCTCCGCATAGGCCCAGATGCTGTCCGCCACCTGTTGAAGCAGTTCTTTTTTATTCTCTACGGCCGCCAGCGCCGCCTGTTTTTTCGTATCCATGCATGGACTCCTTTCCCTTCGATGCTGCATAGAATACCACTGTTTATGCGCTCCGTCAAGGAATTTTCGTATGTTTATCCGTCATTATTTGATTTTTGTGAATATTATTTCATCAAGGAGCAATGCTGGAACAGGCTCTCCTGTCCGGGGCACGCATCGTCTGTATGTAGAAAAAGGGCCGCAAGGGAACGGCCTCCGTTCTCTCACAGCCCTCTTGGGTATGCCGCATTATATCTTCTTTATAAAGGCTTCAAAGGCCTCTGCCATGACCTGCTGCCCGGCGGGGCTGGGATGAATACCGTCCTCGCACAGCAGGCCGTCCAGCCGCCGGTGCTGCAAAAATGCCTCCCGCAGATCCACGCACAGGAGCCCTTCCCGGGCGGCCAGCCGCTCCAGCAGATGGCTGTAATGCTCCTGAAAGCGGTAGATAGCACATTCATCCCCCAGCCAGCTCAGAATATTCTCCCGGTTCAATCCCCGGCGGCAGATCCAGTCCAGATACTTCTTCGGGTCTATGGGGGGCAGTGTGGTAAGCAGGGGCCTGCTGCCCGCCTGTTTTACGATCTCCAGCGCCCGATCCATATAGCGCAGAAACTCCTTTGGCCCCGTAATAGGCAGATACTCTCCCTCCGGATCTGCGGCAATGGCCGCCCAATCAAAATTGCAGTCGTTGCCGCCGAATTCTATCAGCGTATAGGTCCCCGGGACTTCCTCCCGGGCGGCGTCCTTTTCCATGCGCTCCACCACCATGGGGGCGGTAGCGCCAAAACGGCAGCGATTATCCAGCGTCAGGCCATGCCGCTGGGCCAGGGCGTCCCAGGGGTGCCCTGCGCTGTATCTGCCGCCCTCCAGCACCACGCCCTTCAGGATGGAATCCCCATACAGAGTGACGTTCATGATGTTCAAAAATCCTTTCATCTTGTCTTTTGTATTATATTACAAGGTTTCTAAAATTGTGTCAACTTGTAATTTTGTGCATCTTGTGTTTTTTGTCACCATATGCTATAGTTTCTGCAGAAACGGAGGTACACTTTTATGTCCCTGTCCCCTTCCCCGGAGCTTTCCGACCTGCATGCAGCCCTGAACGGCTGGACGCTCCCCCGCTGGCGCCAGCTGCCGGAGGTGGATCTGTATATGGATCAGGTGCTGCTGCTGATGGAAAAATACCTGCGGAGCGCCACCGGCGAGCGGGTGGTCACTTCCGCCATGATAAACAATTATGTAAAAATGGGAGCCCTGCCCCCGCCGGAAAGAAAAAAATATAATAAGCGCCACCTGTCCCGGCTGATAGTGATCTGTTCCCTGAAAAACGTGCTGCCCATCGCTTCCGTCAGCGGGCTGATCGAGCTGGAGCTTCAGCAAAAGAGCGAGGTGGAGTTTTATGACAGCTTCTGCGATGCATTCGAAGAAGCCTGCCGGGACGCTGCTGCCCGTATTCCCCTGAAAGATAAAGGCGGTCTGCTGCTGAAGAGCGCCCTGCGCTGCCAAGCCGAGCAGTTTTTCTGCACGCTGGCCCTGCAGCAGTTGGCTTCCCCTGCCAAAACAGAAAAAGCCGGACCCACCGCCGAAAAACAGGCCCCATAAGCCTGCTCACGCATACAGACAGATCCTTTCCCCGGTCATGCTGCCCCGTGGAAAGGATCTTTTGTTTTTGCCGTTTTTCGGCACCCTGCGCCATGCTGCCGCATAGTATGCCCATAAGCGGATCTGAAAGGCATAAAAGGAGGTATGGTTCCCGTGGATGCATTTAAACGAAAAAAAGATAAAGAAACGGTGATTTTTCCCGAAGGGAAATCGGCCATGAGGCTGCATCTTCTCCCGCTGGGCCGTGCAGGAGAGATACTGGCCCTGCACAACCCGGAGCCTTTGCACACCCGGCTTATGGATCTGGGCTTTGTACCCGGAGAACAGGTGGAAGCCCTGTTTGCCGCCCCCTCCGGCAGTCCCCGCGCCTATGGGATCCTGGGCACCGTCATTGCCCTGCGTGAAAAAGATGCCGCCGCCGTGGAGGTAAAGCCCCTGTGAAAAGAACCGATACAGCCGCCGCTCCCCTGGTGCTGGGGCTGGCGGGCAACCCCAACGTGGGCAAAAGCACCCTGTTCAACGCCCTGACCGGGCTGCGCCAGCACACCGGAAACTGGACGGGCAAGACCGTAGCCAGCGCCCGGGGCACCGCCCGGCTGAACGGCCGGGAGATCACACTGGTGGATACCCCCGGTGCATATTCCCTGACGCCCATGTCCGAAGAAGAGAGCGTTACCCGGGAGTTTGTCCTTTCCAACGAAGCGGATGTTATGGTCGTTCTCTGCGACGGCGGCTGTCTGGAGCGTACATTGCCCCTGGCCTTGCAGATCATGGCCCTGTTTCCCCGGGTAGTGGTGGTGGTGAACCTGCTGGATGAAGCAAAAAAGCATGGCATCACCCTGGATCTGCCCCGGCTTTCTTCTCTGTTGGGCGTACCGGTGGTGGGAACCAGCGCCCGCAGCGGCCACGGGGTGCAAAAGGTGCTGGAGGCCGCCGTATCCCTTTCCCTTGCCCCTGCTGCCGGGCCGATACCCCTTATAAAGGCCCCCGAAGAATCGGAAGCCGCCGCCTGCGCCCGCCGGGCCCGGGCCCTGTGCCGGGAAACGGTGATCGGCACCGCCAGTCTGGCCAGGCGCTGCGCCTGGGATAAGGCCATCACCGGCCGGGCATTGGGTCTGCCCCTGCTGCTTCTGCTGCTGTGTTTGGTGTTCTATCTGACATTGCAGGGAGCCAACTACCCTTCGGCCCTGCTGCAAAAGGGCTTTGCCTGGCTGGAAGCGCAGCTTTCCTCCCTGCTGTTTGTCTGGGGCGCCCCCCTTTGGCTCCGCTCCGCCCTTACGGAGGGTATGCTTCGGGTCACCGGCTGGGTCATCAGCGTCATGCTGCCCCCAATGGCCATCTTTTTCCCCCTGTTCACGCTGCTGGAAGATCTGGGCTATCTGCCCCGGGTGGCCTTTTCTCTGGATGCGGCCTTTGCCCGGTGTCATGCCTGCGGCAAACAGGCCTTGACCATCTGCATGGGCTGCGGCTGCAATGCTGCCGGTGTGGTAGGCTGCCGGATCATAGACTCCCGCAGGGAGCGGCTCATGGCCATTCTCACCAACTCCATCACCCCCTGCAACGGCCGCCTGCCCGCCATGACGGCTCTGCTGACCCTTTTCTTTGCGGGGAACGGGCTCTGGGGCTCCCTGACGCCGGCCCTGCTTATGGGCCTGCTGCTGGCTTTTTCTCTGGGAATGAGCTTGCTCAGCTCCCGGTTCCTGTCCGCCACGGTGCTCCGGGGCCTTCCTTCCTCTTATACGCTGGAGCTGCCTCCTTTCCGCCGCCCCCAGGTGGGCCGGGTGCTGCTCCGCTCCCTGCTGGACCGCACGCTCCACGTACTGGGCCGGGCGGCGGCGGTGGCGGCTCCCTGCGGGCTGCTGGTATGGGGCCTGTGCCGCCTTCCCTGGGACGGCGGCAGCCTGTATGCAGCCATGACCCGGAGTCTGGAACCCATAGGCGCCTTTTTCGGGCTGGACGGCGTAGTGCTGTGCGCCTTTATTCTGGGCCTGCCTGCCAACGAGATCGTACTGCCGCTGGTGCTCATGGGCTATCTGTCCGCCGGTTCTCTGGCGGAGCCTGCCTCGCTGGAAGCCATGGGCGCCATCCTTCGCAGCCAGGGCTGGACCCAGGCCACCGCTTTGTGCTTCCTGCTGTTCTCCATGCTCCACTGGCCCTGTTCCACCACGCTGCTGACCATCAAAAAGGAAACGGGCAGCTGGGGATGGACGGCTCTTTCGGCTCTGCTGCCCACACTGTTGGGGTTGGGTGCCTGCCTGCTGGTACGCCTGCTCAGCGGCCTGTTTTGAATTTTTGCGTATCCTCTTGACAGAACGCCCTCCCTGTTGTAACATGATATCAGATTGATATCACATCAAGGAGGTACCTTTATATGCAGGAAATCATTCTTACCAAGCGCAAAAACGGCATGGCAGCCATGCTGCTTATCATTCTGCTGTATGGAGCGGCCATAGCGGGCTGCATCTTCGGCAGCATGGCGCTGGATACGGGCAGCGCCGGCGGCATCGTCCTTTTTGTATTTTCTCTTCTCTATGCATGTCTGGGCTGGATTCCCGCCATGGGGCTGAAGGTGCTCAAACCCCAGGAGGCGCTGGTGCTTACCCTGTTTGGTAAGTATATCGGCACGCTGAAGGGCGACGGTTTCTATTTTGTCAATCCCTTCTGTGTCAGCGTGAACCCGGCGGCCAAGACCAAGCTCAGCCAGAGCGGGGATGTGAAAAGCGCCCTTTCTCCCATGCAGCTGGGCGGCCAGAACGTAAATCTTACCGAAGAATCCGCAAACAAAAAGATCTCTCTGAAGATCATGACTCTGAACAACAACCGCCAGAAGATCAATGACTGCCTGGGCAACCCGGTAGAGATCGGCATTGCGGTCATGTGGCGGATCGTGGATACGGCCAAAGCCGTATTCAACGTAGACAACTACAAGGAGTATCTTTCCCTGCAGTGCGACAGCGCCCTGCGGAATATCGTGCGTATTTATCCCTATGACGTGGCCCCCAACGTGGATACCACCGGGGACGGTCTGGCCGACGACGGCAGCCTGCGGGGCTCCAGCGAAATCGTAGCCGGGCGCATCCGGCAGGAGATCCAGGACCGGGTCCGGGATGCAGGCATCGAAGTCATCGAAGCCCGGATCACCTATCTGGCCTATGCCCCGGAGATCGCCGCCGTCATGCTCCAGCGGCAGCAGGCCAGCGCCATTATCGATGCCCGGAAGATGATCGTGGAAGGGGCCGTGGGCATGGTGGAAATGGCGCTCCAACGTCTGGATGAAAAGCACACCGTAGAGCTGGACGAAGAGCGAAAGGCCGCCATGGTCTCCAACCTGCTGGTCGTTCTCTGCGGCAACCAGAATGCGCAGCCCGTGATCAATTCCGGCAGTCTATACTGATATGGCGGAAAAAAAGCAACTTCCTCTGCGCCTGTCCGCCCGGCTGTATGAGGAACTGGCTCGCTGGGCGGAGGATGACTTTCGCTCCGTCAACGGCCAGATCGAGTATCTGCTGACGGAATGCGTCAAACAGCGCCGCAAGAACGGCCGCTATGTAGGCGAGGATATCGATGCGCCCCTGGAGCTCACCCTTCCCCCGGATACCCGGGAGAAAAAGCCGTGAACCGCCCCATCCATGGCCTTCCGCCGATTCTACAGCGCCCCTGACCGGGGGGCGCTTTTTTGATAAGGAAAAGGGCCGCAGCTTTCCGGCGTGCGTCCCTGCTTCGTTTATAACGGCTGCAAATCAGATGAACCGCTTTTTATCCAGCGCCAGCATAAGCATCATGGCCCCAAGGCTGATCAGTATGACGATGACCCCATAGGCCATGGATACGCCGATGTTGAACTCCTGCATATTTGTGACCATGGAGATGGAAATGGGTCGGTTATGCACCCCGTACAGCAGGGCCGAAACGGTGTATTCCCCCATGGTCCGTATGAACACAAGGATCCCCCCCGCCAGAATACCGGGGGCGATATTTGGCAGCACCACCCGCATCAGGGTAGCAAGCCCTCCGCCGCCCAGGCTGTGGGAAGCATCCTCCAGCACCGAATGAAAGCTTTCCATGGCGGTATCGTTAGAGCTGAGCAGCAGCGGCAGAGCGGTCACGGTATAGGCAATGGGCAGGATATAGAACCCGCCGATCAGCGCCCGGCCAAAGGCAAAGATGCTCTTCACATTAAAGGCGTTTATCATGTTGATGCCGATCACACTGACGGGCATGCACCACGGCAGCATCATAAGAGCCTTGGCGCAACCGGCCGGAAGGCTTTTTCTTCTCCAGTTCAAATAGGAAACGGGCACCGTAAGCAGTATCCCCGCCCCCACCGCCATGAAGGACATTTTCAGACTGTTCAGCAGGGGCTGGAGCACCCGGGGGCTGTCGGCGATCTCCCGATAATTTTCCAGTGTAAAGCTATGGGGAAAGATATCCATCATAATGGAATGGGTGGTGTTGAAGGAGAGATACACAATGCCCAGCACCGGCACCAGGATCATCAGGATCTGTATGCCCATCAACAGCCCCGCCAGTATCCGGAAAGCCGAATGCCCCGTATACAGGGAAGGAGCGGCAGGCCGTGGAGAACGGGTATACCTGCATTTACGCTTATAATACTGCAGCAGCAGCATGACGGATACGCTCATGGCCAGCAGCAGCATGACCTGGGCCGAAGCAACGTCCATATAGTTGTTGACCTTGGATTTTACTATGGCGGTGCTGAGCACCTTATAGCCTCCGCCGATCAGATTTGGCGCCGAAAATGCACCTATGCCCGAAGCAAAGGTCATGATGGAGGAAGTGATCAGCGCCGGCGCAATGGCCGGCAGGATCACGCTGCAGAATATCTGCCGCCGGTTGGCCCCCAGGCTCCGTGCCGCATCTATGGCGGCATAGTCGATATACTTCAGCGCCACGGAAACGTTCATGTAAAAATACACATACTGGGTGTAGGTGATCACAAACAGTATGCCCGGCAGGCCGCTGAAGTTCCACAGGGGCCCGGAAAGGCCCAGCAGCAGCTCCGCCCCCTTTGTGACCACACCGCTCTCCCCATACAGCTGCACAAAGGCTATGACGATAATGACTCCGGGGATCATCATGGGGCTCAGCAGTGTCATATGCAGCAGGCGCCTGCAGGGCACCCGGCAGAATGTCATGAAGATGGCCAAAGCCGTGCCCAGTATCCCGCAGCACACCACGGAACCGACCCCCACCGCAAAGGTGTTCTGTATCACGCGGATATTGTTGGGGTTGGCCAGATACTCCCGGAATACAGACAGGGTAAAGCCCTCCTCCGAAACCAGCGCCTGCCGCAGCGTGTTGCCCATGGGATACAGGATATACCCCACCAGTAAAAACAGCAGGCAGCCATACAGCAGCAGGGGCCAGATATACTTTTTCATGGTCTGCATGGCGTTCATCCTCTGTACAGGCTCATATAAGCGCTGCTGCCCGCCGGGAAAAACGCCCCGGGGCGGTTAAACATGGTCACGCGATACAAGCTTTCCCCATGCCGCACGGTGTAGCTGTAGCAGGGTCCGTCAAAGCGCACCTGCACCACCGTCACGGGGAGCCCTCCTTCCTCCCGGGAAAGCACCAGCTGCTCCGGCCTGCACATAAGGCGCTCTCCGGCTCCCAGGGCTGCCGCCGCCTCCGGGGAAAGCGCATTACATACCCCCACAAAGTTGGCAACGAATTGGTTGGCCGGGCGGTCATATACTTCTGCCGGGGTGCCGATCTGCCGGATATGCCCCTTATCCATCACGGCGATCCGATGAGAAATGCTCAGGGCTTCCTGCTGGTCATGGGTGATAAACAGGGTGGTGACCCCCGTCTTTTCCTGTATGTCCCGCAGTTCCTGACGCATACGCACCCGCAAAGCCGCATCCAGATTGGAAAGGGGTTCGTCCAGCAGCAGCATATCCGGGGCCACAATAAGCGCCCGGGCTATGGCCACCCGCTGCTGCTGCCCGCCGGAAAGCTGCTCTATACGCCGGTCCCTATAGGCGCCCATATCCGTAAGCTCCAGAAAATAAGCGCACTGCTTTTTAATCTCTGCCGCAGGCCGGTGCCGGATCCGCAGTCCATAGGCAATATTCTCTTCCACCGTCATATTGGGGAACAGAGCGTAGTTTTGAAACACCACGCCCATGCTGCGCTTTTCCGGCGGGAGGGGGGTAATATCCCGGCCGTCTATGGCAATAGTCCCCTTATCCGGCTTCAAAAATCCGGCCATAAGGCGCAGCAGCGTGGTCTTGCCGCAGCCGGAAGAGCCAAGCAGGGTAAAAAACTCCCCTTTGCGTATGGTCAGGCAGATATCCTGCAATACGGGTGCGGAGTCATAGGCATATTCTATACCGTTGAGTGTAATGCTTTCCATGGCGTGCTCCTGCGTATGAAATAAGGGGAACCGATGCGGTTCCCCTGTATTTTACCTTAAAAAAGGCGTTCTGCCAACATTAGTCCTTGGCTACGTTCTTGTTGGTGTCGATGACGTTGGTTTCCCACTTCTCCAGCCAGCTGAGCTGATTGGCGCTGATGTTGGCCCAATCCACGGGCAGGGCCTTATACTCGGTCTGCATCCACTCGGGGCAGTTGGGCAAGGCGGAGCTGAGGGTAGGCGTGCGGCTGAAGTCGTTGGCCAGCATGGCCTGGACTTCTGCGCTGCCGGCGAACTCTACGAAAGCGGCGGCGGCATTGGGATGGGGTGCGTTCTTGATGGCGGCGATGCAGTCGGTAAGCACTACGGAACCGCTGGCGGCATCGATGATCTCAAAGGGCATACCGTTGGTGTCCCGGTTGGTGACGATATCGCTGAGCACGGCCCAGGAAATGGGGGCTTCGCCCTTGCCGATGGCGGCATACATCATGCTGCCGCTGTTGTAGTAGTTCTTGATGTTGGCATCCAGATCGGAAAGATACTGCCAGGCAGCGTCTTCCCCATTCTGGGTGGTGTAATAGTCGATCAGGTTGCAGATGGTGGAACGCATGGAGGAGGACAGGGAATCACGAACCACGATCTTGTCCTTATACTCGGGCTTCACCAGGTCGGACCAGTCTTTGGGCGCTTCCTCGGCAGTCATAACGTCCTTGTTGTAGAAAAGGAGCACGGGGGTCTTGATGGTGCCGTACCAAAGGCCGTTGGCATCCTTGAACATGGGATCCAGCTCGTTCTCCCAGGAGGGATGGGTAGTCTCGAACAGGCCCTCTCCGCTGAGCACGGTATGGGTGGCGCTGTCGCCGCCATACATGATGTCAGCCTGGGGGTTGTCCTTCTCGCTGCGCACACGGTCAGCCAGCTCGCCCTTGAGGTTGATGTACTCCACCTTTACACCGGTCTTCTCGGTAAAGGCGTTGGCAACGGCCTCCAGAAGCTTTTCGGAGTGAGTAGAATAGATCACCAGGGTGTCTTCCAGCTGAGCGGCGGGTTCATCCGTAGCTTCCGGTTCATCGGTAGCGGCGGGTGCGTCCGTTGCGGCAGGCGCATCGGTAACGGCGGCCTCCTGCGTGGGGGCGGCGGTGGGATCTTTGGTAGCGGCGGTCGCCGTGCAGGCTGCCAGAGAAAGCACCATGACCAGCGCCAGAAGCATTGCAAAGAATTTCTTCATGAGTCAAACTTCTCCTTCTAAAATATATGCTTATACCTCAAGAGGTTTGAAGCCGGAAAGATATACGGCCCGGCATTCCCGGGTCTTTATGGCCTCCACCAGTTCCGGAACGGTGGTGAAATAGCCCGGGATCTCCGTAGCATAAAGACCCAGCTGTACGGTGCCATGGGCATCGCTGGCCCCAAAGGGTTTGAGTCCCGTTTTTTTGCAGGTCTCCTGAGCCATGCGGTTTTCCAAGGGTGTGGTGCTGCCGTTGAGCACCTCTACGCCGGTCATTCCCTTCAGAGTAAAGAGCAGATCCCCCAGACCGCGGCTGTTGGCCCGATAGGGGTGAGCCGAAATGCACACGCCCCCACGCTCCGCCACATAGTCCAGAAACTCCTGCGCCATCAGGTGGGGAGCAGGAAGCTCATCGATGCCGAAAGCTACGATATCCCCCTCGCAGGCCAGATATTCCACCCCCACAAAGATGGGGAAGTGCTCCTGCTCTGCGACTTTGGCGGCATATTGAGTCAGGCCGATCTTATCGTGATCCGTAATGCAGATCCCGTCCAGACCCTTGCGCTTGGCTTCCGCCACCATCTCCAGCAGATTCATCTTGCTGTCGCCGGAAAAGGTGCGTTCATGGAGATGTGTATCTATGATCAATGTTCCGTTCCTCACTTTTGCATATTATGTCTTTTAAGTAAACACAACATATAATAGCAGAACCGGCGCAAAGCCGTACAATGCCAAAAAGCGATTTATATCACAGTATTATCGTAAAAAACGATTTTATTATGGGAACAGACTTATTCCTTCTCAGCGCATCCTCCCGGGAAACGGGGCAGAGGACACCGCATCATGGAGTCGGTTCGTATACGAAACACAGGGGCGCACGTTCCGGCGGCTTTGCTGCCGGAACTCTGCGGGGGCATGCCCCCGCAGGCGTGCCGCCAGGCACGCAGTGCGCCCCCGCCCTCCGCTTCCCGACAGTTTTCGTTTCTCCCCGCCGTGCTCCCGCCGCACGCGCGGCATACAAAAAGGGGCCTCAAACGCCCCCGAAATGCTGAATATGGCAGATCGTATCAGAGCCGCTGCAGAGGGCCGTCAAAGCGGATCCTCCGCTCCCGCCCGCCTTCTTCAAAGCGCACCCGGCAGCACTGGTTCTCGTGATCCACCTCCAGTATAACTCCTTCTCCCAATACCGGGTGCTTCACCCGCACTCCGGGTGCATACAGGATCTGTGGGCCCCGGAGTTTTGCTTCCCGGGCCCGGATATGGGCGCGGGCCTCCCGAAGCAGGCTTTCACCGGGCGTGGTCAGCATTTCCACATGCCGGGGCATATCCATTTCAAACAGAAACCGGGAAGGATAGCGGCACTGCCCTTCATGGGTGACGCCGGCAGCCTCCGTTAAAGTCAGAGTCTTTCCGGCCCGGGTACAGGCCACATAGCACAGCCGCCGCTCTTCTTCCATGGCCTCCACGGTATCGGTCCTGCGGCTGGGAAAGATGCCTTCATTCAGCCCGGCAATATACACATGGTCAAATTCCAACCCCTTTCCGTTATGCACGGTCATGAGCTTTACCGTTTCCCGGCGCTGTTCCCGGTCCCGGTCGGTATACAGGGCCGCCTGTGCCAGATACTCCGAAAGGGAGCATTCCTCCCCGGCAGAAGCCTCATACTCCTCTACCGCCTGCAGCAGCTCCGCCAGATTGTCCAGCCGTTCTCCGTCCCCAGCGGCCTTGAGCATGGCCAGATAGCCGCTTTCTGTCAGCAGCCGGTGCAGCAGCTCGCTGAGCTTCATGCCCCGGTGGTCCTCATACTTCTTTATAAGGGATACCAGTTCCCCGGCTTTGGAGGATTGGATCAGCGGATGCTCCAGATTCTGCAAAAGCGCTTCGTATAAGGAACAGCCCTTTTCTGCGGCGCAGGCTTTCAGCAGCTCCATGCGCTTGAACCCCACCCCCCGCCTGGGCTGATTGACGACCCGGGCAAAGGCTAGGTCATCCCTGTTTTCCAGCATGCGCAGGTAACACAAAGCGTCCTTGATCTCCCGGCGGCCGTAAAACTCCATGCCGCCCCATATCACATAGGGGATCCCGGCTTTGAACAGAGCATCTTCCAGACTTCTGGATACGTAATGGGCACGGTACAGCACCGCAATGGAAGCGCAGGGCACACCCTCCCGGAGCCGGGCGGCAATATCTCCGGCAATAAAGGCCGCCTCCTTCTGGGCATCCTTCCCGTGAAAATACCTGGGTTTGGGGCCTTCGGGGCGGTTCGTATACAGGTTCCTCTCCAGCCGCATGGCGTTTTTGGCGATAAGCGCATTGGATAGAGCCAGTATCTGCGGCGTGCTGCGATAGTTTTCATTCAGGTATATGGTCTTTGCCTCCGGATACCGTTTGGGAAAGTCCAGAATGTACTGCACATCCGCCCCCCGCCAGGTATAAATGGTCTGATCCGGATCCCCCACTACAAACAGATTCCCCCATTTTTGCGAAAGGATATGGGCCAGTTCATACTGCTTTCCGTCTATATCCTGAAATTCGTCCACCAGCACATACTCAAAACGATCCTGCCATTTTCTGCGCAGGGATTCGTTCCTTTGCAGCAGGGAAACCGCCATATCCACCAGATCTTCAAAATCCAGAGCAAATATCTTTTTCTGTTCATACAGATACCTATAGAACATCTGCCGCTTTCGGTCCGGTTCTTCTGCCATGCGCTTCAGCAGGGTCCTGCTTCCCTCCTCCTCCAGCAGGCTCACATACAGCAGATCCCACTTCATGTCATCCGTAAGATCTGCCGCCCGCTTCAGGGTCATCTCCCGTATCGTCATGTCCATATCCGCAAAAACAGATTTGAGCAGGCTCTCCTTATCCTCGCTGTCCAGCACCATAAAGTTGGAGGGCCAGCCGATGGTATGGATATCCTCCTTCAGGATCTGCAAACCCAGGGAGTGAAAGGTGCAGATATATCCTGTATCCTCTTCCCCGATCATGGAGCGTACCCGCTGCTTCATTTCGTTAGCGGCTTTATTGGTAAAGGTCACACAGAGGATGTGCTCCGTAGGGATGCCCATGGCCTCCGCCAGATAGGCGTAGCGCCTGGTCAAAGCACGGGTCTTGCCCGTACCTGCTCCCGCCGCCACCCGAATATACCCTTCGGTAGTGGTCACAGCCTGCTGCTGCGCCTGATTGAGCCCCTGCAAAATATCCATATCCAAACCTCGAAAAAGTAAAAAGGTACCCTGTTTATAAAGGGTACCCCCAGTATACTATGGAACCGGATGAAAGAACAGCCCCTTAAAACCGGCCGTAAATAAAATCCGCCGCCCGGTAGCCGCTGCCATAGACCCCAAAGGTCAGCGTCAGCACCAGCAGCAGGGCAATCAGCGCCCATACTGCCCCCTGGCTTTTGGGCATAAGGTGCTTTCCCTGCTTTTTGCGGATATCCAGCCATACCACCGGGCACAGACCCAGCAGCACTGCCGCCCAGTCAAACCCCGTCATGGAAAGCGTGGGCCACAACGCCCCCAAAGCGGCAAAGTCCGGCCGGAAAAACAGGCTCAGAAAGGCCTCCGCCGCCGGGCCTGGAGCCGTAAAGCAGTCCCACAGGCGAATGCAGCACAGCAGCAAAAAAGTGCGCCCTATGCGAAAGATCTCCCAGCCCCGGTTTTTTTCCAGCGCCGGGAACCGACTGTGAAAACGGGCAAAGGCAGGCTCCAGCTCCTGAGAAAGGATCAGCAGCAGGCCGTTGGTCAGCCCCCACAGGGGGAAGTTCCACCCGGCCCCGTGCCAAAGTCCCGTAGCCAGCCACGTCGCCAGAATGGCTCCATACATGGGCACACGGGTAAAAAAGCCCGCTTTAAAGCGGCGGCGCAGAGCGGTATTCAGCCGGAGCATGGGCTTGCACACACTCAGGGGATAAAAGATATAGTCCCGGAACCAGCTGCCCATGGAGATATGCCAACGGGTCCAATACTCCGCCAGACTGCCGGACAGATAGGGGGCGTCGAAGTTTTCCATGGGCAAAACGCCAAACATTCCCGCCGTCCCCAGGGCAATATCCATGCCGCCGGTAAAGTCGCACAAAAGCCGGATGGCATAAAGCCCCATTCCCAAAGCCGTCGCGGAACCGGCAGCGGGCGTCACGGCAAAGCAGGCGGTTACGGCGGCGGAAAGCCTGTCGGCAATGACCATCTTTTTAAAGTAGCCCCACAGCGCCCGCAGTAATCCCCTGCCTACGGCTCCGCCCCGCAGATCTCCTCCGGCAAAAAGCGTTTTTTCCAGCCCGTCAAAGCGGCTGATAGGCCCCTGTACCAGCTGGGGGAAAAAGCCTACAAACAGCGCAAAGCGGAAAAACCGCTTCTCTGGCGGATACTTTCCTCTATATACGTCTATAAGATACCCCAGAGCCTGAAACATATAGAAGGACAATCCCAGCGGCAGCAGTTCCCCCGGGGAAAGAGCTTCGAACAGACCCAGATATTTGCAGCCCCCCAGCAGCCCCAGATTCAGAAGCAGCGCCAGCAGGAATACCCCCCGCTTTTTTCTGCCGAAGGCGGTTTTAAGGGCTTTCTTTTCCCCTTTGGTATAATCCGGATGGGCGGCCAGCAGCCCTTTTCGCTTTTCTTCCAGCGCCCTGATCCCCCGGGCTCCCAGGTATACGCTGCCCGTCACAAAGGCCAGAAAGGGCACATACCGCAGCCCGCACAGGGCATAAAAGCCCCAGCTGCCCACCAGCAGCGCCCACCAGCGGCGTTCCCGGGGCAGCAGATAATAAACGAGCAGCAATCCCCCCACCAGAAGGGGGAAGCCGTAGGAAACGAACCCCACTTATTCCTCCGCTCTGCGCTTTATCAGGGCATACAGGGCCCGGGCGGAGTTAAAGTTCTCCGGCACAATGTCCACGGCCCCGATCTCCACGTCAAACTCGTCATCCAGCGCACCGATAAGGGCTACGATATCAAAGGAAGTAAGGATCTTCCGGTCGATGAGTCCCTCCTCCTTTTCAAAATCCACCCCGGGCCGAAGCCCCTGCAAAAGCGACAGCAGCTGGGCATATTCCATATGACTTTCCTCCGATACAAAAAAGTGAGTTTCAGTTCCGTTCCCCATACAGTTCCCCCAAACGGCGGCGGTCGGCCTTGCCATTGGGTGTAAGGGGCATTTCCGCAAGGGGGATCAGGGTGTTTGGCAGCATATACCCGGGCAGGATCCCGGCCAGTGCTTCCATCAGGGCAGGCCCCTGCCTGTCTCCGGTATACGCAAGGCAGATGCGCCCCGTTCTTTCGGCATACAGGCACACGCACTGGTCCACCCCCGGCAAAGCCCCGGCAGCAGCCTCTATCTCTCCCAACTCGATGCGGTGCCCCATATGCTTGATCTGCTGGTCCTTGCGCCCCAGAAAAACAAGATCTCCCCGTTCATCATACCGGGCCAGATCCCCCGTCCGATAGACCCGCTCCGGATAGCTGTGCTGCAGGGGATTTTGCACAAAGGCGGCGGCGGTGCGCTCCGGGTCATTATAATACCCCAGCGTTACGCAGGTGCCGGCAATGTATATCTCCCCTTCCCGGCTTTCCCGGCCGGTCTCATCCAGCAGAAACACCCGGGTATTGGCAAAGGGTCTGCCTATGGGGACGGGCCCCTGTTCTGCGCCTGTAACGGGATAAAAACAGCTCATGCCCGTGCATTCCGTAGGGCCGTACAGATTGAAGAACCTGGCCCCTGGGCAGGCCTCCCGCCAGCGGCCCAGCTGCCTGGGCGGAAAGACCTCGCTGCCAAAGCAGACCAGCTTCAGGTACCGGGGCCGCACCGCCTTGAAGGTACCCAGAGAGGATACCAGGCTCAGGGCCGAAGCCACCCAGCAAAGGGTATTGACCCGGTGCTCGTTCAAAAACTCCACCAGTTTCACCGGCTGCACAAACAGTGCCCGGGGGATCAGCACCACCGTAGCCCCCAGCACCAGCGCACTTAGAAACTCCTTCAGAAAAGCGTCAAAATACAGGGGAGACTGGCAGCCCAGCACGGCGTCTTCCCCCATGCCCACGGCGGGCAGAAAGTGCTCGGCATAGTCGATCACCGAGCGATGGCAGGCGCATACCCCCTTTGGCACCCCGGTGGAACCGGAGGTGAAAACGATATAGGCCGGATCCGTATCCAGCCGCTCCACAGAAAAATCCCGTAAAGCCGGCCCCCGGGAGACCTCCTCCCACAGCAGGATCTCTCCGGAAGAAAACAACTCCCGTGCCAGAGCTTCGTTGGCCCTGTCGCACACCAGACAGACGGGCGCCGCCGTTTGCAGGATCTGCAGCAGCCGCTGCCGGGGCATCTCTCTGTCCAGAGGCACATAAAACCCGCCCCCTTCCCATACACCCAGAAAGGCGGCGGGCTGAGCGGGGGTTCTGTCCATAAGGATGCCTACGGGCTTTCCCGCACATCCCAGTTGAAACAGCTTCCGCCCCAAAGCCAGGGCACAGGCTTCACACCGGGCAAAGGTCAGCGCCTGTTCCCCATCGGTAAAGGCAGTTTTTTCCGGCACCCGGGCGGCGGCGGCATGAAAATATTCCAGCAGATGCGTGACCACGAATCAATCCTCCCCGGCCGTTTCTTCCGCCGGGCGAAACACCATGGCGGTAATGCGCCCTTCCGTCAGCTGGATCTGCACCCGGCTGCGGCTGCCTGCAAATTCATAGTAACTTTGCCCCGGTTCTCCGCCCAGCACCTGTCTAAGGAGCTGCTCCCCGTCTCCGATGCCCAATGCGCCCCCGGAGAACTCCGCCTTTATGGTATCGTCCACCAGCGTAATGGCCGTGATGCGTTTAGCGCCCTCCAGTTCGTTGACCGTCAGTTCAAAGCCCGGATAGTAATAGTAATAGTCCTTGCCCTGATAGGCGCAGCTGTCTGCCTCAAAGGTGCTCAGCAGTCCGGTGAGCCTTTCCATCACCTCATCCGCTTCCTCCAGGGGCACTATGGCAATGCTGCCGCTGCGGAAGATATACTCCTCCTCCTGCTCTTCTTCCGGTTCGGGAGCTTCCTTCTCTCCGGGCAGAACCTGTTCCGGCTTTTCCCCTTCTCCGCTTTGAGCCGTCTCACCGGCGGCAGCCTTGGGATCCACATATACCGTCCCCTGTCTGGCCCCGGAAGCGCAGGCACACAGCAGGCCCATCAGCAGAATCAGTCCCATAAAAAAGCTTTTTTTCATGCTTTATTCCTCCATATCTGCCTTTCGGCTCTTCAAATACCCAAAGGCGGCTATCTCTTCCAGCTGCGCCTGCTTTTCCTTCTCATAGGCCGCCAGCTTTTCTGCATACAGAGCGGCGGTATCCGGAACCTGCCGCTCGTCCTCCAGTCTCAACGGGGTCAGAAAGGTCTGTGCAAACCAGCGGGTATATTTTTCTGCCCCGTATACGTTCAGATGGATGCCCCCGTCATAGGTATCCGTACTCAGGTCGATGCCCATTTCCTCCATATATTGGATCCCGTTTACATAGACAACTCCCTTTTCCCGGGCATATGCTTCCAGCGCTTCATCCCACTGGCTGTACCAGGCGGGATACAGGCAGGGGGATTTCACAAGGATCAGCTCTATCCCCTTCTCCCGGCAAAGGCTGACGATCCCGTCCAGCTCTCCATAGCTCCGGGAGCTGAAGGCATAGTCCTCCAGCGGCGGCGCTGCCGGAAGCCGGGTATAGGGCACCGTATCGCAGCGCATAAGATAGCCGTTGTGGCTGAGGACCGGAGTTTTAAAAAGATACTTCCAGTCCTCTGCGGTAAGAGCGCTGATGCGGGTATGGTACCGGAGCAGAGGAAGGACATAGGTAACAGGGCTTTCCCCTTCCCCCAGAGAAGCGACCACGGCTTTCCATTTATAGAGCGAAGGGCGCATATAGTCCAGAGTCATGCGGTTGTAGCTTTCACTCTGAGATTCTCCGTAGCGCAGGGAACAGACGGAAAGCACCACCACCCGAGGCGTTTCATACGCAAGGGTCTCCTCCAGAATATACCGGCTCTGCCACATGAGCTGCTGCGCCGTCCCCCGGATAAAGGATGTATAGCCATACTCTGCAAACAGGGTGGGAGGCGTAAAGCTTTCATAGACCTCGCAGTCCCCGATGAACAGCACCTGATGCCCGCCTGTCTCTTCATAATAATCGTCGATAAGGCCGCCTTCCAGAATGCCCTCCGTATACTTGGGCCGGGTCAGCCGCCCCAACAGAAACAAACATACCCCCGCCGCCGCCAGCGCCAGCAGCGGCCGAAGCCAGAAACGCATCTTCATCCCTCAACCCTCCATGGAAAAAGGCGTCTCCGGCGTGGCCGGGTACAGGCTCTGGTCAAAGCTCCAGAAGTTCCGGCTGCGCTTTAAGACTTCGTTCGTGGTGCGCATAAAACATTCAAAGCCCTTTGGGCCCACATTGATCGCATCAAAATGATAGTACCCCGTCCCCAAATCCACCAGCAGCCACCAGTGGCGGGTATTCTTTTTGCCCCCGAAACGGGTCACTACCCGTACCTGAGCCCCGGCCTTTTCCAGCAGTGCACGGGCTACGGAGCAGAAGGTGAAGCAATCCCCCCTGCCGGTGGTGATCCCCCGCCAGGCTTCGTACTTCCAGTCCTTCTTGTCGGAAGAAGCCTTGTAGCGGATGTTCTGGTTGGCATACTGGAAAATAGCCCATCCTTTTTCCTTCAGGCTCATATCCGGCGTGATGATGGCATCATAGCAGGCATTCAGCGCCGCTTCAAACTCCGCCTCGCTGACTCTTGCTTCCACCAGCGTGATCCTGCAGCGCGCCTGGGTCACATTGCCCGCCTCATCCCGGGCGGTATATACCACCGGATACGTCCCCGCCCGGTAAATATCCACGGCGCTGACATCTACGGAGACGGGAATCTCTCCATCGCAGTTGTCTTCGGCCCGAACCTCCGCCAAGTAACGCACGGCCTCCCCCACATACCCGTTCAGATCCCGCACATACAGGATCCGGGGCGGCTGATCGTCTGTCCGCAGGGAAAGCGTAAAGGCCGACCGGGTCACGTTCCCGGCGCCGTCGGTGCACAGAATGACCGCCTGCTGGGGGCCGGCCAGACTCCAGTCCGGCTCCCGTTCAAAGGCACAGGTATACCCCGTGGCATCCCTGCCGGAAACGATAAAGCTTTCGGCCGGCCGGGGGAAGTTCAGATAGCCTTCCGCCTGCTCCGGCACGGCGATCTCCGGGGGCCGGGTATCCACCACGCTGAGCAGCAGGGGGCACGGTTCCCCCTCATAGCGCACGTTCAGCACATAAGCCCCCAGCCGGTCCAAAGTCAGCCGGTCGATCAGCTCTATGCCCTCTCCCAGCGCCCCGGCCTCCAGAGGCTCTCCGGTAGCTTCCGTCTCCACGGGGGCCAGAGGGGAAATAAACAGCTCCGCAAAAACTTCGGTTTCGTTCTGCCCTTCGTCCCGGACCAGCACCGTCACCTTCTGATACCCGCTTTTGCTCCAGTCCGGCTCTGCCGCAAAGGAAAAACTTACGTCCGTTTCGTCGGTACAGGTGTCGATGAATGCTTCCGCTCCAGCCGTTTCTCCGGGACGCACATACACCAGCTTTCCCCGGGCCCGGGGGGCGTCGGTATCCTGCACATATAAATAAGAAGTATACTTCTCCCCCTCCACCTCCAGTTCCACGGGCTGCACCCCCGCATGGGCGGTGGAAAGGGTATCCATATCCGTAAGGAAACGGCCCTGCGCCGTATCATTGGGCAAAAAAGCTTCTATTCCCGGCAAAGGGGCGCCTGCTTCTACCGTGATCTGCGGCTGTACTGCCAGAATGTGTATACAGGCTGTTACGCCCGCACTGTTGCCGGAAAGATCTTCCAATCGGATCCTTGCCTCATAGGTTCCTTCTTTATGAAAAACCGGGGCCGTTTCAAAAGACACGCCCACCAGCTGTTCATCCTCCAGACCCTCGATGCACTGATCCGCCGTCAATTCCTCATCTATGCCTATAGTCAGGGTCCTGCCCTCTGCCCGGGGAGACGTGGTATCTTTTACGGAAAGCAGGCTCAGGCGGCGGCTGCCCTCATGCTCCACCAGCACCAGCCGCAGCCCCGGCCGGGTCCAGTCCTCACCCAAAGTGCCCCCTGCAAAGGCCGCTTCCCCTTCCTGCCAGAGAAATTCGGAAGCCTCCGGCCCATGGCCGCACAGCTCCCAGGAAAGATACGGGCGCACATCCTTATATAAAAGCAAAAACAGCCCCGCCAGTACGGCCAGAAACGTAAGGCCTTCCCCTAAAAGAAGAAGCCTGTCCCGCACGGTCAAAGGCCTGGGCTGCTGTGTCTGTTCCAAAGGTACATCCTCCCGTGATTTTACTTGAATATCATAAAATACTCGGGAAAGAATGTCAACTTTCGGAGAGATTTATTACAATTCCGCCGTATTTGCTCCCGGAAGAGTTTTTCCGGCGGGAACACACGGTGTTCGGCCGGACTTGACAAGCGGCGGCGTCCGTTTCATACTTTAGGCATACGCATACCCTTTAAGTGAGGTGAATCAACCATATGGGCAAAGCCTGTTGTGTATACTGCCGCGGCTTTCAGCAGCTGATGAAGCTGGCCAATCACTGCATCCGCTACCCCATCCCCCTTCTGACGGAAGGGTACGGCTGCCTGCGGGAGCTCCCCGGCCTGATCCGCAGGGAGGGCTGCCGAAAGGTGCTTCTTGTCACGGGGAAGCATGTGATCCGCCTGCCGCAGGTGCAGGAACTGCTGACACAGATGAAGGAGAATGGACTTCCCTATGCTCTGTTTAACGATCTTTCTCCCAACCCCACCAGCGATCAGGTGGAGGCGGGCGTACAGGTATACCGGCAGATGGGATGCGACGGTATCGTGGCGCTGGGAGGCGGCTCCCCCATGGACTGTGCCAAGGCCATAGGCGCCCGTATAGCCCGCCCCGGCCGTTCCGTCTCCCGGCTTCAGGGGCTGCTGAAGGTAGGCCGCCCACTGCCTCCTTTGTTTGCTATTCCCACCACTGCCGGCACCGGATCGGAAACCACGCTGGCCGCCGTCATCACCGACAGCGGAACCCATCGGAAGGCCGCCATCAACGACCCCCGTCTTATGCCCAGGTATGCCCTGCTGGATCCCTCTCTTACCCTGGATCTGCCGCCCTTTACCACCGCTATTACCGGCATGGACGCCCTGTGCCACGCCGTGGAAAGCTATACAAACCGCACCTACTGCACCCAAAAGGAGCTGCGCTTTGCTGTTTTGGCGGTGCAGCTGATCCATGACTACCTGCCCCGCGCCTTTGCCCACGGAGAAGATCCCGTTGCCCGGGGGCAGATGCTCAAAGCCAGTTTTCTGGCCGGCCGTTCCTTTACCCGTGGATGCGTGGGGTATGTTCACGCCGTGGGGCATACGCTCAGCGCCCTGTACGGCACCCCTCACGGTCTGGCTATGGCCATTCTGCTGCCTCATGTGCTGCGGGCCTACGGCCCGGCGGTCACGGAGCCTCTGGCGGCTCTGGCCCATGCCTGCGGCCTGCCCGGCGTTACCCCCGAGGAGCGGGCGGAGAGCTTCATCGCCTGGATAGAATCCAGCAAAGCAGCCATGGGACTGCCGGAATATGCCGACATGATAAAAGACAAGGATATCCCCCAGATTATCCGCTGGGCTATGAAGGAAGCCAACCCGCTCTATCCTGTGCCCGTTGTTTGGGGAAAGGAAGAATTCACTGCCCTGCTGCAAAGAGCCCGGGGTCTGTAACTGCATATTGCCCTAAAAGAGGCTGTGAAAAGCCTCTTTTTAAGTACATTCTCCCAGAAAAAAGAAGCGCCCCCGTATATGGGCAGGGGACGCCGGGATACGGCGCTGGTTTGTATACGAAAGCCGGGGGCGCACGTTCCGGCGGCTTTGCCGCCGGAACTCTGCGGGGGCATCCGCCCCGCAGGCGTGCCGCCAGGCACGCAGTGCGCCCCCCGCTTCCCGGCAATCTCCTTGCCTCCCTCGATCCCTCCCCCTGCCCGCCGGAAAGAGTCTTTTCTCTCCCAAAAACAAAAAATGGCTCCGCACCCCAATGGGTACGGAACCGTTTTTACCGTATAGCCTCCGAAAAACCGATGGATGGTAAAAAGGCTGCCCGTCAGTTGCTCCTCCATACACACCGGAGCTACAATGTTTAGTTTGCTTTTGCGGCAGCGGGCGTCTCCTTTTCATGGAGCCAGCAGGAGAGCCTCTCCCCAAAGAGTTTATGATACAACCAGATAGCCCGGCCGGTACCCAAAGCGCAGAGAACCGTTCCTTCCCGCACACCGGCCACGGCACCCAGGCCGATCCAGGAGACCAGTACCGTAAGCAGTACACAGCCTATATCAAAGCAGTTCTTCATAAAGGCCACGGAACGCCCCCATTTTTTTGCCCCATGGCTCACCAGCCCTTCCGCAGGCTGCACGGCCACGTCCGCCCCCATATACAGTTCCAGTCCCAATCCTACCACAAAAACAGACAGCAACAGTATCCCCAGCTGCATGGCATAGCCGGAAACCTGTATCCCTTCCAGCAGCAGGTTGGTCAAAGTCAGCAGTTTGCCGAAAAGGATGGCAGAAGGCAGCTGCAAAAAGAACAGAAGCTTGAACTCCCGCTCAAAAAACAGGCATTGCAGCAGAAAATAAACGCCCTGCACCAGGATCATCATATTCCCCACTTCCACCCCGGTGACCAGAGAAAAGGCCAGCGCCACGGAGCTGGCCGGAGAGACCCCCAGCCCGCTGATGATAGACAAAGATACTCCCAGCGCCAGAATAAACTGCCCCAGCACATACAGACCCAGCCTGAGCATCCATTTTTTCATACACGCCTCCTTATTCCGCAATTCGAGCCAGTATACCACAGGAAACGCCTCATGACCAGAAAAATTTCCGCCCGGAGTGCATAGTTTTCTTTCCCCCGGGCACACTGATAAAAAAATGTGGAGGCAGTTATGGAATCGACTGGCCATACCCTATTCTTTGACCGTGGGGTGCATGTGTGCGCCGCCGCCGGGGTAGCAGGCCCCGCAGAGGGAAAGGGCCCCCTGGGAGAGGCCTTTGACGTAGTACTTACCGATGACCGTCTGGGGGAACAGACCTTTGAGCGGGGCGAGAAGCGCATGCTCATGGAAGCCGCCCGGCTGTGTCTTGGCAAGGGCAAGTTGGATCCGGAAAACTGCGGCTGCTTTCTGTGCGGGGATCTGCTCAACCAGATCGTCACCTCCAGCTTTGCCGCCCGGGAACTGGGGCTTCCCTATCTGGGGCTGTACGGAGCCTGCTCCACCATGACGGAAGGGCTGCTTCTGGGCGGTGTGCTGACAGACGGCGGGTACCGCCCCAACGCTCTATGCGCCGCCAGCAGTCATTTTTCCACGGCAGAACGTCAATATCGTTTTCCGTTGGAAATGGGCACTACCACACCCCCTTCCGCTCAGCGAACAGCCACCGGCGCAGGAGCCGTCCTTGTATCCGGTGAATCTGTGCCCGGCAGTCCCCTGCAGCATGTGCGGCTGAAAAGCGCCACCATCGGCCGGGTCATCGACATGGGCATCACTGACGGAAGCAACATGGGGGCGGCCATGGCACCCGCCGCCTATGATTCCATATGCCGCCACCTGCTGGATACAGGCCGTGCCCCGGAAGCATACGATGCCATTTATACGGGAGATCTTGGCCGTTTTGGCCGGCAGATGCTTTTGGAGCTTTTTGAACGGGAAGGGCTGGATCTGAGCAAGAAGCACTTTGACTGCGGCGAGATACTTTTTTCCCCGGAACAGGGGTATCAGTGCGGCGGCTCCGGCTGCGGATGCAGCGCCATCGTTCTGGCCTGTCATGTGCTTCCCCGGCTGGAGGCCGGCTCCCTCCGACGGGTGCTGTTTTTGTCTACCGGAGCCCTGCTGAGTCCCCTTACCTGCAACCAGGGGGAAAGCATACCGGGCATTGCCCATGTGATCGAATTGGAAAGAGAGGCATAACTATGGAACCGCTGCAATATCTTTGGGCCTTTCTTATTGGAGGCGCCCTGTGTGCCATAGGGCAGCTGCTGATTTCCCTGACCCGCCTGACTTCCGCCCGTATTCTGGTGGTATATGTAGTGGCCGGGGTGATATTGGGGGCCCTTGGACTGTATGCCCCCCTGCTGGAAGCAGGAGGCTGCGGCGCCAGCGTGCCGCTGACCGGTTTTGGTGCCCTGCTGGCCAAAGGCGCCATTGAAGCCGTACAGGAACAGGGTCTGCTGGGGGCTTTTACCGGCGGCGCCTCCGCCAGCGCCGGGGGCGTTACGGGGGCCATCTTTTTCGGCTGTATTTTTGCTCTGCTGGCCCGACCGAAAACAAAATGACCGATCGAAAAATCACACAATGCACCTGATGGAAGCCCCCCTGCGGCAGCAGCGGGGGCTTTAGCTTCGATCCCTTGCACTGCAATAAACGCCGCCCTTTCTTCCCCATGGGGCTGCCATTCCGCCATATTCGATCTTTTCCCGTTCCCGGGCTGCCCGCATACATCTATAGCTTGCCGGATCGTCCCCGGCGTTTCCCTCCTGAATGACTTCCGCTGCCTTGCAGGCTGCCGTCACAACCCGTTTCTATCCTGTCAGAAAGGCTTTTTCTCACAGGCACAAGTTTTCCTGATCCCTCTTGCAGGGGATTCCGAAAATAAAAAAGCAGACCCTTGCAGCAGGTCTGCTTTAATTCTGTACGCTGTAAGCGTTTATCTCTTTATTTGCCCACGCAGAAGCGGGAGAATATGGCATCGATGACCGCTTCATCCGCATCCCGGCCGGTAATGGCCCCCAGGCAATGGAGGGCTTCCCGGATATCCGTGGCGGCGCAGTCCTCCTCCGGGGCCGCCAGGGCGGATGCCAATGCCTTTTCCGCCTGTTCCAGCGCATGGATGTGCCGTTCGTTGGTGATGCAGCCCTGATGCTCTCCTGGCCCGGCCAGCGCCAGCACACGCTGCTTCAGTTCCGGAAGCCCCGCTCCCGTCCATGCGCTGACGGAAATATCCCCGAATACATCCTTACATGGGGGCAGATCCCCCTTGCTGCGCACCAGGATCCGCCGTTTCTCCGCTGTCAGGCGCAAAAGCCCGGCATCCTCTTCCGTCAGCGGTCCGGTACCGTCCAGCACCAGCAGTACCACATCCGCCTCTTCCAGTGCCTTTCTGGCCCGCTGTACCCCTATGCGCTCCGCCTCGTCCCCGGTTTCCCGGATACCGGCCGTATCTACCAGCCGCACAGGCACTCCGCCGAAAGCTGTCTGTTCATCCAGCACATCCCGTGTGGTGCCGGGAATGGCGGTGACAATGGCTCTTTCCTCCCCCAGCAGAGCATTGAGCAAAGAGCTTTTGCCCACATTGGGCCGCCCCACCAGCGCCACCTTCAGTCCTTCCCGCAGAACACGATCCCGCCGTCCCGCTTCGATAAGCTGCCGGATATCCTCCAATGCCGCCTCCACCAGAGCAGGCACCTCCAGAGCGGCCTGTGCTTCCATTTCTTCCGGATAATCCATGGCAGCGTCCAGTGTAGACAGCGCTGTCAGCAGCCGCTCCTCGTTTTCCCGGATGCGGCGCATCAGAGCTCCATGAAGCTGTTCCAAAGCTGCCCGGCGGCTGCCCTGAGCCCGTGACTGGATCAGATCCATCACAGCCTCCGCCGAAGAAAGATCCATCTTTCCGTTCATAAAGGCCCGGCGTGTAAACTCGCCCCCCTCCGCCGGGCGAAGCCCGCAGCGGCTAAGACAGGCCAACAGGGCCTGAACCGTAGCGCTGCCTCCGTGGCAATGCAGCTCCAGCATATCCTCTCCGGTATAGGTCTTTGGCCCGGGCAAATAAGCGGCCATGCAGTCGTCCAGCACTTCTCCCTCTTCCTGCACTTGTACATACCGCAGGGCATGAGGGGTTCGTGTCAAATCCCGGCTGAGTATTTTTTTTACTACGGCGCAGCACTCCGGCCCGGAAAGGCGCACCACGGCTACGGCGCCGCCAATGGCGGAAGAGGGCGCATAAATGGTATCCTGCATACAAAAGATGGGGCTTCCCTCTCCTTTTATACCCCTTCGGAGAGCTTTTCACTTACGGCTGCATATGCCCTTTTGCGGGCTGCCGCACCGCCGTTTCCCGCTTTTCACAGGAAACCGTTCAATGTTACAGCCTGTCTGAAAGCGGCTCTTCCCGCTTTTTTTCCGTTAAAAAAGGAGCTGTTTGAACAGCCCCCTTATACTTAGTCGTTGGACGGCTCTATGATCACCCGGCGATTGGGCTCCTCGCCCTCGGAATGGGTGGTAACGCCCCGGAAATCCTGCAAAGCGGAGTGGAAGATCCGCCGCTCATAGGGATTCATGGGCTCCATGGCCATAGGACGGCCGGTCTTATACACTTTCAGTGCATTCCGGCGGGCCAGCTTCCGCAGAGTATCCTCCCGGCGGGCCCGATAGCCTTCCGTATCCACGCTCACCCGGCGATATCCATCCTCCCGGCGGCTGCGGTTCTCATACAGGGATACGATATACTGCAGGGCATCCAGCGTTTCTCCCCGGCGGCCGATGAGCAGTCCGTCGGTGCTGCTTTCGATGGAAAGACGGATGCCGCCCTCCTTATCCATGCAGGCTTTCACCGTGCCCTGGATCTGCATCTTGTTCAGCAGTTCCTGAAGGAATTTGGCTGCTTCCAGTTCCTGGGCCGCTTCCAGCGTATAAACCGTCTCCTCCGCAGGTGCCTCGCTGCGCTCCTGACGGCGGGGAGCCTTGCCCTCATCCCGGCGCTCCCGGGGCTTGCGGTCCTCTCTGCGTTCCCGGGGCCGATCCTCTCTGGGTCTTTCTTCCCGGGCCTTGCGGGCCGCCTGCTTCTGCTCCCGGCGCTCTTCGTTGACGGCGTCAAAATCGGGCACCACGGGCACTTCCCGCTCCGTCAACCGGACGATGGCGTTTCTGGCGCCCAGGCCAAAGATGCCCTTGCTTTCATTCTGGACGGTAACGATATCCACCTGATCGATGGTCACGCCCATTTCATTGAGGCCGTGGAAGATGGCTTCGTCTACCGTGCGGCCGGAAAATTCCATGGTTCTCATTTCTTCTTCTTCTCCTCGCTCCTGGCCAAAATGGCAGGCATTTTCTTGTTGATAATGAATCCGGTCAGGGTAGCAAACACGTTGCTGAACACCCAGTACCAGGCAAAGGTGGAGTCATACTGCCAGCAGAAGAAAATGGACATCAGGGGCATGATATACATCATGGACTTGCCGCTGTTGGCCGCAGGATCCGCCTTGGGCTGATTGCGCATCATGATCCAGCTGGAAAGGAAGGAGGTAGCGCCTGCCAGTATGGGCAGAACGCCCAGGCCGTTTACATATCCGGCAAAGCGATCGATGCAGGGCCCCATGATCTGCTCATAGGCCTTCAAAAAGGCGGTGTTGTCTGCAGCTACGGTAAGGGCACCGGCGGCATCCTTCACATAGAAGCCCATATCGGTGAGCAGGGTCTCAAAGGCAGCCTGATTTTCGGAATAGAAGATGAACTTGTCGATAAATGTCCCGTTGGTCTCGGCAAAGGTCCGCCAGAACTCGGTGCCGGTCATAACGGCGGAGCTGCTCAGGTTATCGGGCCGCCAGATATTCTGGATCCAGAAGAACTTGTAGGAATTGAACATCTCCACACCGGCCAGCTGATCCTGGCTCATGGTCAGCAGCAGACGGAGCATCTGCTCGTTGGACCAGGCGCGGAAGGCGTTGATAAAGATAAAGAACAGAGGCATGGTGATCAGCAGGGGCAGGCAGCCGCCAAAAGCGGAAACGCCGTTGTCCTGCATGAGTTTTCTCTGCTCCAGATTCAGCCGCTGGGGATCGTTTCCGTATTTCTTCTGGAGTTTTTGCAGATCCGGCTGGATCTTGGCCATTTTGGCCGAAGATTTGCGGGAAGAAATGTCGGAAAACACCGTCAGCAGACGGATGGCCAGGGTGAAAACGGCAATGGTCAGAACGATCACGAAGGAAGCCTGCCAGCCCGTCAGGGAAAGCAGATACTCGTAGATCCAGCGCATGGCCAGATAGAACCACTTGGTCAGGAAAAATGCGTTGCTCAATGGGATCTCCTTTTGATTAAAAGCGTCTTTCAGGGCACCGGATCATAGCCGCCCCGGCAAAGGGGGTTGCAGCGCAGCAGGCGCCACAGTGCCATGGCCGTACCCTTGAAAGCGCCGTATTTGCGGATAGCCTCCAAGGCGTATTGGGAGCAGGTAGGGGTAAAGCGGCAGCACCGGGGATGATAGGGCGAGATCTCCCGCTGATAAAAACGAATGCACCAGAGCAGAGCCCGCTTCACGGGCTTACCTCCCCGGCGGGTTCCTCTTTATACAACCCGGCCTTTTGCAGGGCTTTGCAGATCTCCTTCTGCATCCGGTCAAAGGGGAGGAACAGCGCCTCCCGCCGGGCAATGAAAATAAGATTCCGGCCCGGCTGGGTCAGCGGCAGAAATGGCGTATACGCCGCTTTCAGCCTCCGCTTGCAGCGGTTGCGCTCCACGCTGCTGCCCACTTTTTTGGATACGGAAAAGCCCACCTGCACCTTGCCCGACCGGTTCCGGGCGGTGACCAGGGCAAAACACCCGGCGTTCACCCGGCGCCCCGCCCGATAGGTGTAGCGGAACTCCTTATGCCGTTTGAGGGAATAGGTTCTGTTCAACGGAAACTGCCTCATGCCTCTCCAAAGAGAAGCCTGCAAAAATACCCCTAAATAGAAACGCACGGCAAGCTCTTATAAAGCTTGCCGCAGCGCTGCGAGTATGTGGGGGAAAAGCCCCCCCGTGAAGGCCCTGCGCTGCCTTATGCGCTGAGCTTCTTGCGGCCCTTGGCACGGCGGCGACGAAGAACGTTGCGGCCATCTGCGGTGGCCATGCGGGCACGGAAGCCGTGCACCTTGCTGCGCTGCCTCTTTTTGGGCTGGAAAGTACGTACCATGATAACACCTCTCTTAGTTTTTATAAGTTCATGTGCAGGCCTTTGGATATGCGGTCTGCTCCAAAATAAGCCTGTTACATTATACGGGAGTCGAACATGGATGTCAAGGAGTTTTGTAAAATTACACTGTTTCCGGCAGAAAAAATACCGGGAAGGCACCCCTCCCGGCAGCGGCGGCAAAAGCGGCTCAGCCCCCCACCAGAGGGAGATAGGCTTCCTCTTCCATGCCGCTGGCGGCGCAAAGCTCCCCTATGAGCACCTGCCGGGCCGTAAGAAACATTTTTCTTTCTCCGGCGGAAAGGCCCCGTTCTCTGTCCCGCTTCATCAGGCACTTGACCACATCGGCCACCACCAGAATGTCTCCGCCCTTGAGCTTATCCAGATTCTCCCGGTAACGCTGATTCCAGTTTTCGCTTTCGCTGGAGCAGTCCCCTTCCCGCAAAAAGGCAATGACCCGGCCGCAGGTCTCCCTGTCTGCCAGGCTCCTGAGCCCTACGCTGTCCGCCTTTTTCACCGGTACCATCGCCGTCATGCGGCCCATGATGAACCGCAGCAGATAATACTGGCAGGTCTCCCCCAGGATCGTCTGCTCCTGAATGGCTTCCACCACCCCTACCCCGTGCATGGGATAGCACACCATATCGCCAATGGAAAACACGGACAAAGCTCCCTTCTGTCAAGATACTTTTATTATATAGGACTTTATCCGCCTTGTCAAACGAAAAAATTTTTATCATACTACAGTCATATTCCCGTGTCAACACTTTTTTCTTTTCGCAAATGCCTAACAGACGGAGTCCTTTCCGTCGGGCAGAGCGGGAAATAAAAAATCCCGTCAGAAAGAATGTTTTCCGCAAGCGGTTCCGCCATGACCGTTCTTGTGTTTTTTCCCCGGGCAACGTATAATAAAAGACAAAATGAAGATCAGAATATGGAGACATAACGACCGTGCCGAAACATGACTTCGGGATCCTTCCGGCTGCCCCACGGCAGGGCAAAAGATATGATGCATACGAACCGCAGAAATATGCCTGCATTTCTGTAGACGATGCCTGTATAGCCGGCATTGCGGAAAAGCTGATGTCCTTTGATTCCTATCGGTCCACGCTTTCCGTTAAGGGCCGGGGGCTTGCATACTGCGGCATTACGCTTATACCCCCGTCTTCACTGAATGCCTTTATCCGGTCAATCGGGGATGATATCTGTTTGTCTCCGCTGAAAAACCTGCTGGAAACCGCATTGACCGAGGGCAAATGGGTCATTCATTACGGGATATAATAGTGCTTTGCCCGGCAGCGCATATGTGGAGCTTTCTGCGCTGCACAAAACAAACGGCATGACCGCAAAACGCCGAAACTGATACAATTTAATCCCACCGGTTTTGTCGTTTGAGGGATAAGTTGTAAAAGTCACGTTGGCCCGATTGTTTTTGTCAGCGAAAAGGAGCATATCTGAGCATTATAGGACGGAGTTCTATTATGCATTTTGCGTCAGGAGCAGAAATGCATTGTCGCTGGCGAACCTGAACTGAGATTGCATCGCAGTGTTCTTGCATGTCCAAATAAAGACGCCGGAACGATGCGGATGCAGCTTAATATAATATCCCGGATTTGTTTATGCCTTAAGCAGGAGAAATAGTATGCCAAGAAGTAAAACAATTAAGCTCTTTCTAATGGATGGAGAACCCAGCGGGAGAATGAAATGCTCTCTTGCCAACTGGACCGGAATTGCATATAAGATTCCTCGTACTGCGTTGGATAAGTGTAAGGATTTAGATATTCTCAAACAAAGCGGGGTTTATTTCCTGTTTGGCACTGACAAATCGGATAATGCCGTCGTGTATATAGGGCAGGCCGGAGCACGTAAAAATGGCAAAGGTCTTCTGCTTCGTATTCAGGAACCGCATGCCTCCATTGACTATTGGACCGAAGCGGTAATGTTCACGACAACGAACAATTCGTTTGGTCCAACAGAGATAAGCTACCTTGAAAATCGCTTCTGCAATATGGCTGTTCAGTCTGGACGCTATGTTGTAAAAAATGGAAATGACCCGAATCCCGGAAACATCACAGAGGAAACCGAAAGCGAGCTTGAAGAGTTTATTGACTACGCTAAGATCGTAATGGGAACGCTTGGTCATAAGGTCTTTGAGCCTTTTGCACCATCTTCCGAAGTGGAAGATGAGGAACCTGTCCTTTATTTGGAATATGGAAAAGGAATAGCTTCCGGCAAAAGAACCAGCGACGGCTTTGTGATTTTTAAGGGAAGCGCTGTCAATCCGTCTTTAACAAAGAGTTGCCCTGAGAGGACAATAAAGGATCGAAAAAAGTATGCCAGCAAAATCAACAAAAATGGTGTCCTTATTTCAGATATCCTTCTATCAAGCCCGTCATCTGCTGCCGGTTTTGTTGGGGGAGCATCTTTGAGCGGGAATGCCCTCTGGAAGGATTCTAACGGTAAAACACTGAAGGAATTGCTTGAAACAGAATGAATCTTGGTTATTCCGTATTAGAAGCGGCCAGCAACAATCAAATAAGCAGAAAAGGACTTCCGAAGTTCCGCCGCAAAACGCAGCGAAATCTCGAAAGTCCTTTATTTCAAACCTTTTCAACGCTTATATGTACCGAAAAACAAAATCTTTAAAAGCCGCTTATGCCCCTTTTACAGGGAGAAAGCTGTTTGATTTAGTGCATGCCGGTATCCAATGCGGTCTGTGCCTGCTGGATAAAGTCCCGGGCGGCATTGGAAAGATAACATTCCTTATCCCGGGCAATGACAATGGTCTGGGTGGTCAGTTCGCTTTTGATGGGGAAAAAGTCCACCGGGCGGCTCCGGGCATCCTGAGGCAGTCCCGGCAGAATGGAGCGGCTGGTCAGGAACAGTTCCGGATACACCGTGATCCCCAGCCCCTGCATGGAAAGAGCAAAGGCCGTTTGGATATTCCGGGTTTCCAGCAGGATATGGGGGCGTACGCCGCTCTGTGTGCAGAGCCTGTCTGTCAAGCGGCGGATACGGTCATCCTTGGCCAGAAGAATAAAGGGCAGCTCTTTGAATTCCCCGATATCCGCCCCGGACGCAAACTCCCGGCGCTTTGCTTCCGCTTCCCCGCCGTAAAGAGAATCCATAAAATGCTTGGGTACTACAAAGAACAGCCTCTCCCGGCCGATCTCCACCACTTCCGCAGAATCCAGGCGAATAGGGGCGTAGTCGATAAGCAGATCCAGCATCCCTTTGCCCAGGCTGGTCTGCAATTCCGAAGAACTGCCCTCCAGCAGCGAGATAGTGATCCTGGGATGGTTTTTATAGAAAGGCGGCAGCAGCAGGGGCAGCACCGCCTGCCCCCGGGTGTAGGAAACGCCGATACGCAGCTCCCCGGTGGCGCTGTTGTTGATATCATCCAGTTCCACCTGCAGCTGCCTGCGGATCTCTCCGATCTCCCGGCTGGCCTGCTGGAGCCGTTTGCCTCCCAATGTTAAAGAAAGACGGGGCGTCCGGTGAAAGAGCCTGGTGCCCAGCTCCTTTTCCAGCTTGTTGACATGGTGGGACAAAGCCTGTTCGGATATATGGAGCCGCTCGGCAGCCCGGGTAATGTTCAGTTCCTCCGCCACCACCAAAAAGTATTGCAGGTTTTGAAAATTCATAAGGGAACCAGCTTTCCTTTGCAGATATAAATAGTATATCCTGCCCCGGGAAAGAAGTCAACGGCCGCCCCAAAGTCCGCCGGGCATCCACATGCCCCATGGATGGCAGGGGTTCGTTTTTATGCCGGCATACCGGGCCTGCGAGAGCTCGGAGCATGCTCCCTGCGAAACGGAATCTGCCGGGAAGCGAAGGCGGGGGCGCACTGCGTGCCTGACGGCACGCCTGCGGGGCATCCGCCCCGCAGAGTTCCAGCGGCCGAGCCGCCGGAACGTGCGCCCCCGGGCTCCGTATACGAACCCGGCCGGTCTTCCGGCGTCCCCCGGCTCCGTTTACCGGAAAAGCTTCTTTTCTCCGGAAGATCCCATCAAAAAAGAGACCTTTCAAGACCTCTTTACCGCATCAGTCCGCTGCGCTTATACCTGTATCAAATTCATGTTAACACTGCTTACACCACCAGATCCCCGTTTTCGGAATCTATCACCTGAAAGATCTGTTCCTCCTCACCGGTAAGGGCATTGATGTACACGATATAAAAATCCTCTCCCAAAGTCCCCTTGCACTCATAGCAGAGGACCTCCGTTTCCCCTGTCAGGGGGATCAGCGCCAGACTGATCTTTTCCACCTGAATGGCCGTATTCAGCCGCTCCTGCGCCTGCTCCCGAGTCAATTGAGGGAGTGACAGCGTCCGCTCCCTGTGATTGGCATAGTAGTTCCGGGCGTCCATACCGCATACCTCTCCGGTATCCCGGTCCACGTATACCTTTATGAGATCACTGTACAAAATGACCTCCTCCTGCCGGGCAGCATAGTTAAGCACCACCACCCCCGCATAATACTGCGCATAGGAGGGTTCCATGTCTCCAAAGCCCATCTGCTGCAGATAGGCCTGCGCCCGTCCATGAAGAGAACGGCTCTCCTCCTGGCTGGGTGGATCCTGTTTCTGCCCCGTAACCGGACTCATAAAGCACAGCAGCTTCCCGCCCCGCTCCGTTAAAGAGAGTGTGGTCTCTCCACCGTTCTCTCCGGCAAGCGTATACTCATAGGTCGCCATGGGTCCGGCCACGTATCCGCTGTACTGCAGTTCTCCTTCCGGAAACAGGGCCCGGGCAGCGCTGCGGGCCTCCTCCTCTCCTATGCGGCTGTCCGTGAGCCCCCTGGGATCCCGGTTCTCACTGCTTTGAGAGAAAGGGCCGTCATAGATCAGGGTGGGGTAATCCGGCAGATCCTCCCGCGCCTCCTCCGTTTCTCCATAATAGCCGCCTTCTTCCAAAGCGGCCTGCGGATAGCTGCCGGAGGCAATGGTCTGTACCAGCCGCTCCGATTCTGCGGCGCACTGGCTGCGCAGGGAAGTCAGCTGTTCCATATCTCCATCGGTCAAAGCCCTGCCCGAAAGCAGTCCCCGCAGCAGCTCATGGGCGTAGTCTCCCGCCCGCAGCAAAAACTGGTTCAGCCGGTAGCTGTCCCCGTGAGCGGCGGGCAGCAGGGATAAAGAGGAAGCAGCGCTGCCGGAAAGCCGCCAGAGCTCCCCCAGCAGCAGGGCGCTCTGTTTTTTGGATCCTGCCGCTCCCAGTTTGGACAGAGCCGTTTCCATATCCCGCAGATCCCCCTCCAGATCGTAACAGCTGCGCTTCATTCCGTCCAGCCGTTCCGCTTCCAGCGTTTGCCGCTGCTGCCGTTCCTGCCCCCAAAGGGCACCCAGAACCGCCAGCGCGGCCCCCAGCACCCCGCACAAAACCTGAAAAAACACCCGTTTGCCCCGGTCTGTCAAACGCACCTTTTTCATGCCATATGTTTCTCCGCTCTCTTCTCTCTTGCCGGGCTTTTACCGGCAGAATACATGGTCGCCTATGCGCAGGGCCACCGGCTTGCTCAGCATCCACTTATTGGTGGTAGTGGCCGGATTGTAATAGTACAGACAGCCGCCTGTGGGATCATAGCCGTTCATGGCGTCCCGGGCCGCCCGCAAGCAGGAATCCGAAGGCTCCAGATCGATCTGCCCATCGCTTACGGCGTCAAAAGCACCCCGCTGATAGATGACTCCCGCAATGGTATTAGGGAATTTGCTGGACTTCACCCGGTTGAGGATCACCGCCCCCACGGCCACCTGTCCCTTATAGCTTTCGCCCCGGGCCTCGCCGTTGATGCACCGTGCCAGCAGATTTATGTTGCTGTTTTCCGAAGAAGAAACGCTGCCGCTGCTGCCGCTGCCGGAAAGCTGCATGCCCAGCGCCGCTGCCGTTTTTTCCCCTACGATGCCGTCGGCGTCCAAGCCGTTCTTTCTTTGAAACTTTTTTACCGCCTCCAGCGTACCGCTGCCGAAGATACCGTCCACCGTCCCGTCATAATAGCCCCACTGGCGGAGCTTCTTCTGCAGGGCCGTTACCTCTTCCCCCCGGTCTCCCTGCCGCAGGGCTGCCCCGTAGACCAGCAGAGGCATGAGCAGGGCCATGGCCAGGCACAGCCATATATATCGCCGCTTCATTGAAACCATCCCGGAAAGGCGGCCTTCAGCAGAGCCAATACGTCGCTTTCAAAGGAAAGCGCATCCAGATCCACCGGTTCCCCCTCCTCCGTCACCAGGCACAGGGGGGGAAAGAGCACGCACCACCAGTTGTGCCCGCCGCCTTCCCCCAGAACCACTTCCAATGCGTCATAGGTACCGGCGGGGTACAGCGTATCCGCATACACCCGGTCCGGAAAGGTCTGCTTCCCCAGCAGCAGGCTGGCGCCATAGGTCTCTCCCCGCCGGACCAGCACCGCTTCGCAGGTCTGCTGCACCTCCTGTCCGTGGGCCAGCACATAGGCACGGGCTTCCTCATAGCTGCCGCAGGCGCTGAACAGGGGCAGCAGCGCGTCCCGTACCATCCGTTTGGTCTGCTGATCCCAGGCGCTGTCGCTGTTGGCCTTTATATGCAGGCGCAGGATCCCTTCCGTGCTGCTTATGACCTGCCGTGCCTCCGGCTTATTCCACAGCAGCAGAGCGCTCATGGCCAGCAGCAGAAGCAGCGCTGCCCGCAGCGTTTTTCTTTTCATATGCGTATACCTCCCGAATATCCTTTCGGATCTGTTTTTCCTCAGTATGCCCGTCTTGCAAAGGTGTTAAACCGTTTTTTACCGTAAATTCAAATGCACTCCAAAAGAAATCTTGCTTCATTTCCCCTTTTGGCCCTATACTGATACCATCATTATAAAGGAGATCCGTTCCGTGCACTGCCATGCTCCCTGGAAAGAGTTCCTCCGGGCTCTCGGCGGCTATTGCCAGGCCGTCACCGGACTGCTGCCGCCGGAAGAAAGCTTTCGGCTCACCCGGCAGGGAGATCTGTCCCTCAGTGCCTATGTGCGCTTGGACGCCCCTGCCGCCGCCGCTGCGCTTACCGAAGGCCGGGCCCGTTGCCTTTGGATGGGTACGCCCCTGCTGGAACGGGTGCAGGCGGAAAAAGGCTGGCTCATCTTTACCTTTACCGATGGATTTTTCCGGCAGCTCCTGACTCTGGGGGAAAGTCTTCCCGCCCCGCCGCCGGAAGAAAGCCACCTGTGCAACCGGCTTTGGCTGCTGGCTCAAAAAGGCCCTGCCCCCTGCCCCCGGGAACCTCGGGTTCGCCGGGCGCTAATATCCGCTTTTTATGCCTGGGGCACGGGGCGCCGGGAAAAGGAGCTTCCCTGCCGCCTGCGCAGCATGACGCACATTGCACCGGATGCCGCCCGCCTGGAGCTGGAAGCCGAATGCGGCTCTGCCGCCCGGGCGTTGCTGGGGTTTCTATATATCCCGGTTACACATTCTTCCCTATAGAAAGGAGCCTGTATGAAACTCACCTGGTACGGCCACGCCTGTTTTCTGCTGGAAAGCGACGGCTGGATGCGCCTGCTGACGGATCCCTATCCCCAGAGCATTTACCCTCACGGTCTGCCCCTTTGCGATGCCGTCACCGTTTCTCATGAACACTATGACCATAACGATACAGCCTCCCTTCCCGGTACGCCCGTCGTATTCCGGGGCACGGGCTCCCATACCCTGGGGGATATTCGTTTGCAAGGCCTTTCCTCCTTTCATGACGAAGTGCAGGGAGCCAAAAGGGGACAAAATACCGTTTTCATCTTTGAAACCGGCGGACTGCGTCTGGCCCATCTGGGGGATCTGGGGCATATGCCGGAAGGCTCTCTTCTGGCTGCTTTGCAGGATGCGGATGTGCTTCTGATGCCCATAGGCGGCACCTATACGCTGACAGGCCCGCAGGCTGCCGCTCTTGCCAAAGCGCTTCATCCCCGCTGGATACTCCCCATGCACTATGCCCTGTCCGGCTGCCCCATTGACATCAGCGACGAAAGCTCTTTTCTGAAAGCCATGCCCGGTCTGCCTGTAATGCGGCACACCTGTTGGACGCCCGCCCTGCCCCAGGGGATCCTGCTGCTGGACAAACGATAAAACCGTTTATATTTTTTAAAAAATGCTTGACAGCCGGCCGGCTTTCGCTTATAATGCATATGTTTGAAATGGCGGTGTAACTCAGTTGGCCAGAGTAGTCGGTTCATACCCGACCTGTCATCCGTTCGAATCGGATCGCCGCTACCAGAAAAGAGGAATCATTGGATTCCTCTTTTTGTTGTATTCTTTCGGCCCACATCCGTAATAAGCCGCCTCCCGCCTATCGAAGCCGAAAGCGCAGCTTACACCGAAATTGCCCCATAAAAACAGGGCTGCCTGAGCAGCGCCCCTGAGAAATCTTGCAGGGAAACCGGCTTTTCATATACCTGAAACTTTGTTTAATAAGGATGGACTCCAGCGGCGCTGAAAAAAAACTATCCCGATACTCTGCGCCGCACCTGTAAAGGAGTATCCGGCTATATATACCGTGCCGAGATGACTGCGGATGCCGTGTCCCTTACTCCGTTATGAAGAAATGACGGACAAAATGAAGGCGCAGACAGAAAAAAGCATCCGGAAAGAATATGCCAACGCTGTGCAGCACTCGGAATACAGACATTTTTTAAAAAGAACTTTTCCAAAATCGTCAACGGCTGAGCCGCTCCGAATATGCCTGCATACGGCATGTTTCCTTCCATGTTTACGATTCCTTTACTTTCCTGTTATTGCGGCTGTGGGGCAAAAACGGTATACTTTTTACAGAATGGAGGCATATATACCGTGAGCAATAAGATTCGGCGAACTTTTCAACCCAGGTTTTTCCTGTTCCTGGCCGTCACGGCGCTGCTGGTGGTGGGCGCCATTCTGCTGGTGCAGACGGTGTCTGATTATATCCGGGAGCGCAAAGCCGGCAGCACGCTGGAGCTGCCTGTGGCCGCCACCGCCGATCCCAACGCCTCGCCCGCCCCGGAGGCTTTCTTTACGCAAGCCCCGGCAGGCGCCTCTCAACTCCAGCCCCTGCGGACGGACATGACCTACAGCGTATCCGGCAGCCAGAAGAACGGCCTTTCCTCCGAGGTACGCCTGAACAATGAAAGCGAGATCTACACCTCCAACCCCCGGCCCCTATCCCTTTCCGCCCCGGCAGAGGGCACTTACGGCAGCGTGGCAGGCATGGCCACCTTTGGCGGCAGCTGCTACCGAAACAGCTTTGCCGGAGGGAATGCCACCATTGCCCTGAAAACGCTGACGGCCAAGTGGAGCAAGGTCATTGGAAAGCTGGGAGATGTGGCAGGCACCGGCTGGACGGGGCAGCCCCTGCTTATACAATGGAGCGCCGAAGTGCTCCCCACTTTGGGAGTCCGGGAAGAGTACAAAACGGCGGAAAACTTTGTAGAGGTGCTCTATCCCTCTGCCGACGGCAACATTTACTGCTATGATCTGGTCACGGGGAATCAGACCCGGGATCCCATTGCCGTGGGCGTATCCATGCTGGGCACCGCCACGCTGGATCCGGAAGGCCGTCCCATGCTGTATGTAGGCCAGGGAGTCATGAGCAAAAACAAAAAAGGCACCTCCGTAGCCTATATGTATGCCGTGGATCTTATCCAGAACAAGGTGGTCTATGAGTTTGGCGGCCGGGACTATTTTTCCAGACGGGCAGATTGGAATGCTTTTGATTCCAGCCCTCTGATCCTGAACGATACCCTGATCGCTCCGGCGGAGAATGGGGTCATCTACTTTATCCCTCTGAACACCGCCTATGACGGGGCGGCAGGCACCATTGCCATTCGCCCGGGGGATCGCATCAAATACCGCTACGCCGGGGAAAACTATTCCTCTACCAACCAAAAGGGTAGCCCCTGGTACGGCTTTGAAAGCTCCTGCGCTGCCTTCCGCAACTATCTGTTTGCAACGGATAACGGCGGATACCTTCAGTGCATCGATATGAATACTCTGACGCTGCAATACGCCATACCGCTGGGCGGAGACGCCGATGCCACCCCTGTCATTGAGGAGGATGGCGCCGCCGGGACCTTTTATGTATATGTAGGCACCCAGACGGATCAGAGCGCCGCCGATCTGCCGGACGGATGGGGCTATTGCCATATATTGAAGATAGACGGGCTGACGGGGCAGATCCTCTGGGACGTGAGCCGCATCAGCTATGTGGGAGACGGCAGCTACAAGAGCGGCTGCAAGGCCACCCCCCATGCAGGCCGGGGCACTATCTCCAACCTGCTGCTGTGCGCCTTCAGCGGAGCCGGGATCCCCGTAAACAATGAGGACGGTTCCGTTTCCTACAGTTACGGCGGGCGGCTGGTAGCCTTTGACAAGAAGGACGGCAGCGTGGTCTGGTCCGTAGAGACTCCCGGCAGCGGGGATTATGTGTCCTCCCCTCTGGTGCTGTACACCGAGCGGGGCGCAGCCTATCTCATCGCCTGTGACCGCAGCGGGCAGATGAACCTGTATGACGCCGCCGCAGGAGGGACTCCCCTGTGCGGCGGGCTGGATCTGGAGGCCCGTATTGATTCTACCCCCGCCGCCTGTGGGAACTATCTGGTGGTAGGCACCACCGGGCGCAAGGCCGACGGTTCGGAAGCCACTCCCAAGATCTGGTGCGTACAGATTCAATAACAAACGCCGTTACAACTTTATATCAGGCAGCACTATGCTGCTGTAAAACGGATCTGCTGCCCGCTGAGGCTGCGATCCGTTTTTCGTGTTTTGGCCAGTCGTTCTTTGCAGGGCGATTGAATTTGAGGCGATCCGAAGGCTGGTATCCGGAAAAACGAAGCTCGCTGCTATACGAAGGGCGGGGGCGCACTGCGTGCCTGCCGGCACGCCTGCGCGGCGGACGCCCCGCAGAGTTCCGGCGGCGTAGCCGCCGGAACGTGCGCCTCCGGGTCCCGTATACGAACCGGCAGCGAGAGCAACGTCCTCTGCCCCATTTACCTGGCAGACCCCCGTTTCTCAACGCCCCGACAGCGCTCCCGTACAGTTTCATGCGTTGCCGCTTTCGTCACGGCTTCAGGATCATTATTCTCTTTATACAGAAAAACAGAGCGGCTTTGAGCCGCTCTGTTTGCATATTGATTCGATGATTTACAGAATGGGCGTCCAGGCCAGATCCAGGATCTCGTCTGCATTGTCCATGGAAGTGATGAGACCCAGACGGATGTACCGCTCGATGAAGTCCTTCAGGGTCGCGCCGGTGAACTCATCGGAAAGGCCAAACTGCAGGGAGTTGTTGATCATGATGTTCATCTCATAGTTGCCGCCGTTCCAGCCCATGTCCATGAGCACCTTGGTGGCTTCCTCGCTGTTGTCACGCATCCAGCTGTGAGCCTTCTGCACGGCCTGAGCGACCTTCCTGGCAATGGTGGGGTTCTCCTTCACAAAGGTACCGTTCATGGCCATAACGCAGCAGGTACGATCCGCAAAGTCGGTATCCAGCTGGGAACGGATGCACTTGAGCTTGCCGTCCTTCACCATGGAATAGGCAAAGGTATCGCTGAGCAGAGCCGCGGCGATCTCGCCGTTCTCCATGGCGGTAACGCAAGCGTCTGCAGAAACCTGCACCAGCTCCACATCGGTGCTGTAGTTGATCCCGTCTGCATCCAGAAGCAGAGCGGTGATGTTGTAGTCAGACTTGCCGATGCCGTTGGGGACGGAGATCTTCTGGCCCTTCAGGTCAGCGGTGGTGTTGTACTGGCTGTCGGCCAGCACGTAGATGGATTTGCAGCCAAGATGTGCGCCGCCGGTGAAAGTGATATCCACGCCGTTGGTGATGGGCACCAGCATCTTAGCCATCATGCCGGTAGCCACGTCCACCTGATCGGTACCCAGGGCTTCCACATCGCTGCTGCCCTTAACGCCTTCTGCGGTCAGGCCGGCTTCGGTATAGTAGCCAAGGTGATCTGCCATGGTGGGGCCGGAGGTGCAGCCGTCAGACATGAAGTACTTGATGGTGCGGCCATAAGCGGGCTCCTTCTTCATGGCTTCCAGCTCTTCAGGGGTAGGAGTAAGGTCAAAGTTGGCCATATCGATGGCCCGGCCTTCGATGGCAACGGGTACGAACAGAGCTTCCCAGTTGCCGGAAGCGGAAGCTTCGGCTGCATCCAGATGCTCGCTGGCCTGATTTACTTCCACATCGTCTACGGTGCCGACTTCGATCTGACCATCGTTGTTGGAATCGGCGATAACGGTGGACTTGGTAGCTCCGTCGTTTGCATCGTCGGTTGCATTGGCTTTTGCGTCGTCATTGGTCGTTACGCCTGTGCAGGCAGCCATGGAAAGCACCATGAGCAGCGCACACATAAGAGCAACAAACTTCTTCATGTTTTTTCTGTCTCCTTTTTGGTTATTTACAGGCGGTTGCCGCCGTATAAAGCTGAATCAGCTGTTTTTGCCGCCATAGTGCAGGCGATTGAGTATTTCGTTGCGGTATTCCACAAAGCTGGCCGAAGAACGGTCCCGGGGAAATTCCTCGTCGATTTTTATATCCGCAATGATCCGGCCGGGATTGGCTTCCATCACCAGCACTCTGGTACCCATATAAACGGCCTCGTCTATACTGTGGGTCACCATCAGGGCCAGCTGCCGGCGCTCCACCCAGATGTTCAGTATCTCATCCTGCATGCTCATCCGGGTGAATGCATCCAGAGCCCCCAAGGGTTCGTCCAGCAGCAGGATCTCCGGCTCGTTGATCAGCGTACGCACAAGAGCCACCCGCTGGGCCATGCCCCCGGAAAGCTGGGCGGGATAATCATTTTTAAACCGCTCCAGCCCGGTGATCTCCAGCATACGCCTGACCTTTTCGGCCTTGCCCTCGCTCTGCCCCTGCATGTCCAGACTGAAAGAAATATTCTTTTCTACCGTAAGCCACGGAAACAGCGTCGGGTTTTGAAACACCAGTCCCCGATCCGGGGAAGGGCCGTCCACTTCCGTTCCGTCTACCGTAACGCGGCCCAGAGTAGGGTTGATAAGCCCCGCCACCAGCCGCAGAATGGTAGATTTTCCGCAGCCGGAGGGGCCCACCAGTGAAACAAATTCCCCGCTGGTCATGGACGTGCTCACATCCTGCAGGGCGTGGGTCACGCCGTCGCTTTCCACCCTTGCAAATACCTTGCTTACATTTTCAAGCCTGAGGCAAACCGTTTTCTTTTCGTTCTGCATTATTTTTCGGCCCCATTCTGCCACCTGAGCAGATATCGTTTGATCCGTTCCAGCCCGTTGGTGACCAGTGTGAATATGAAGCAGATCACAAACAGTGCGGCAAAGGATTTGTCATAGCTGGCCCAACCGGTCTGCCATGTCATATACCAGCCCAGACCGGATTTTACGCCCAGCATTTCGGCGATCATAATGGCCACGCAGGAGGAACTCATGGCCTGTGTGCAGCCCTGAAGAATAGAAGGCATGGCGTGGGGAATGGCCACATGAAACACCAGCTGGCGGCTGTTGGCCCCCAGCGTCCGGGCGGCTTCAAAATACTCCCTGCCCACGTTGGAAATGCCCGTAAGAGAAGCCACCGTCACCGCAAACCAGGACCCCAGCGCAATGATGAACACCGCCCCGCCGAACAGGGACGTTGCCACCACCATAATAATGGGGATCCATGTGGAGGTGGGAATAGGCCCCAGAAACTTGATGATCGGATCGATCCAGTACCTGGCCTTTTTGGAATACCCGCAGGCAATACCGGTCACAAGACCGAGAGATACGCCGATGAAATAGCCCAGAAACAGCAGCTTGAGCGTATTGAACGTACAGTCTGCCAGCAGCTTGTAATCCACTAAGAACGCATTGATAATGTAGTTCATGCAGGGGACAAAAGGCTGCGTAAGAATGCCGGTTTTCAGCGTCAGGTAGTCATACAGGGTCAGGAACAGAAACAGCGCCGCATAACGGGGAGCCTTATAATGAAGCTTTTCATAGAACTGCCTCTCTCCCCTTCGTTTTTTCAGAAGCACCCACAGAAAGCACACCAGATAGATCCCTATGGCGGCGCCCAAAACCCACACATAGCTCCAGGGCTTTGCATTGCGGCTTTTGTTGGGCAGGATCACATATTCCGCCATGGCGATGCATCCGCACAGCAGCGGCAGAAGCATGACGATCACTTCTGCGGTTTTCTGGGCAGGTGTTTTTTCTTTTTCCTCCAGCTCCTTAAGCTGGCGGCGGTTCAGGCCAGACAGCAGGGCCGCGTCCAGTTTGCTTTCCTGCTTTACCTTATCCTTATCAAGCATGGGCTGCCTTCTCTTCCTTTCATTATCAAACATTTCCATTATATTGGGCGGGTTCGATTAGTCAAATTGGCTTTTTTAATCTTTTTCTCCGCTTCATCGATTTTGCCGATTTATGTTGGAATTTATCCCCGCATCAGGCATTTTCCACACCGCCGAAAAATGCAGTACAAAAAACAGCGCCTGTCTCCATGTGCTGTTCATATATGTATTTCAGATATCCTCCCTGTGGCAGGCGAGAAAATGTCCCGGCGTAATTTCCTTCAACGACGGGAGTTTTTCCCGGCAGAGCGGTTTGACATAGGGGCACCGTCCGCAAAAGCGGCATCCTCCGGGCAGATCCACCGGGCTGGTGGGATCCCCCTCCAGCAGGATCCGGCGGCGGGTGCGTTCCGTTCTCGGATCCGCCACGGGCACGGCAGAAAGCAGTGCCTTTGTGTACGGATGCCTGGGGAAGGCATACAGTTCCCGGGCAGACGCCAATTCCACCAGCGTCCCCAGATACATTACCGCCACCCGGTCGGAAATATGCTTGACCATGGACAGATCATGGGCGATGAACAGATATGTCAACCCCTTTTCCCGCTGCAGCCTTTTTAGCAGATTTACTACCTGCGCCTGAATGGACACATCCAGAGCGGAGATCGGTTCGTCGCAAATAATGCATTCCGGTTCCACCGCCAACGCCCGGGCAATGCCGGCCACCGAGATCTCCGGACATAATTCCACACCGCGGCGCACCACTTCCACCGCTTCCTCCGGGGAGATCACCTGTGCGGTGACCCCGGGCCGATCCTCATCCTCGTTCAGGCTGCGTACGCAGAAGTTGCAGGATATGTTGCAGACCGGACACACCGGCAGATGGATCCTGCCCCTGTTTCTGGCTGCCCCAAAGCATGGATGCCGGGCAAAAACTTGCTCCTTAGTTGCCATTGTCTCCCTGTATTGCATTCATTTGGAATGCATAAAAAAGCAAATAAATCGTGTTTTTTCAAACCAGAGCCGACTACATCATACGGCCCTGTCTCCGTCCAATCTATTTTACAATTACATATTTCCTTAAAATCGCTTTTCCGAATCTGACAGCTGTTATTTCATCCTTTATGTTGAAAAACCATCTTTCAAACCGATTTCATGCCGGTTTCATTGGAATTATGCATTATATCTCCTGCTTTGCTGCAAATACTGAAAACTATTACATTTCGCTGCATTTTCAAAATAAATTGTTATGTTGGTTCAAGCATAGCAATATCCTTCGTTTTTTGTGCATCTTTCTCTTTTATGTACATGGAACGATAGTCCCCAGTTCAGGCGGAGAAAATAAAAAAGCCCCGCCTAAAGGCGGGGCCCGTGAAGGGGAGGCATTCACTTAAAGATCCTGCTTGAAAAACCGAAATCAATGTTTGAGAAAACCGAAAAGACCCTTTTTCTCGTAGGGTTCCTGACGAATATCCGTCACTTCATATCCGGTGCCCTCCAGCGCCTTTTCTACAGCAGAGGACTCCAGGGGTTCGTCGCTGATCAGCACCGCCTGCCCCTTGCTGTGGGAGGCGGTAACTTTCTTTACCGGCAGGTGGTTGCGAAAGGCGTCGCTCACATGGGCTTCGCACATACCGCACATCATGCCGTCAATACTTACTGTTGTTTTTACCATACCCGAGCTCCTTTCTTTTCTTCAGGCCGTGCAGCCCAACTCCTGCTGGAGCTGAGGCAGCCGGTCGCTCATCTGGGCCAGCACAGCGCAGGCGGCGCTGCGGCAGCACTCCTCATCCAGCCCCAAAGCCTCCTGCAGTCTGGCATACAAGGGTTCGCAGCAACTGGCATACAGCCGGGCGCCTGCTCCCCCTCCTCCGTCAGGTATACGCTGGAGTAGCGCTTTTTCTGGGCCAGACCCATGCGGCACAGGCTTTCTATCATAGCGTGGGCACTGGGTTTGGTTACCCCCAGCCGTTCTGCCACATCCACACACCGGGCTCCCTGGCCCTGGGCGCAAAGGGCATGCACAGCCAGCAGATAGCGAATGGAGGCGGCGGTCATATTTCTTTCCGTGTTGTGCATATCTGGCCTCCGTTAAAGCAGGGGGGAGGTGCGGAGAGCCGCCCTCCCCCGGTCATGGTCTCAGGTTACTTATTGCCCCCGTGGCACTTGCCCGCCAGGGCACAGTGGGCACAGTTGCAGCCGCAGGAGGATTTCCCCCGCTTCTTCTGCCGGATCTGACTGCGGATGATCAATGCGACCACGGCCAGAAGCCCCAGAGAGATCAATATTGTTCCAAGATTATCGCTGAACCATTGCAGCATGAGAATTACCTCCTTTACACAGAGTTTTGGTTTCTTTTATACCCGCACCTTGGTGGTGAGCTTGGTGGCTTCCTTATAGGGCTTGACCAGCATGTATACGATCAGAGCCAGGAAAGCTGCAGCCACGATAAGTCCGATAACGTTCACATTGCCGGTGAACAGGCCGCCAAACTGGTTGATCATCAGGGCGATCACATAAGCGAAGCCGCACTGATAGCCAATGGCGAACCAGGTCCACTTGGCGCTGTTCATCTCCCGCTTGATGGCGCCGATAGCGGCAAAGCAGGGGGCGCACAGCAGGTTGAACACCAGGAAGGAGTAGCCGATGATGGCGGTAAAGGCCTGTGCAATGGCATCGTAAACCGTGCCGTCGCCGCCGCCATAGAGGATGCCCAGCGTACCTACGATGTTCTCCTTAGCTACAAGGCCGGTGATGGAAGCTACGGCGGCCTTCCAGTTGCCCCAGCCCAAAGGCTTGAAGATCCAGGCGATGGCGTTGCCTACAGCAGCCAGGATGGAGTGATCGATCTCCTCTTCAGCCAGCATCCGGAAGGTTCCGTCTACTACGCCGAAGTAAGTGGTGAACCACACCAGAATGGTGGACAGCAGGATAATGGTACCGGCCTTCTTGATGAAGCTCCAGCCGCGCTCCCACATGGAACGGAGCACGTTGCTGACGGTGGGCCAATGGTAGGCAGGCAGCTCCATAACAAAGGGAGCAGGCTCGCCGGAGAACATCCTGGTCTTCTTCAGCATGATACCGGAGATAACGATGGCTGCCATGCCGATGAAGTAAGCAGAAGTGGATACCCAGGGGGATCCGCCGAAGATAGCACCGGCGATCATGGCGATAAAGGGAACCTTGGCGCCGCAGGGGATGAAAGTGGTGGTCATGATGGTCATCCTGCGGTCACGTTCGTTTTCGATGGTACGGCTGGCCATTACGCCAGGCACGCCGCAGCCCATACCGATGAGCATGGGGATAAAGCTCTTGCCGGAAAGGCCGAACTTACGGAACACACGGTCCAGAACAAAGGCGATACGGGCCATGTAGCCGCAGGCTTCCAGGAAGGCCAGCAGCAGGAACAGCACCAGCATCTGAGGCACAAAGCCCAGCACGGCGCCTACGCCTGCCACGATACCATCCAGGATCAGCCCCTGCAGCCAATCGGCTACGTTGGCGGCTTCCAGTGCATTGCCGACCAACACGGGTACGCCGGGCACCCATACGCCATATGCGGCCGGATCAGGCGCTTCAAAGCCGTTGTCTTCCACATACTGTACGGCTTCCACAAAGGTAGTGCCGATGGTAGTCTCCTTATCCGCATCGGCGGGGATGGTGTCATAGTAGACGGTCATGTCATTGACAGCCAGAGTCTCCTCGTCTTCCACACCTACGGTAGCGGATTTTTCTTCGGTGGTGAAAGCTTTCAGCTCGGCCAAAGTGGCGTCTGCATCAAAGTCTTCTGCTTCGGGGTCTACCTCCACATAGGCATTGATGGCGTTCAGCGCATCGCTGTAAGCGCCGTCGGCTTCTTCATACTCGCCGCTGCCAATGCCAAAGAGATGCCAGCCATCGCCGAAGAGTCCATCGTTGGCCCAATCCGTTGCAGCAGAGCCCACGGTGACCATGGCGATATAATACACCAGGAACATGACCAGAGCAAAGATGGGCAGGCCCAGCCAGCGGTTGGTGACGATCTTGTCGATCTTATCGGAAGTGGAAAGCTGACCGGCTTTCTTCTTTTTATAGCAGCTCTTGAGTATCTCGGCGATATATACGTACCGCTCGTTGGTGATGATGGATTCCGCATCATCGTCCAGCTCTTTCTCGGCTGCCTTAATGTCCTCTTCGATGTGAGCCATGACTGCGGAATCGATGTGGAGCTTCTCCAGCACCTTATCATCCCGCTCAAAGATCTTGATAGCATACCAGCGCTGCTGCTCCTGGGGCATGTTGTGAACGGCCGCTTCTTCGATATGCGCAATGGCATGCTCCACAGGCCCGGAGAAGGTATGCATGGGCACGGTCTTGGCGCCTTCGGCAGCCTTTACGGCAGCTTCGGCAGCTTCCATAACGCCGTCGCCCTTCAAAGCGGAGATCTCCACCACCTTGCAGCCCAGCTGACGGGACAGCTCTGCCACATTGATCTTGTCACCGGCCTTGCGCACCACGTCCATCATGTTGATGGCCACCACCACAGGGATGCCAAGCTCGGTAAGCTGCGTGGTCAGGTAAAGGTTGCGCTCCAGGTTGGTACCGTCGATGATGTTCAAAATGGCATCCGGACGCTCGTCGATCAGGTAGTTACGGGCCACCACTTCCTCCAGCGTATAGGGAGAAAGGGAATAAATGCCGGGCAGGTCCATGATGACTACGTCTTCATGCTTTTTGAGCTTGCCCTCTTTCTTTTCCACGGTAACGCCGGGCCAGTTGCCCACGAACTGGTTGGACCCTGTCAGAGCATTGAACAGCGTGGTTTTTCCGCTGTTGGGATTGCCCGCCAGGGCGATGCGGATCTGTTTGTTTTCCATGTTTTTACGCTCCTGTTTTTTGCACTGTATTAAAGAAATCTAATTCCAGTTTCACATATTTAACCGTTGTGGAAAAAATTATTCCACTTCGATCATTTCGGTATCGGCCTTGCGCAGGCTCAGCTCATATCCACGAACGGTGACTTCCATAGGATCTCCCAAAGGTGCTACCTTGCGTACATACACTTCCGTTCCCTTGGTGATGCCCATGTCCATGATCCGCCGCTTGACGGGGCCTTCCCCATGCAGCTTGACCACTTTGGCGGTTTCTCCGATCTTGACTTCCCGCAGAGTTTTCATTGTGTTTGCTCCTCTCATTCCTTGTTGTTTTTATATCATGATCTTCCGGGCCATTTCCTGGCTGATCGCCACCCGGGATTCCTTGACCTTGACAATAAGATTGCCGCCCATGACGGATACCACCGTTACGGAACTCCCGGGCACAAAGCCCAGGTCTTCCAGGTGTTTCTTTACTTCGGGGCTCCCCCCCACATGATGGATCAGGTTCTCTTCTCCCATTCCGGCTAAGCTCAACGGCATCATGCTTTTCTCCCTTCATGACCGGTTTACGGTCATATGCAAATCCTTATCGGTTAATCTTCTCTAACCGTCGGATAGTTTAGCATCTCTAACACTCCTTGTCAATAGATTTTTACAAAAAAATTTACACAATCTTCGGGTATTGCTTTTTGGATTTAAGTATGTTAACCTATGAGAAATATAAACACGAAAGGAAGTCTTTCCATGAAGATTCTCCGGGCGGCAGAAGATTATCTGGAAGCCATGCTCATGATGCGCCAGCGCCATGGCTACATCCGCTCCATTGATGTGGCGCAGTACCTGGGCGTGACCAAACCCAGCGTTACTTATACCACCAAACGTCTGCGGGAAAACGGCTATATCACCATGGATGTGGACGGCCTGATCACTTTAACGGAGGATGGCTACAGGATCGCCTCTTCCATGCTTGACCGGCATAAAACCCTGACCGGCTTTTTAATGGCGCTGGGCGTGGATGAAGAAACCGCAGAGATGGATGCCTGCAAAATGGAGCATGACATCAGCCAGAAAACCTACGAGGCTATCTGCCAGCACGCTTTGAACAGCACTCCCATTCAGCCGGTGGAGCCTCTCCCCAACAAACCAGAAGTACAGGAGAAAGCATAAATCTTATTTGTTTTTTTGCCCCGTATGGGGCTTTTTTGTTTGAGCGGCAAATACTCCTTTTGCACTCCGCAACGCTCACTTTTCATCCACTATCCAGATAAAACAGGCGTCACTCCTGTCGATTTCCTCATTTTCCGAATACCGGATACCCGCTTGCCTCCGCAGCTTCCGATTTGTCAGACTTCACTGCATCATGTGCAAACAAAAAGAGCGGCCGCAGCAGAGAAACCTGCGGTAACCGCTCATATGCATCGATTTTCTATATATTTTGTTCCCGCAGCACCGCCGCCTGCTCTATGCCGTAGCGATGGAAGGCAGCGATCTCTTCCGGGCCGATCTCCTCTCCGGAAAGCACAATGGGCACCGCCGGGGGGCAGCTCACCGCCGGAGCAGCGCAGGTACGCCCCAACGCTTGTGCTGCAGGCACCCGTTCCTGGGGGCCCAAGCACCCCTCTCTCAGGGAACAGCGTACTTTGGGCCGGGTCAGCGCCATGGGTTCCGGTATTTTCGGAAGAGCCGGTGCCTCCCCCAACGCCGCTTCCACAGCCGAAAGAGCAGCTTCTCCATTCTGAGGCGTGGTCATCAGCACCAGATAGTCCCCATCGGCGTACTCATACTCCATATTTGCCCGGCACAGCTGTTCTCCCAGCGCATGACCGCTCCAGCCCCGGGGCGCCAGCAGAGTCAGCCGCAGCGGATCGCCTGGTTCTATCCCCCAGCCCCGCTGCTCCAAACGAGCTTTAAGCGCATCCAGCTTCTGCACCCAGCAGGCCAGGTCTTGCCGGCACTCCCCCGCCAGATACTGGTTGCACAGATCCAGCGAGCTTAAAATCAGATAGGAAGGACTGGTAGAGCCAAAAAGAGCCATGGCCTCCCGGGCATTTTTATAAAAAGCATCAGGCAGCCCCTTCTTCAGGTGCAGGTAGGCGCCGCCGGTCAGCACCGGCAAAGTCTTATGCGCAGAGTCACAGCAAAGATCCGCGCCCAGATCCAGCGGATGACAGGGCTCCGGCAAAAAATGCAGATATGCCCCGTGGGCATTGTCTACCAACAGACGGATCCCCCGCTTTCGGCACACCTGTGCCATGCCGCCGATATCCGCCTGATGCCCCAGATAATCCGGACTGGTGATATATACCGCCGCCGGGGGGACCGGAAAGGTATCCAATGCTTCTTCCAGATCCTGTGCCGACAGAGGACAGGCGCACAAGCTCCCCCGCTGCCGGGGCCATAGCCACTGCACCTGCACATCCAGCAGAGCGCAGGCATACACAAACGCCTTGTGCACATTCCGGGGAGCGGCAATCACCGGAAGCGTCCCGGAAGCCCGCAAACTGATGGCCAGCCGCACCATGGCCCGAATACACTGGCTGGATCCTTCGGCAGAATAGAGTGTTCTGCCTGCGCCGAAAAGAGAGGCTGCATTCGCCTCACTTTCCGCCAGAATCCCTTCTGCTTCGTAAAGGCTGTCTGCCCCGGGTATCTCTGTGATGTCCCAGGGTTCCGGCCCCAGAAAAGGTCTGCCCTTATGGCCGGGCATATGCAGGCGCACCGAATCTTTTTGCACATAGGCACGGACAAAGTCCGCTACCGGGGTTTCCATTATAGATCTTCCTCGGCGATCTTCATCATGATAGCGCACTCAATGCGCTTTTTGAACAGCTCACAGCCCGGTTCATACACCCCTTCAATGGCGCCGGTGGCATGGTAGGCATTGGCGGCACACCCGCCGGAGCAATACAGCTTTGCCCAGCAGTTTTCGCATTCCTTCCGCGCATAGGCATTACAGGCCCGAAAACGTTCCCGCAGGGCGTCATTGGTCACTCCCTGCCAGATGTCCCCCAGCTTGAACTTTTCCTCTCCCACAAACTGGTGACAGGGGTACAGATCCCCCCAGGGCGTCACGGCCATATACTCCGTGCCGGAACCGCAGCCGGAAATACGCTTGTAAATGCAGGGCCCGGCCGTAAGATCCAGCATATAATGATAGAAGGTAATGGGATGCCCCTCTTTCTTCCGACGGAGCATGTCCAGCGCCAGAGTCTCATACTCCTTTTTGACGATCTCCAGATCCTCTGCCGTTAAAGCCGCGGGATCCTGGGGAGCGCAGACCACCGGCTCCATGCTCAGCTCCGTAAATCCCAGATCTGCCATATGGAACACATCTTTGGTAAAATCCGGATTGGCATGGGTAAAGGTGCCCCGCATATAATAATTCTTTCCGCCGCGGGCTTTGACCAGCGCCTGAAACTTCGGCACGATGCGGTCATAGCTGCCGTTCCCGGCGTAATCCACTCGGGTGGCATCGTGGATCTCCTTGCGCCCATCCAGAGAAAGAACCACATTGCTCATCTCACGGTTGGCAAAGTCGATAACATCTTCGTCAATAAGCATTCCGTTGGTAGTGAGCGTAAAGCGGAAGTTCTTGCCCCGTTCCTTTTCCACGCTGCGGGCATAGGCCACCAGATCTTTGACCACCTGCCAGTTCATCAGCGGCTCCCCGCCGAAGAAGTCCACTTCCAGATTCCGCCGGGAGCCGGAGTTCTCCATAAGAAAATCCAAAGCACGCTTGCCTACCTCAAAGGTCATGAGCCCCCGCTCTCCATGATACTTCCCCTGACTGGCAAAGCAGTAGGCGCAATTCAGGTTGCAGGTATGAGCCACATGGAGGCACAAAGCCTTGACGATGTTTCCGGAACGGGCTTTGAGGGTGCCGGCCATAGGCGCAAATGTATCCGGAGAAAAGAGCTGCCCGGCCTGCTTCAGACTTTCTATATCGTCCAGACACTGTTCCAGCTCCTCCCGGGTCACATCCGGGCGGGAGGAATATTTTTCCAACATGGCGGAGAGGATCTGCTCCCGGGTATGGCTCTCATACATCAAAATGCAATCATAGGCCACCTCATCCACCACATGAATGGAACCGGAGCAGCTGTCCAGCACGATATGATACCCGTTAAGCGTAAAGGCATGAATCATAAGGCCCTCCTTGAGGCACAAAAAAACGGCCGCCTCTGGGCAAGCCCGGCAAGGCGGCTGATGTTTTTGAGGACGTTACTTATTTTCGTTCTCGCACTTCTGGTTGGCAACGCCGCAGCTGGTCTTGCAGGCGGACTGGCAGGAAGTCTGGCATTCGCCGCAGCCACCGTTCTTGGCGCTCTCACAGAGATTACGGGTAGCAATGGTCTTAATTCTTTCCATGGTATCATTCTCCAATCGTTAAAATTACTGCCGGACGCATCCCCGGCAAGGCGTATCTTTACAGATACAGATATTATAGCAATTCTGCTGTGGTAAGTCAATGGTGCAAAAGTGCCCGCAGCAGGGAAAAGCATGTTCCGAATGGATATGCACGCAGGGCCGGAAACGGCACTTCTCATACACCCTGCCACGAAAAAGTCTTCCGCAAACAGCTGCTGCTTTAATATCTGTTCAAGACGTACCCAAAGCGGCGGCAGACAGTATACGCAGTACGGAACGCGCCTATATGCAAGCTGCGTGACGCTCGTAATGCGGGGGCGCACGTTCCGGCTGCGCCGGAACTCTGCGGGGCCTGCGGCCCCGCAGGCGTGCCTCCGGCACGCAGTGCGCCCCCCAACTCCGTATACGCTGCAAGCTCCATAAAACCCGGCCCCAGGCCTCACATCCGCTTATCATCTTTATACGGCGTCCATGCCCCTAACCAGAGCATACTCTTTCCTTCCGCCTATTCACAGATGAAAATATGCCGTTGATTTTCCCCATATTCTTGACCTGTTCAGGCATTTATGCTTTAATAAGAGAAAGTAACATATTGGGGGTATACATGGAACACAGGCATGAGGATGTATATGAAAACAAGATTGCCGGGCTTTGTGGAGCACTTCTGTTTGCTTTGGGCGGCGGCATAATCTACTTTTTGCTGTATCAGTTGGGGTATATCTCCAGCATCAGCGGTCTGGTGGGCGCCGTGCTGGCCATGAAGGGCTATGCTCTCTTCTCTAAAAAAGAGAGTATGTTTGGTGTGATCACTTCCGCCGTGCTGGCTCTGTTGGTATTAGCGGCAGCCTGGTATCTGTGCCTGGCCAAAGATGTATATGAGGCCTTCCAGGAGTGGTTTGCTGCCGGCGAAATCGATTATACTGTATCTTTTGGGGAAGCAGTGCAGGGAGCTCATTTGTTCCTGGAGGATCCGGAGATCTCCCGTTCCTATCTGGGGGATTTGGGGATGAGCCTGCTTTTTGCGGTTATCGGCTGCTTTGGAAATGTGTGGACGGCTCTGAAGAACCAGAAAGCTCAAAAAGCACAGCAGGCGGCACCCATTCAGGCGGAAGCAAAAGAAAGTCCCTATTCTGCAGAAGAGCCCAACCCCTTTGCACAGGATCAGGAAGAAAAGAATCCTTTCGCCGCACAGGATGAAACAAAAGAATAACGCTTGTACATATGTATAAACGCCCTGCGGGGCGTTTTTTCATATTAGTAGATGGTCCGCATCGGGATACGGTACGCCTTTCATTTGTAAAAAACGCATACGCAGCATGGTCCGTGCCCGCTCGAAAACTGCGCGGCGCTCGTAATGCGGGGGGCGCACGTTCCGGCTGCGCCGGAACTCTGCGGGGCTCACAGCCCCGCAGGCGTGCCTCCGGCACGCAGTGCGCCCCCACAATCCCTGTATACGCCTCCACCCACTTTTCCACTCCACCCCGTTTTACTGTATCCCGTTTCTAAATACGAGCTTCCCTTCTTTATTCCCACACAAAAAGCGCTCCCTTGGGAGCGCTTTTGCATTTTGATTGGACTTCCGGCCTTATTTGCCTTCCTTAGCTGCCTTGATCTCTTTGATCATCTCGGGCACTACCTTGAACAGGTCCCCTACGATGCCATAATTGGCCACCGTAAAGATGGGAGCACCGTCATTCTTGTTCACGGCAATAATGGTCTCAGAATCCTGCATACCGGCTACATGCTGAATGGCGCCAGAAATGCCCAGGGCTACATACAGCCGGGGATGCACGGTCTTGCCGGTCTGCCCCACCTGATGGTCATTTGTGATCCAGCCTGCATCCACCACCGCACGGGAGGCGCCTACCACGCCGCCCAGCACACCGGCCAGCTCTTCAGCCAGCGCAATGCCCTTTTCGGGATCCTTGCTGATGCCCCGGCCAACGGCTACTACAACGTCGGCCCCTACCAGATCTACCATCTTCCGCGCCATCTTCTCGATCTTGAGAATCTGCACATGGATATCGTCTGCGGTCAGATCCGTCTTTACATTCTCGATGATGCACTTGTCGGCGCCTGCCTGATCAAACTCCTGTGTCTGCATAACGCCGGGGCGCACCGTAGACATCTGCGGCCGGAACCGAGGGCAGATAATGGTGGCCATCAAATGCCCGCCAAATGCCGGACGGGTCATCTTCAGATTGGTGTTCTCTTCGAACTTTGTGTTATCCACATCAATGGTGGAGGTGCTCTTAAGGAATGCCTTGTACTTCTCTACATCCACATCCAGATGGGTGCAGTCGGCGGTAAGGCCGGTATGCAGTCTGGCGGCGCAGCGTGGACCGAGATCCCGGCCCAGATTGGTAGCGCCGATCAGCACGATTTCCGGCTTCTTCTCCTCGATCAGGTCGCAAAGCACCTTGGCATATCCATCGGTGGTATAGTCCTTCAGCAGGGGGCTGTCCGCATAATAGACCCGGTCGGCTCCGTAGCCGCCCAGTGCCTTCAGGTGGTCTGCTTCCAGGCCGCTGCCCAGCACCACGCCGCACAGCTCTACCTTCAGATCATCGGCCAGCTTCCGGCCTTCGCTGAGCAGCTGATAGCTGATGCTCTGGAGCAGGCCTTCCCGCTGCTCACAAAATACCCATACGCCCTTGAAGGCGGCAGTATCCGTGCAGTTGTATTCAGCCATTGTATTCTTCTCCTCTCTGTCAGATCAAATGCTTCTCGTTCAGAAGGCCCACCAGCTTGGCGGCGTCCTCCAGCATTACGCCGGCGCCCTTGACGGGGGGAGAGAAGGACTTGTATACGTTGGTGGGGGAACCCTGCAGACCGATGGTATCGGTCTCGATAAGGGGATCATCCTTCAACGTGTTGTAATCAAAGATATCCAGAGGCTTGTCATAGCACTCGAAGATACCGGAGATGCTCATGTACCTGGGCTGGTTGAGTTCTTTGAGGCAGGTGATCAGGCAGGGGGTCTGGGCCCGCAGCAGCATATACCCATCCTCCAGCAGGCGCTTGACCACTACAGCTCCTTCTTCCGCACGAATCTCGGCGGCATAGGTGATCTGGGGCAGGTGAAGCTTTTCGGCGATCTGGGGGCCGACCTGAGCGGTGTCCCCGTCGATGGCCTGCCGGCCGCAGAATACGATGTCATCCTTTTCCAGGCCGATCTTATTCACCGCCGCCGCCAGGATCTGGCTGGTGGCAAAGGTATCGGAACCGCCAAACTCACGGCCGCTTACCAGCACGGCTCTGTCGCAGCCCCTGGCCAGCAGCTCTCTGAGCATCCCCTCTGCGGGAGGAGGCCCCATGGAGACCACGATGACCTGACAGCCCGTGGCGTCCTTAAGCTCCAGAGCAGCCTCTACGGCGGCCAGATCGTCGGGATTTGTAATGGTAGCCATGGCGGCACGATCCATGGTGCCGTCGGGCTTTACCGCAACTTTACCGGAGGTATCCGGAACCTGCTTTACGCAAACGATAGCTTTCATTCTCTTTACCTCGTTCCAATTACTTGAGCAGAGCGCCGGAAATGACCATCATCTGGACTTCGCTGGTGCCCTCGTAGATCTCGGTGATCTTGGCATCCCGCATCATGCGCTCAATGGGATAATCCCGGGTGTAGCCGTAGCCGCCGAAGAGCTGCAGGCACCGGCGGGTCACGTCACTGGCGGTACGGGAAGCAATGAGCTTGGCCTGAGCAGCCTCCACACTGTAGCGGACCTTGGCGCCGTTCATGGCCGCCTGCTTTTTCTGCGCAGCAGCATAGACCAGATACCGGGCCGCCTCAATACGTGCCTTCATCTCTGCCAGTTCAAACTGCGTGTTCTGGAACTGTGCGATGCTCCGGCCAAACTGCTTGCGCTCCTTCACATAGGCCACCGTCTCGTCCAAAGCGCCCTCTGCAATGCCCAGCGCCTGAGAAGCAATACCGATACGGCCGCCATCCAGCGTAGCCATGGCCAGCTGGAAGCCCTTACCCTTTACGCCCAGAAGCCGGTCCTTGGGGATGATGCAGTCCTCCATGATCAGTTCGCAGGTGGAGGAACCGCGGATACCCATCTTATCTTCGGGCTTGCCCACGGAGAATCCGGGATCCGTCCGCTCTACGATAAAGGCGGAGATCTCCTTGCTCTTGCGGCCCTTCTTGTCGGTCAGGATGCCGGTAACCGCGATGATGATGAATACATCCGCAAACCCTGCATTGGTGATGAAGATCTTGGAGCCGTTGAGCTTCCAGTGGTCTCCTTCATCGATGGCCCAGGTCTGCTGGCCCTGCGCATCGGTGCCGGCGCCGGGCTCGGTAAGGCCAAAAGCGCCCAGCCATTCGCCGGAGCAAAGCTTGGGCAGATACTTTGCCTTCTGCTCGGGAGTACCATTTTCATAAATGGGCGCCGCGCAAAGACTGGTATGAGCAGAAAGCACTACGCCTGTGGTGCCGCATACCCGGCTCATTTCTTCTACCGCCAGCACATAAGAGAGCACATCGCCTCCTGCACCGCCAACGGTCTTGGGGAAATAGATGCCCATCATGCCCAGCTTGGCCATCTTTTCCACGGTCTCTTTGGGGAAGTATTCCTCTGCATCCACTTTCTTAGCCAGAGGCTTCACTTCGTTTTCAGCAAACTCCCGGTACATCTTCTGGGCCAGCAGCTGCTGCTTGGAAAGTGTAAAATCCATTCTTTACCTCCTGATATTTGGGGTACAAGGGCCTCCGCCTTCCGGCGAAGGCCCCGGAAACGCTCTTTGGCTTACTTGGCGTCGATGGCCGTCTTGGTGCGGTCTGCGTTGTAAATATAGAAACCCTTGCCGGTCTTGCAGCCCAGATTGCCGCTGCGGACCATCTTTCTCAGCAGGGGGCAGGGACGGTACTTGGTATCGCCCATTTCGTTATACAGCACTTCCATAATGGCCAGGCACACATCCAGACCAATGAAGTCCCCCAGTTCGAAGGGGCCCATGGGATGGTTGGAGCCCAGCTTCATGGCGGTGTCGATATCTTCGATGCTGGCTACGCCTTCCATCTTGATGTAGCAGGCTTCGTTGATCTCAGGGATGAGGATACGGTTGACGATAAAGCCTGCCGCCTCGTTGACCTGCACAGGCACCTTGTTGATGGCCTTGGACAGGTTGGTGATGAACTCTACCATCTCGGGGGTGGTGTTGGCTCCGGCGGTGACTTCGATGAGCTTCATCCTGTCGGCAGGGTTGAAGAAGTGCATGCCGATCAGGGGCCGGGTCAGGCCGTTGCCGATCTCGGTGATGGACAGGCTGGAGGTGTTGGAAGCAAAGACAGTCTCCGGCTTGCAGAGCTTATCCAGCTCCTGGAAGGTCTTTTTCTTGACTTCCATGTTCTCAAAGGCAGCTTCCACGATCAGATCGCAGTCTGCGCACAGATCTTCCTTGACGCCGGGGGTGATGGCAGCCAGAATGGCATCCACTTTCTCCTGGGCGATCTTGCCCTTTTCCACCAGCTTGGCATAGCCCTTGGCGATCTTGGCCTTGCCGCCTTCTGCCCACTCCTGCTTGATATCGCAGAGAGCTACTTCATACCCCTCGCACTGTGCAAAAGCCTTGGCAATGCCCTGGCCCATGGTGCCTGCGCCGATAACGCCGATTTTCATAGTGTTTCCTCCTGATAAAATTTGAATATCTGCAAAAGGGAAGCTGGGACGGAAGCGGTACCTCCGCCCGGCATATACTGGATCAGTTGTTGGTGAACACGGCCTTGGGCTTGGGCTTTTCCCGGCTGAGGAAGCAAGCCATGCCTTCTACCTGGTCGTGGGTCTCGAAGCAGGCGCCAAAGAGCTTTTCTTCAATGGCAACGCCCTCTTCAATGGAGACCTGCATCCCCTCGTTGACGGCCTGTTTGCAGGCACGAACGGCAATGGGTGCATTCCAGGCGATCTTGTTGGCCAGCTTCAGCGCATTCTCCATGAGCTCTGCCTGGGGATATACGGCATTGACCAGCCCGATGCGCAGCGCTTCCTGCGCATCAATGTTCAAAGCGGCATAAAGCATCTGCTTGGCCATGCCCATGCCTACCAGTCGGGCCAGCCGCTGGGTGCCCCCAAAGCCGGGCGTGATGCCCAGGCCTACCTCGGGCTGCCCGAACACTGCGTTATCGGCCGCCAGGCGGATGTCGCAGCTCATGGCCAGTTCGTTGCCGCCGCCCAGCGCAAAGCCGTTGACCGCAGCGATGACGGGCAGGGGGAACTTCTCGATATACAGGAAAATATCGTTGCCCAGCTTGCCGAAAGCTTCGCCCTCAGCCTTGGTCATGGTGCTCATGGATCCGATATCGGCACCGGCTACAAAGCTTTTTTCCCCTGCGCCGGTAAGCACCACGCAGCGGACGGTGTTCTGATCGATGGCCTCAAAAGCCGCCTTCAGGTCGGCCAGGACCTCGGGGTTCAGGGCGTTGAGAGCCTTGGGCCTGTCGATGGTGACAACGGCTACGGCTCCCTGGATCTCGGTATTTACAAATGCCATGGTATGCTCCTTACATCTCCACGATGGTGGCGCAGCCCATACCGCCGCCGATGCACAGGGTGGCCAACCCCTTATGGGCGCCCCGATGCTTCATGGCGTACAGCAGGGTAACAAGGATACGGCAGCCGGAAGCACCCACGGGGTGGCCCAGAGCCACGGCGCCGCCGTTGACGTTGACCTTGCTCATATCAAAGTTCAGTTCCCGGGCTACGGCCACAGACTGAGCAGCAAAGGCTTCGTTGGCTTCGATCAGATCCATATCCTCCACCTTCAGGCCGGTCTTTTCCATGACCTTTTTGGTGGCGGCCACGGGGCCGATGCCCATGATGGCAGGATCCACACCGCCCAAAGCGCCGCCGATCCAGGTGGCCATGGGGGTGATGCCCAGTTCTTTGGCCTTCTCTTCGCTCATGACCACTACAGCGGCAGCGCCGTCGTTAATGGCGGAAGAGTTGCCTGCGGTGACCCGGCCATCGGGCTTGAAGGCGGGCTTCAGCTTGGCCAGAGCTTCCATGGTGGTGCCGGCACGGGGGCCTTCGTCCGTATCGAATACGATATCGCCCTTCTTATTTTTAATGACTACGGGAACGATCTCCTCTTTGAAGGCGCCCGCTGCGATGGCGGCGGAGGCTTTGTTCTGGCTGTTCACGGAGAAAGCGTCCAGTTCTTCCCGGGTAATGCCCCAGCGGTCGCAGATGTTTTCGGCAGTGATGCCCATGTGGCAGTTGTTGTATACATCCCACAGAGCGTCGTTGACCATGGTATCCACCAGCTCACTCTTACCCATGGGGTAGCCCATGCGGTAGCCATAGCGGCCCTTCTGGATGGCAAAGGGAGCCATGTCCATGTTTTCTACGCCGCCGGCCACCACAACGTCGGCATCGCCGGCTTCGATCATCTGAGCCGCCATGTTCACGCAGTGCAGACCGGAACCGCAGACCACGTTGACGGTAACGGCGGGGGTGGTGTAGGGAAGACCGGCATAGATGGATGCCTGACGGGCTACGTTCTGGCCCAGGCCCGCCTGAATGACGCAGCCCATGTACACATGATCCACCTGCTCCGGCTTGAGCCCTGCCCGGCTCACGGCCTCGCGAATGACGACCTCGCCCAGCTTGGCGGCGGGAACATTGGACAAAGTGCCGCCAAACTTGCCGATGGCGGTACGGCACGCCGAAGCGATCACAACTTTTTTCATGTAGTAGCCTCCTAAGATGTCTCTTTTATTTCAATGACGCACGGCAGTGCGCCCAAAATAAAGCGTAAAAAATGGGGAAAGTGCGGCTTGGAGTAAAAAAAACGCCGCAGGTCATGCGGGCAAAACTTTGCCCGGGGAATAATCCAGAGATAAAGACGGCTCTGCGCACAAGCACCGGGACTTTGTATGGGGTTTGCGCAGGATCCTCCTTAAAACGGACGCACACAACCTTATTTACGTTGGTATTGTATTATAGATCCGGTCATTTGTCAATCAATATCGGCGCAAATCACGGTTTTTTCACAAACAAAAATCTGTTTTTGTATGCATTTTGGGGAAACTGCTCATTTTTCCACGCGTTGTTTTTGGATGCATTTTTGCACGTTTGTGCAACTGACGCAGTTGACGGCAGAGCGTATCCATGCTATAAAAATACAAGAGGAAGGGGTTGACCCTGCCCTGCTCCCCCGGGGAGCGATCTTACAGGTGAATCGGAGAGGAGAAACGGCCATGAACTATTCGGATATGTACGAGCAGAAACGGATCTCCGCCGCAGAAGCGGCGGCCCTCATCAAGAGCGGGGACTGGGTGGATTACGGCTGGACCACCGGCACTCCCGTAGCGGTAGACAGAGAGATTGCCAAACGCCTGCCGGAACTGGAAAACGTAAACTTCCGGGGCGGCATCCTTATGTGGGAACCGGCCATCTTCCAGATAGAAGCGCCGGAAAAGCATATGACCTGGAACAGCTGGCACATGGGCGGTATTGAACGCAAAGCCATTGCACGTGGGTTCAGCTTTTATGCGCCTATCCGCTATTCCGAACTGCCCCGGTATTACCGGGAAAGCCCTGATCCTTTGGACGTAGCGGTATTTCAGGTAGCCCCCATGGATGCCCACGGGTATTTCAACTTCGGTCCCAACGCCAGCCATATGGGAGAGGTCTGCCGCAAGGCAAAGATCGTTATTGTAGAAGTCAACCAGAACATGCCCCGCTGCCTGGGCGGCTTTGATGAAGGCGTGCACATCAGCGACGTGACCTATATTGTGGAGGGAGATAATCCGCCCATGGGCCAGATGGGGCCCGCCGCCGCTCCCACCGCCGTGGATGAGGCCGTGGCAAAACTGATCGTGCCCCAGATCCCCGATGGCGCCTGCCTGCAGCTGGGTATCGGCGGCATGCCTAACGCCGTAGGCAACATGATCGCCCAAAGTGACCTAAAGGATCTGGGCGTACACACGGAAATGTATGTGGATGCCTTTGTGAACATTGCCAGAGCCGGTAAGATCACCGGCCGGAAAAAGGCCATCGATCCCGGCCGGCAGGTCTATGCCTTCGGCGCGGGTACCCAGATGCTCTATGACTATCTCCACGATAACCCGGCCTGCATGTCTGCTCCGGTGGAATATACCAACGATGTGCGGGTGGTAGCGCAGCTGGATAACTTTATTTCCATCAACAACGCCGTGGACATTGACCTTTTCGGCCAGGTAAACGCCGAAAGTGCGGGCGTGAAAAACATCTCCGGCGCCGGCGGACAGATGGATTTCGTTATGGGCGCCTATCTGAGCAGGGGCGGCAAGAGCTTCATCTGCCTGAGCTCCACCTTCTTTAACAAAAAGACCGGAAAGGCCGAAAGCCGGATTCAGCCCACCCTGACTCCCGGAAGCATTGTGACGGATACCCGTCCCACGGTGCACTACATCTGCACGGAATACGGTTTGCTGAACCTAAAGGGACTTACGGCCTGGGAACGTGCGGAAGGTCTTATTAACCTGGCCCACCCGGACTTCCGCGAAGAGCTCATCGCCCAGGCAGAAAAGATGCACATCTGGCGCCTGTCCAACAAGCGGTAAGCGCAGCGATCTGCACGGGGCACACGGAGCCTGACCCTCCGCCCGAGGCTGCCTGCAGCGCTGCCCTTCTGTTGTTAAACCGATCCTGTTTTGAAAGCGGATCTGCCGCCCGCCGGGGCTGCGGATCCGTTTTGTTTTGGCAGTTCCACCGTTTTATTGCGCGATGCTCCATGAAAACAGCCGGAAAGCGAGGCGTGGGGGCGCACTGCGTGCCTGACGGCACGCCTGCGGGGCATGGCCCCGCAGAGTTCCGGCGGCAGAGCCGCCGGAACGTGCGCCCCCGGGCTGCGTATACACTCCCGTCCCGTAAGCCAGCGGCTCCGCTCCATCTGTCCTTCCCCTTGCATGCAGGCTGTCACAACTCCCCCTTTGTACCGAAAACAATCCATACTTTTACAGTCATTCCGTACTCTTGATTTAATAAACCATTCAGACGAATTCGGTCTTTTTTACGTTCTGTGCCGTATTGTCATACGGAATGGATTGTGTTATAGTGATGCCAAAGGGAATTTACTATCTTGACTTAAATGAGGAAAAGGATATGCAGTTAGAAAAGATGCTGGCCATCCGCAACAACAAGATCGTGTATGTGGACGGCGACACCTGCTACAAGGTTTTTAATGAGGATTACCTCAAGGAGGATATATTTAAAGAAGCCTATAATCAGGTCCGTGTAGAAAGTCTGGGGCTCAGCGTGCCCAAAGTGCTGAGCGTGACCACCGTGGAGGGCAAGTGGACCCTCTCCTCCCAGTTCATCCCCGGCAGGACCCTTTCCCGCCTGATGACCCTGGAGCCGGAAAAAAAGGCGGCCTACATGGAGCTTTTTGTCCGGGTGCAAAGGCAGATGCACAGCCGGAACTGTCCCCAGCTCACCCGCCTGCAGGAGAAGATGGATAACCGCATCAGCCGCACGGATCTGCCCGCCACGGTGCGCTATTCCCTCCATGAAGATATCCTCTCCATGCCACGGGAGAACCACATCTGCCACGGGGATCTGGTGCCCTCCAATGTGCTCATCCGCAAGGGCGACGGCGTTCCTTTCATTTTGGACTGGAGCCATGTGACCCGCGGGTATGCCCCTGCCGATGCGGCCCGTACCTATCTGCTTTTTACACTTAATGAAGATAAAGAGGGTGCAGAGCTGTATCTGTCCCTGTACTGCCGGGAATCCGGTCTGGATGAAAAAGAGATCCGCCGCTGGCTCCCCGCTGTGGCTGCCTCCCAGCTGGTACTGGGCAATGAGGCCGAACGGGAGATCCTTCATGCCTTTATCGGCGTATAAAGTTTTGAAAAGAGGTTTTAGTCTATGACGATTCTGGTCTGCATCGGTTCCTCCTGTCACATCAAGGGTTCCCGTCAGGTGGTGGAAGCCCTGCAAAAGCTCATCCGGGAGCATCATCTGGGCGACAAAGTCATGCTCCGCGGCACCTTCTGCCTAGGGCGGTGTCAGGAGGGCGTGTGCGTTTCTATCGGAGACAAATTCTTCTCCGTTTCTCCCGAAAACGTGGAAGCATTCTTCCGGGAAAATGTTCTGAATAAGGTATAATCCCATGCTGATACAGATCTGCGTAGGCTCTTCCTGCCATCTCAAGGGCACGGAACAGATTATCAGCCTCTTTCAGCAGGCGCTGAAAGAGTATGCCCTGGAGGAAGAAGTGACTCTGGCCGGGAGCTTCTGCACCGGCCGCTGCAACCGCACGGGCGTTACCGTCACTGTGGACAACGCCGTTTACCCTGGCATAACACCTGAAAGCTTCCCCGCCTTTTTTGAAGAACGGATAGCCCGCCCCCTGGGCGCATGCAAGGTCTGCTGATCCCCTAAAATCCCCTATAAGCGAGGTATTTCTGCCATGGACTGTCTGACACTGAAGAAATCCAACTGCAAGAACTGCTACAAATGCATCCGTCATTGCCCGGTCAAATCCATTCGCTTTTCCGGCAATCAGGCCTATATCATCGGGGCTGAATGCATCCTCTGCGGCCACTGCTTTGTGGTGTGTCCCCAGAATGCCAAGCAGATCGTGGACGAAACGGAAAAAGCCAGAGTGCTCCTGCAAAGCGGGGAAAAGGTCATCGTGAGCCTGGCCCCCTCCTTCATGGCCAACTATGAGGGCGTGGGTATCGACGGTATGCGGGAAGCCCTGAAGCAGCTGGGCTTCTTTGACGCAGAAGAAACGGCGATGGGTGCTACCATCGTAAAAAACGAGTATGAACGCATACTGGACGAGGAGCAGCGGGATATCCTTATTTCCTCCTGCTGCCACAGTGTGAACCTTCTCATCCAGAAATATTTTCCGGATGTGCTGCCCTATCTGGCGGACGTGCTTTCCCCCATGCAGGCCCACTGCAAGGATATCAAGCGCCGCTATCCCGGCGCCAAAACGGTGTTTGTCGGCCCTTGTGTGGCCAAAAAAGACGAAGCCCAGCGCTGCGAAGGGCTGGTGGATGCCGTGCTGACTTTTGATGAGCTCTCCGCCTGGCTCAAGGCCGAGGGGATCGAACTGAAGCAGGCCCAGCATCCGCTGGAACATTCCCGGGCCCGGTTCTTTCCCACCACGGGGGGGGTGCTGAAATCCCTGTCTCACGAAAATCCCCGGTATACCTATATGGCCATGGACGGGGTGGAAAACTGCATGGCTGCCCTGCGGGAGATCCAGGCCGGCACGCTGCACAACTGCTTTATAGAAATGTCTGCCTGTGTGGGCAGCTGCGTAGGCGGCCCCGTAATGGAAAAATTCCACCATACCCCCGTCCACAGCTATACCGCCGTAGCCAAGGCCGCCGGGAAACTGGATTTTGAGGTGCTGCAGCCGGAACATTTCTCCCTGCAAAGGCCCTTTTTGCCCCTGGACAGGCACAGCCGCATGCCTTCGGAGCGGGAGATCAGCGACATTCTCCTGCAAATGGGCAAAAAGCGGGCCGCCGATGAGCTCAACTGCGGTACCTGCGGCTATGACACCTGCCGTGAAAAGGCCATTGCCGTATATCAGGGCAAGGCGGAGATCTCCATGTGCCTGCCCTACCTGAAGGACAAGGCAGAAAGCTTTTCCGATACCATTGTGCGCAACACCCCCAACGGTCTTATCGTTCTGAACGAAAAGCTGGAGGTGCAGCAGATCAACCGCATTGCACTGAAGATCCTGAACATCCGCTATGCCACGGATATTCTGGGGGATCAGGTGGTGCGGATCATGGATCCGGATGACTTTATGAGCGTCCTTTCCAGCGGCCGGAGCATCCACGATAAGCGGGTATATCTGGCAGAATATGAAAAGTACGTGGAAGAGACCATCGTATACGATAAAGAATACCGGCTGCTTGTATGCATCCTCCGGGATGTCACCGAAGAAGAGGAGATCAAGGCCCAGAAGGAGAACATGCGCAGCCAAACAGTAGAGATCGCCGACAAGGTGGTGGATAAGCAGATGCGCATCGTACAGGAGATCGCATCCCTCCTGGGAGAGACAGCCGCCGAAACCAAAATCGCCCTCTCCAAGCTCAAGGAGTCCATCAGTAATGAATAACCTGTGCGCCGATATAGGCTATAAGAGCATCAACCACGAAGGAGAGCAGCTCTGCGGTGATCATGTGGATATTGTGGAACAGGGTGAAAACTCTACCGTCATCGTCCTGGCAGACGGTCTGGGCAGCGGCGTAAAGGCCAGCATCCTTTCCACCCTGACCAGCAAGATCATCTCCACCATGATGGCCGAGGGTCTGCCCTTGGAGGAATGTGTTTCCACCATTGCGGCTACCCTCCCCATATGCTCTCAGCGGGGGGTCGCCTATTCCACCTTTACCATTCTGCACCTGATCCGCAATGAGACCGCCGAGCTCATTCAGTATGATAACCCTGCGGTCATTTTCCTTAGGAATTTTGAAAACGTGGATTACCCCATGCAGGAGCTGCACATAGGCGGCAAGCAGATCTATAAATCCTCCATCCGCCTGCAGGAGGATGATATCTTCATTGCCATGAGCGACGGATGTCCTCATGCAGGCATCGGTATTGCCTATAACTTTGGTTGGAAGCGGGAGGAGATCATGGATTTCATGGCCTCCATCGCCCCGGCAGGCTATACGGCCAAAACTCTTTCCACCATGCTGGTGGATGAGTGCGACAAGCAGTACGGACACCACCCGGGAGACGATGCCACGGCCTGCGTGGTGCGCATCCGCCGCCGGGAGCCCATGAATCTGCTCTTCGGCCCGCCCCGGCACCGGGACGACTGCGACAGAATGATGTCACTGTTCTTCAGCAAGGAGGGCAAACACATTGTCTGTGGCGGCACCACCTCCTCCATTGCCGCCAGATATTTGGGAAAGCCCCTGCGGGCCAGCCTGAACTTTGAGCGCAGCGATGTGCCCCCCATTGCCGAAATTGAAGGGGTGGATCTGGTCACGGAAGGCGTGATCACCATCAACAAGGTACTGGAGTATGCGCGGGACGCTCTCGGAGGCAATGAGCTTTACGAGCAGTGGAGCCTCAATAAGGACGGTGCCAGCCGCATCTGCCGGCTGCTGTTTGAAGAAGCTACGGATATTAACTTCTTTGTCGGCCGGGCGGTGAATCCCGCCCATCAGAACCCGGATCTGCCCATCACCTTCAACATAAAGATGAACCTGGTGGAGCAGCTCAGCCAGTGCCTGCGGGACATGGGCAAGCGGGTCAAGGTCATTTACTTTTAAAAGAATTCCCCCCAGAAAGGCGCTTTTACAAAAGGCGAAAGGTTCCCATATTATGAGAAAGTTCGATACCAATGTCCAATACACCAAGTATCTGGTGCTGCGGGAGGTGGCCCGGGAGGCCTGGGCCGACACCCTTTTGGATAACGCGGCGGATATTCCCCAGCGCATTGCCCCCAATGGCAGTCAGGCTACGGACTGCTGCGTCTATAAGGAACGGGCTGTTCTGGCCGAACGGGTGCGCATGGCCGCCGGCGGCCACCGGGATAATCCCAATATTATCGAGGTCATCAACGTGGCCTGCGATGAATGCCCCATGGGCGGCTTTGAAGTAACAAATTCCTGCCGGGGCTGCCTGGCACACCGCTGCATGGATGTATGCCCCCGGGGCGCCATCAGCTTTGACAGCCGCCATACTGCGCATATAGATAAATCCAAGTGCGTCAACTGCGGTCAGTGCGCCAAAGTATGCCCCTACAGCGCCATTGCCGACAGAAAGCGCCCCTGCATCAATGCCTGCAAGATCAAGGCCATCACCATCGGAGCGGATCAGGCGGCCTCCATTGATAACAACAAATGCATTTCCTGCGGCGCCTGCGTATACCAGTGCCCCTTTGGCGCCATTATGGACAAGAGCTTTTTGCTGGATGTGATCGACATTCTGAAAAAAAGTGAAAACAACACCAAATACAAGGTATTTGCCGTGGTGGCCCCTTCCATTTCCAGCCAGTTTACCTATGCAAAGCTGGGGCAGGTGGTCAGCGGTCTGAAGCGGCTGGGCTTCCATACCGTGGTGGAGGCTGCCCTCGGTGCAGATATGGTGGCCGATGCCGAAAGCCGGGAACTGGTGGAAAAGGGCTTTTTGACCAGCTCCTGCTGCCCGGCCTTTGTCAGTTATATAGAAAAGGCTTTCCCCTCCCTGCTGCAGAACGTTTCCCACAATCTTTCCCCCATGGCGGCATTATCCAAATATCTCAAGGAGCATGAATCCCCCTGCAGGATCGTGTTCATTGGGCCCTGCACCGCCAAAAAAGCAGAGATCTGCCGGGAAAATGTGCGGCCTTATGTAGATGTGGTCATGACCTTTGAAGAGCTTCAGGCACTGTTTGACAGCCGGGATATGGATATCACCACCCTGCCGCTGGACGTGCTGGACAACGCCTCCTACTTCGGGCGGATATTTGCCCGGTGCGGCGGCCTTTCCGATGCGGTAGCCCAGGGCATCAAGGAACACGGCGATACCTTCAACCTGAAGGCCCTTTCCTGCGATGGCATAGAGGAATGCCGCATGGCCCTGCTCAAAGCCTCCAAGGGCAAGCTGGACGCCAACTTTGTGGAAGGCATGGCCTGCATCGGCGGCTGTATCGGCGGTGCCGGGTGCCTGACCCACGGAGAAAAGAGCAAGCTCCAGGTAGACAAATACGGTATGGAAGCTCACGAAAAAACCATTTCCGATGCCATTTCCGTGCTGAACAAGTAACTTTTTCCCTGCCGCCCCGGGGCCTGCGCCTGCCGGGGCTTTTTTGTTGATAAAGCGGCTTGCCCGGGAAACCGGGGGGGAGCTGCACGCCGTGGCTCCAGCTCCAGCAGCAGCGGCAGGGGCTGTGCCCCTCCGCTGCGATTGGCGCCCGAAGGGCGCCAATGGTGCAGCTCCAGGCCCCGTATACCGGGAAGTCTTCAATATCCGGCACATATGAAAATTCAGACTGCCTTTTTTTGCACTTCTGCAGACAATGCCTGTTGCTCCTTTTTAAGACACAGGGTATACTATATGACAGATCTCAAAAGCAGGAGCAGTCTTTTTTAGACGTTTCCGCCCACTGCTTTTTTTAAAATCGCTAACCCATTACGATCCTACAGGAGGTGCCTCATGAAGATCCTTCTGCTGAGCTGCAGCACCGGCGAAGGCCACAACCACTGTGCCATGGCCGTGGGAGAAGCCCTGCAAAGTCTGGGCCATACCGCCGACTTTCTGGATATGCTCCATCTGTGCGGGGAGCCCGGCCCCCTGAGCTTTGATAAGGTGCTCAACCGCATTTCTGCCAAAGCACCGGATGTTTTTGGCATGATGTACCACGCCGGAGCCATGTACAGCGCCACGGGGGTCACCTCCCCCATCTATCTGGCCAACATCCGCCATGCCCGGGAGCTGAAGGACTATATGCAAAACCACGACTATGAAGCCGTAGTCTGCTCCCACCTGTTCCCCATGGAAACATTGACCTATCTGCGCCGGAATGAAAAGGAAAGCATCCCCTGTTACGGTATCCTCTCAGACTATACCTGCATCCCCTTCCTGCCGGAAACGGAGCTGGACGGCTACTTTCTTCCCCACGAAGAGGTGCGTGCTGCCTGTGCGGCGGCGGGTATGCCGAAAGAGAATCTTTATGTAACGGGTATGCCCGTCAGCAGCCGCTTCTGCACCGTCCTCTCCAAAGAGGATGCCCGAAAGGCGCTGAATCTGCCGCCGAACAAGCGCATCTATCTTGTTATGACCGGCGGCATCGGCTGCGGAGACGCACTGAACCTGTGCCGTTCCATCCGGCGGATTCCGGATAAAAACGCCCTGCTCTGCGTACTCCCCGGCCGGAATGAAGAGCTGCGCCAGGCCCTTATGCAGGCATTCCCGCCGGAGGAAGTGTGCAGCGTGCCCTTTACGGACCAGGTGCCCGCCTATATGCGGGCATCGGATGTGCTGCTTTCCAAGGCAGGCGGTATTTCCAGCTCGGAAGCGGCAGTGCTGGGGATCCCTCTGGTACATACCATGGCTATCCCGGGGGTAGAAACGCTCAACGCTTCCTTCTTCGAAAGCCACGGCATGTCCCTGTTCGCCGGGAATTTCTATGAAGCCGCCCGCTTTGCCGACAGGCTCCTGTTTGACAGGGAACTGGCCTGCTCCATGCTGCAGGCTCAAAACGCCTGCATTCCCAAAGACGGGGCTATGGCCATCGCCCGCCGCATCGTGCAAGCCCGCTAATCCTTTTTACCATCTGTTTGGAGGTTTTTTCTATGCCGTTTATGGGGTATTTTCTTCTTTTTGCGTTTCTTTTCATGCTGGGATGCAGCTTCGGCTGGGTGCTGGAAGTGTTTTACCGTCGATTCATCTCCTCCTCCAACCCGGAGCGCCGGTGGATCAACCCTGGTTTTCTCACCGGTCCGGCCCTGCCCTTGTATGGTACGGGCGTATGCGCCATGTGGCTCATCGTCAGTCTGGAGCCCTTTATTCCCATTGCGGATGTCTCCCTCCGCCGGGCGGTGCTGTTCCTGGGGATCACTCTGGGCATGACGCTGATAGAGTATATTGCCGGGCTTTTATCCACCCGTGTCTTCAAAGTGCAGCTGTGGGATTACTCCCGGCGCTGGGGAAACATTCAGGGCATCATCTGCCCCCTGTTCACCCTGTTCTGGGGAATATTGGGAATTACTTACTATTATCTGGTGCATCCGCTGCTGAACCGCTCCCTCCATTGGCTTATGGAGGATACCAATGTGGTGGCAGCCTATGCCTTCTGCATGGGCATGTACTATGGCATACTCCTGCTGGATCTGATCCATTCCTCCCGGATGCTGGGCCGAATCCGCAAGTTCGCCAGGGAGAATCAGATCATCGTCCGTTATGAGGATCTGCGGGAACGGATCCGCCGCCGGAAGATCTCCGAGCGGATCAAGCTCAGCTTCCTGTTTGATATGTGGAGCGAGCACCCGCTGGTCGTCCATCTGCAGGAATATCTGCAGGATGTTCGGGAAAAGCTCAAGCAGGATGCGCAGGAAAAGCTCCGGCAGCTCAAAGGCGAAGAAAAAGACAACTGACACGATGCAGGCAGACTTCCTCGAGGGGTCTGCCTGTTGTTCAAATGATACAGGCACGTGGTGCGGCGTATTCTGCCCCCGTCCGCCGTGCCGCAGACCATATAATCTTACGGAGGTTTTCATGGGCGTATCCCTGTCCCCGGAATTCAAAAAGTATGCCTGGATGCAGCTTCCCTTCACACCCGGGCTGCTGCGCCTGAGCCAAAGACTGCTGGGCATTTTGCCCGTTCACAGCCCTTATGCGGATATCTGCATGGCCAAACGACAGGCCGGTTCTCTGCCTCTGACCCTGTTCTATCCCAAAGACCGTGGGTTGCAGGGGCCCTGTCTGATCTTTTATCACGGCGGCGGCTTCGGTCATCCCGCTGCGCCTCAACATCGGCGGCTGGCGGCTTTTCTGGCCCGGGAAGCCCATTGCACCGTGCTGTGCCCGGAATACCGCCTGCTGCCCCGGCACCCCTACCCCGCCGCCCGGGAGGACGCATTGACCGCCTATGCCTGGGCCGCTTCCGCATTTCCGGGGGCTGCTTTGGCCCTGGGAGGAGACAGTGCCGGAGGGGCTCTGGCGGCCTTTGCCATGACGGACGGCCCGCAGCAGGGACTGCCGGCTCCGGCCCTGCTGCTGCTTATCTACCCGGTGCTGGACAGGACTCTTTCCACGCCTTCCATGGCTGCCTTTCCCTCCACGCCCCTTTGGAATGCCCGCTGCAACCGGGCCATGTGGAGCATGCTTTTACAGGGGGCGGATCCCCGCCCGGCCAGCCCGCTGTTTCTGCCGCTGCCCCATCCCCTGCCCGCCGTATACATGGAGACGGCAGAGGTGGACTGTCTTCGGGACGAGGGACTCCTCTATGCCCGCCGCCTGCAGGAGGCCGGTGCCGCGGTGACCTGTCATACCCTCTGCGGCGCACCCCATGGTTATGATATCGCATTCTCCGCTCCCCGAGTGCAGGCTCTGTGGCAGGCCCGAGCGGAAGCGCTGCGGAAAGCATTTGAATGAAATACTTATGTCCTATTTGCTTGAATTTACGTATTTATGGGCTATACGTTGAGGGTAGAGAAAATACTCCACCCTCAACATTTTTACATATGCTTTTTGTTCCAATACTCTTCCAGTGCAGAATTTATTTTGGAAGCACTCATAACGGAATCGCTCATCGGATGAGATAGATCTGCATTAGGGGCTTCAAGGCATAAAAAGCTATTGTTTTTGGTAAAGTAAATCAAACCATATATCTTATATATAGTGCCACCCGCTGGATTCGTTCCCTGAATGTCTAAAATAACACTCCAAATAGTATCTCCATCTTTATTATTATTAGTATCGTATATTTTGCGAATCCGAACCGCCGAAGCGTTATAAAAACTGGACAGCATTTCTTCTACCATATAGTTAAAAAGAATTTTTTCTTTTTCATTCAATTGCTCTATGGCAGAGGGTGCTTTTACCGTTACCTCGCAAGTATCCATGGCCGTCCCGGAGCTGGCACAGATAATGGTGGTCGTTCCAGGTGCTATACCCTCGATCAGTCCGTCTGCTGTTACTGTAGCGATCTCGCTGTTCGCCGATTTCCAGGAAAGACCGCTCATATCGGCCTCCTCCGGTATTACGGTGCAATTTTGCTGAAATCTCTCTCCTACTTCCAAGTTCAAAGCTCCTTGAGCCAGGAAAACGGCAGTGATCTCCGTTTTTTCTTCTTGTACGCTTTCTTCTTCCCGTGCATTACATGCACACACGCTCAGAATCAAACATATAAGCAAAATACAGCTTATTCTCTTTTTCATGCTGTTTCCTCCGTTTTATACAATTTCTATCCCCTTGAAAAAATGCTCGCTGCAAAGCTTCTTCTGTCCGCAAAACCTGATGCTTTTCTCATTCTTACAGTTTCCAAAGCGTTCTATAGTACCTGCTTTTGGATTTCCATTCCTGTCAAAAGCAGGAATTCTGTTTCCCGTGCAATACTGACAATTTCCATATTTCCTTGCATCAGTTCTGTTTATCATCCTCCTCCGCTCTATCCTCTGTCCGTGAGAGCGTATCTCCCAGATTATCGCCATTCCCATGCACAGCCGCCCCCGCGGCCTTTCTCTCTCCTTCAGTTTGTAATCTCCGCTTTTCCTCTTCCCTCTCTGAAGCCAGTTGTGCACCAAAAAACATATGCCTATACTACCGCCAACGAAAAAGACCGCCGAAATGGCTTCCACCAATGCACGATATATGTTTCTGATTCCATTTGCTGCATAAGCGGAGGCTTCGTAGCTATAAGTATAAAAATCCGCACCAAATTCTACCCTGTCCAGTTCTTCCGTCACCGGTGAGCCATATTTGCCGGTATAAAACGCAGCATCCTTATGCGTCCAGTAAAACAATACACCAATGAAAGCCAATGCCCAGCATAGCAGTACCCCCAGCACGTTAGCAGTCTTCCTTTTCATCTTTCTTCCTCCTTTTCTGTCTTTCGACAAAATCAATATACCACACATCATACACTAATACAAGATGTTTTTTATACAGTATTGCTTGATGTTTTGCGGCATAAGTACCGGGCATACTGTAGGTTGAGGTGATGGTATATGTATATGCGCATCCGAAAAGCCCGGGAAGACATGGGCTACACACGGGAAAAATTTGCAGAACTGCTGGATGTGAGCGTTTCTTATCTGGCGGAGGTGGAACGGGGCCGCACGGGCATTTCCGTAAAAATGCTGACGAAAATCTGCCGGGTGCTGGGTCTGTCTGCCGATTACGTGCTCTTTGGCGCAAACCGCCCCCAGGACGCCGCCCTGCTGGAAAAGATCGGGCGGCTGGATAAAAAATATCTGCCGCTGCTGAACAGTATGCTGACCGAACTCCTGGCCCTGAACGGTGAGGAGCAGGCATGATCCCGGCATTATGCCCAAAAAGAAGCAGCGCCCCGAAGAAGCATATCCTTCGAGGCCCTGTTTTTTCAGCGTTATTTTTGCAGCAGATCCCGGATCTGTGTGAGCAGCTGCACCTCTTCCGAGGGCTTGGGGGGCTCGGGCGCAGGAGCGGGTGCCTCCTCCTTCTTCCGGCGGAAGGCGTTGAGCGCCTTTACCAGCAGGAACAGGGCCAAAGCGACCAGCAGAAAATTCAGTATGCTCTGCAAAAACGATCCGTAGCACAGGGCCACCTCGGGCGTATCCCCCACCGCAGGGGTCAGTACCAGCTTGAGTCCGCTGAAATCAATACCCCCGGAAATAAGGCCGATAACCGGCATGAGCATATCATTGACCAGTGAATTGACAATGGCCGTGAATGCACTGCCGATGATCACGCCTACGGCCAGATCCATTACGTTACCCCGTGAAATAAACTCCTTGAATTCCGCCCAAAGGCCGGACTTCTTTTTCTTTTCCATATATGCGCTCCTTCCATGCGGGCAATGCCCACAACATAATGCAAGGGTATGATACCATATCCCTCCCCCGGTTCACAAGAGGGACCGAGCCTCTATAAAGACCGCAGATACACGGAAAGCAGTTCTAGGGCTGTTTCTTTATCCCGGGGATTGCAGGCGTTCAGCCGCTCCCACAATTCCTCCTGCCGGGCAGGCAGAGACGTCCGCTCCTCCGTCAGGATCTCGTCCGGCGTGATGTGCAGAGCGCTGCATATGCACAGCACAGTGGCCGTCCGCATGTTTACGGTGCCCCTCTCTATATCCGCATAAGTGCGTTCCGACAGCCCCGCCGCTTCCGCTACCTCCGCCTGTGTCAGGCCTGTGCGCTTGCGAACCGCCAGCAGCCTGTCACCAATGGTATGCAGATCAAAAATAAGCATTATTCTTCCTCATTTTTCCGTATTTTTAGGAATTATACTTCCTGTTTTTCTTGACATACAGGAAGTATTCCCGTATAATTTCAAGCAGAATAGTTCCGAATTCTCGGTCTATAAAAGAAAGAGGGGAAGAAAAATGTTTGAGGATATCCGCAACAGGCTGTTTGGCAGCATCGGCAGCAAGATCAAGACATTGGCAAAGCTTTGCTGCTATTTTTGTCTCATAGTAGGTTTTTTATGTGCCTTCTGGGGGGCACTTTCTCTTGCCTTTGGTAATGTCAGCGAGGCATATTTGAGTTCGAAAATACTAAAAGACGGCTTGATTCTGGCTATAGTTGGCACGGCAAGCAGTTGGCCCCTGTTTGGATTTGGGGAACTGATCGAAAAAGTTTCTTTTGTTGCCGACCGCATGGAAAAAATAGAATCAAAGCTTTCCCCGGCGCCTGAAAAGCGTCCTTCTGAAACAAAGGAGCAAATAAACAGCTAAGTAAAGAGCAGCCACGGCAGGCAGACAGGAGAATATCTAATGGAAGGCAAGACAAACGGATTACAGATTGCAGGTTTTGTAGTTTCTTTAACAACCTGCTTCATCTTTGGTTTTTATGGATTAAGCGGTATCACAGGTTTGGTTTTGTCTGCCGTTGGCCGTGCGCAGGCAAACCAGGTCGGCGGTAAAACCGGTTTGGGAACTGCAGGGATTGTTTATGGTTTTGCTTATTCGTCTGCTGAAATTACCCGAATTAAAGGCACTATCACGATTCTGAAATAATCACGGGGAGCGGGGCGCGTGTCCCGCTCCTTTTCCTAAGTATAAAGGCCGCAAGCCCATTGATTATAACGAGGCGCAGATGAAAGCCCTTTGCAGGAAGTGGCGGGCGGGCGAAATTACCGCCACCGCTGCCATGAAAGAGCTGAGCTTGAAGCCTGACACGTTCTATCGCAGAGTAAAAGAAATGGAGCTGTAATCAGCCCCCACAAAGCAACGGAGAAATGCGGAAAATCCGCTTCTCATAAATTCCACTTTTTCAATTTCCGCTTTATCGCTGTTGGAACGGGTTCGGAAAGCAAATTTCCACCTTGTTTTCTACTTTTGGACAAAGAGAGGAAGCAGTTTTGTTCCTGCTTCCTCTCCAAAAGGCTTATTTTAGGCTGAATTACTTGCCGAAGTAGCGCTTCAGCAGACCCTCAAAGGCCTTGCCGTGTCTCGCCTCGTCGCGGGCCATTTCGTGAACAGTATCGTGAATGGCATCCAGATTGTTTTTCTTGGCACAGACAGCCAGATCAAACTTGCCTTTGGTTGCGCCATACTCGCACTCCACCCGCCAGGCCAGGTTGGCTTTGGTATCGGCCTTCATGTTGGGTTCGCAGCGGCTCCCCAGAAGCTCTGCAAACTTGGCCGCATGCTCCGCTTCTTCATAAGCTGCCTTCTCCCAGTAAAGCCCCACTTCAGGATACCCCTCCCGGTGTGCGATCCGGGCCATGCACAGATACATGCCCACTTCGCTGCATTCCCCGGCAAAGTTTGCTTTCAGCTGCTCCAGAATATAGGCTTTGTCTGCATCGGAAATATCCGGGTTGTTGGCCACGGTCTTATCGTAAATGCCGAATTCATGCTCGGCGGCCAGCTTCATCTCACCCTTTACTTCAATAAACTTGGACCCGGGAACCTTGCACACGGGGCACTTGAAATCTGCGGGCATCTCTTCGCCTTCATACACATAACCGCAAACGGGGCAAACAAACTTCTTCATATTCTTTTCCTCCTGATGATACTTAAATTGGGTCTTTTTGGTCGTAAGATAAATTTTGCAATTTCTTTTCCGCCGCCCGGTTTGCGGCACGCTGGGCACAGGCGCCGTAAAAGGTCAGCCTTGTTACCTCCACGGGGGCGCCCAATATCTTTCCGGCCTGCTCCGTCAGGCAGGGGGGCACCTGGATACCCGGCAGATCCAGTATGCGGCCGCAGCGGGTGCATACAAAGTGGATATGGGGATCCGTCCGCCCGTCAAAGCGTTCCAGCCCCATGACCGTGCCCAAAGATATGGCCTCCCCCGTCTCCTTGAACAAAGCCAGATTCCTGTATACCGTTCCCAGGGACAGATCCGGGATCTGGGGCTTCAGGCGGCTGTACACCCACTCGGCGGAAGGGTGTGCATCCGTTTCCCGCAGGCAGTTCAAAATGGCGTCTCTTTTTTTGCTGTGCTTGCGGATGGTGTCCATATGTTCCTCTCTTTTTAATAATAATTATTGTTTTCGTTATTATCTTAGCACGGGGCACTCCGTTTGTAAAGAGTTTTTTTAAAAAAGATGTGTGCTTGCAGAAAACCTCCCTTTATGCTATAATTCAACACGTTTGAAAAAACGAGAATGGCAGGAGGATCTTCATGGCCAGAAAGCAGATGTTTGCAGAGGGTACCCGGAATCATATTCTGGAGGTAGCCACCCGGCTGTTTTTTGAAAAAGGATTTGACTGTGTAAGCGTTCGGGGACTGATGAAGCAGGTAGGCGCGGATCCCGGCGGCTTTTATTACTATTTTGAATCCAAGGAAGCTCTTTGGGAAGAAGTGCTGCAGGCATTTTTTTCACCGTATCTGAAGGAAGCCGACCGCCTGGCGGAGGAAGCCCAGGAGCGTCCTTACCGGGCCCTGACCCGTTTCTTCTTTTACCTGCAGGACTGCACCCAGTCTTTCCGCCGGGAGCTGGGTGACCGCATCTATCCCGCCGCTCGTCTGTCCATTCGGGAACGGACGCTGCTGCTGCTGGAGCCCTATCTGGAACGGATCCTGAAAAGCATCATCGCCCACGGCGCCCAGCCCATGATGGAGCTGCCGCTGCTGACGGTATTCCTGGCTCACGGCATAGGCAGTGTGATCCTGCACCAGCCCTCAGAATGGATGGAAAGCTGCGGGCAGGAACTGCAGGATACGGTCTGCCGCCTTTTGGGCCTGACGGAGGCTTCCGTACGGGAGATGCACCGATTGAGCGGCTTTAATCCCGCCCGTTTCCCGCTGGAAGAAGCATGACCTTGCATCAGGTCCTTCCATCATATATAATACAGAAGGAGGGCCTATGAATCAGAATTACTTCTTCTTTACCAACCAGCTTAACGAAACGGAAACACGGGTCATTACCAGCATTCTGGGGCATATAGAAAATAACGAGTCCAAAATCAGCATCGCCCAGATCGCAGCGGAGAACTATGTTTCCACCTCCTTTATCGTTAAGATGTGCAAGCGGTTGGGCTACAGCGGATATACGGACTTTGTGTATCACCTTTCCAGCAAGCGGGAAGCGCCCCGGGCGCTGGATGCTCTGGATCTGGGGCATCTGCTGGATAATTACTCTCAGGAGGATGTGCGCACCTTTCTGGGCTACCTGCGGGAATACCGGAACCGGAAGATCTTTGTGGTGGGCGCCGGGTTTGCCGATATGATCGCCGTATACATGACCCAGCGCATGGCTGTCAGCGGCTTTATGGTGTTCAGCCATGTACATTTTTACGACTACATGGTGTTCAAAAAGAGCAACGCCTCCCTGATGGAGTCCAACATAGAACCTTCCCTGATCATCGCCATTTCCCAGAGCGGCGAAACGGAAGTGGTCATCAACGATATCAAACGGGCCCGGCAGCATGGCTTTCGGGTGGCCTGCTTTACCCGCACCCCCGCCTCCACGCTGGCTGCCCTTTCCGATGTGACCTTTCTGGTGGACAAGTCCGATCAGGTGCTCCTTTCCCCGGTGCCAAACCCCTTTTTCGGCAAGGTGATCCTGGCTTTTGAAGAATTGCTGGGACTGTATTTCCGCCAGGAATAGCAGTATTTTTTTTAGGCATCCTGATAAAATTTCGTACAAAGTTTTTACGCAAGCGTGCATTTTTTTCAAAACCCGGCGTGCTATACTCTAATCAGAGCAGCACGCTGATTTTATTGTAGGAGAGAGCCATGGGCCTGGATATTCGCACCGTACTTTTTGATCTGGACGGCACCATCTATCAGAACCTGACCTTTAACCGGATCTATATCCGCAATCTTACCGCCGGCACTCCCCTTGCCTCCTGGCAGGAATCCCTGCTGGCCTATACGGAAGAAGTGTTTGCCGGACGCCGTCTGATCATGAACCGTGCCTACAGCACGCTGCCCCTGCCCGCTCCCGATCCGGAAAGCTACTTTGCCGCACTGGAAGGGGCTCTGCTCCCCGATCTTTCCTATGAAGAGCTGCTGCAGCAGGAACACTGCCTGTTTCTGGGCGATGCCTGGGCCGTGCTAGCCCTGCTGGGCAAGACGCTGGGGCTGCTGGAAGGGCCCCGTCTGGATGCCGTATACCGCATGTCCCGCCGGGATATGAGCCAGGAGGGCATGGAAGGGGACAAAAAACTCCGGGACGCCATCATTCGCCTGGGAAAGCGGTGTGAGACGGTTCTGGTCAGCAACTCCTATGAGGATACGGCCTGGGATTTTCTCTGCCAGCTGGGATATGACGGGATCTTTTCCCGCTGCTGTTTTTCTGCCGGAAAGCCCAGCGGGCTGGAAAAGGCGCTCAACGACATGGAGCCCGGGATCCTGCAGGAACCCCGCCGATTGCTGACCATCGGAGACCATGCCTTCAACGATCTTTTCCCGCTGGCCCGTTTGGGTGCCCGCACCCTGTGGGTAAACCCCTATCCTGCCATCCACAAGCCCCCATGCGATGGGGAAGTAGCCACCACAGGCGAACTTGCCGACTATCTGGACAGGCTGTAACGGCCCCCGATAGCATATAAACAACGAAGGGAGAAACACATGAAAAGAATCATCAGCCTTATTCTGGCCCTGCTGATGCTGGCGGCTCTGGTTGCCTGCACCGCCAAGAACGACGGCACCGAAACCAAGGAACCCGCCAAGACGGAAGGCGAAACCAAGACGGAAGCCCCCGCCGCCCAGGAGGACAAAAAGGACGAAGCCCCCGCTGAGCCCGTAGAGGTCGTCCTCTGGCACACCTACACCGATCATCACCAGGCCGCCCTGGAGCAGATCATTGCCGATTTCAACGCCTCTCAGAGTGAATACAAGGTTGTGGCGCAGAGCCAGCCTTACAGCGAGTGGGACGCCAAGCTCCTTCAGTCTGTAAGCACCGGCGTTGGCCCCGATATGTGCCCCATGTTCGCATCTGACGCCGTGGGCTACATGAACGAAGGCTATCTGTATGACATGACCTCCATCATCAACGAGACCATCCCCGATTTCAAAGAGCAGCTGGCCGCCGGCCTGTATGCCGAGATCACCCAGTGGGGCAACAGCTCCATTTATATGATGCCCGTGACCATGACCAGCGAAGTGCTTTACTACAACAAGACCTGGCTGGATGAACTGGGCATTTCCGTTCCCACCACCTGGACCGAAGTGGAAGCAGCCGCCAAGGCCATCCATGAGAAGTACGGCGTAGCGGGCTTCGGCACCGACTCCATCACCGATACCTTCCAGGGCTGGCTCATGCAGTCCGGCAGCCAGTACATCGATGTTGCCAGCAAGCAGATCGCTCTGAACGAAGAAACCGCTCTGAAGTACCTGAACTGGTTTGCCGATGGTGTTAAGGGAGACTACTTCCGTCTGGTGGGCGAAGACTACTACTTCTCCAACCCCTTCGGCTCTGAGGCCGTGGGCATGTACGTTGGCTCTGCCGCCGGTGTGGACTATGCCGCCGGTGCCATCCCCGCCGAAGGCGAGGCCGGTCACTTTGAGATGGGCGTTGCGCCCCTCCCCCAGGAAGGCCCCGTTAAGTATATCTCCAGCTGGGGTTCCACCTATGTATGCCTGAGCAAGGACGAAGCCCATGCCAAGGGCGTGGCCGCCTTCATCAAGTACTTCACCTCCAAGGAAGTCCTCCCCGGCTGGGCCAAGAGCTTCGGCGCCGTTCCCGCCCGGAAGGAATCCATGGAATCCGAAGACTTCCAGGCCTATGCCGCCGAGAACAAGGCCGTCAAGGCACTGGTAGAGGAGTTTGACTACATCAACTACCTCCCCGCCGTAGCCGGTGCCGCCACCGTGCGTACCGAGATCGACAAAATGGTGCAGTCCGTGGTTCTGGGTCTCAGCGATGCCAAGACCGCTTATGACGCCTTTGTGGCCGCTTCCAACGCCGCTCTCAACGACTAAGCCCCTTTAATCCCGCCGGGGAGGTCCTTGCTGCAAAGGGCTTCCCCGGCTTTTCCGAATTCTGATCCAAAAGACAAGGACACAGCTATACCCATGGAAAAGCCATCCACCAGATTCATCCTGTATACAGGCCTGCGGACCATCGGCGGCGTCAACGCCTCCGTCTCCTATGGCCGGGACCGGGTGCTCTTTGAGTGCGGCGGGGCCTATGACCCTGCCACTGCCGTATATGACGGAAAAATTCTGGAGCGCCGCCGCCGCTGGATCTATGACGGGCTCCGTGCCGGGCTCATGCCCCGGGTAGAGGGCCTGTACCGGCGGGAGGATCTTTTCGACCTGCCCCTGACCAGCGCCGAGGACTCCCCCTGGAACACCGCCGTATTCATCACCCATCTGCACCTGGATCACATGGCCTATATGGGCGCCGTAGCGCCGGAGATCCCCGTATACCTGCACCCCGCCGCACAAAAGATAGAAGCGGCGCTGGAGGCAACGGGCCGGGGCGTACCCACCGTTGGCAGGAACTATCAGGATCTGCTGCCCGGAGCCCCCATCCGTGTGGGACAGATCGAAGTGCTGCCCATCCTCTGCCGGGATACGGGCTATCGTGACTTTGCCTTTTTGATCACCACTCCCGACGGCACCATCCACTGGACGGGAGACCTGTGTCTTCACGGCATGGAAGCGGAACGCACCTTCCGCCAGGCGGATCTGCTGAAGGAGCGCGGCATAGACGTAATGCTGTGCGACTGCACCGCCTTTATGGACAGCGTTCTGCCCATGACCGTACCGGACAAAGATCCCAAAAAGATCCTGCCCAGCCGGGAAGTACCTCCGGGAATGCTTTCGGAGCAGGCCTATTATGAGGGGCTTTTTACCCATCTGGAAAAGGCTGCCGGTCTGGCGGTATTCAACTTTTATCAGCGGGAAACCGATGATGCGGCTCTGTTCATGGATTGGGCCCGGCGCACCGGGCGTAAATGCGTGTTTGAACCGGACGCTGCCTATATTGTATGGAAATTCTTCGGCATCCGCCCCTATGTCTATTACCCGGACGATGCCCTGACGGAAGGCCAACGCCGGGAAGCCTGGGGACGGGAGCTGGCGGCAAATTCTCAGGTGGTCACCCCGGAAGATATTGCCCGGGATCCCCGCGGCTATCTGCTCCAGAACAGTTACGAACACATTATGGAGCTGTGGAGCCTCCCAGCGGAAAAAGGCGTGTATCTCCACGCCGACGGCATCCCCATCGGCGCTTTTGACCCGGCCTATGCCAATATGCGCCGGATCGTAGAGCGCACGGGTTTTGCCTACGTTACCTTCTTCTGTGAAAACTACTTTGGCCACGGGTATCCGGCCCAGGTCAAATGGTTTGTAGATCATGTAGACCCAAAGGTTCTCATCCCCTGCCACGGATATAACCCCGAGCGGCTGCTGCCCAATACCGGCGTGCAGCTGCTGCCGGAGCTGAACAAAGAATATATTCTCTGCGACCACAAATTCTATCCTGCTGAAAAAGGAGCACGCCAATGAGCAAGGTACTGGTTTTCTGCATAGACGCCCTGTGCGCCTGCGATATTCCCTATATGGAAAAAATGCCCCACTTCGGTCCCTTCCTCAAGCGGGCAGCCCTGGTGGAAAAGATCCGCCCCGTATGGCCGGCTCTGACATACTGCTGCCACACCTCCATTCTCACCGGCTGCTATGTGGAGCGCCACGGCATCGTTCACAACGAAAATATGCATCGGGGCGGTCATCTGGGGGAACCCTGGTTCAGCATGAAACGGGACGTAAAAGTGCCTACCCTGCTGGACAGAGCCCGTGAAAAAGGCCTGACCACCTGTTCTTTGAGTTGGCCCGTTTCCGGCGGAGCGGACTATGATATGAATCTGCCCATGATCGTCCCTTACGGTTACACGGGCTACGAACCCGAGCAATACCTGCGTCACACCGCTACTCCCGCCCTGCTGGACAGATATTTCTATAAGCACGGCCGCTATCTCAAAGGGCCTGATCGGAGTCTGGATCTGTTTACCATGGCGTCGGCTCTGGATATTCTGGAGGATTACCCCCAGCCCGACATCATGCTGATAAAGATGTGCGATCTGGACGGTGCCCGACATACCTGGGGCGTCCATCACGAAAAGGTGCTGGAGCAGCTGCGCAAGCATGACGAAGAATTCGGCAGCCTTATGGAAGCTCTCCGACGGAAAGGCACGCTGGAAGAAACGGATGTAGTGATCCTGGGGGATCACGGGCAAACCAACGTAACGGATATCCTCCACCTTAACGTACTTTTCCGGCAGCAGGGGCTGCTGCGGATCCGCCCTGACGGCTCTCTGGATTCCTATGATGCCCTTGCCCGTTCCACGGGGCTGTGTGCCTATATCGAATTGCGGGATCCTGCGGATACCGCCCTGAAAGAGCGGGTGCGCACCCTGCTGGAAAGCCTGAAGGAGGATCCGCGTTTTGCCCTGGCTTATGTACTGGACCGGGAGCAGGCCAAAGCCCGTTACCATGTGGACGGCCCCTTTGACTTTATTGTGGAAAGCCGTTTGCCCATTGCCTTTGGGGAACGCATGGATCTGGAGGATGTATACGGGGTCCGGTACCCGGGGGATCATAAAGTCGGCCCGGCCACCCACGGCGGCAGCCCGGAACGGGAAGAGCTGACCGCCTTTGCCGCCGCCGGACCGGATATTGCTCCGGGGGTTCGTATCCCCTTGGGAAACATGGTGGATGAAGCCCCCACCATGGCCAGGATGCTGGGCTTTACCATGGAAGATACCGACGGACAAATCATAGAAGGGATGTGGAAATGACATGCAGGTAACCATCGACCATCTGACAAAACGCTTCGGCTCCACCACTGCGGTGAATGACCTGAGCCTTACCATGGAGGACGGCACCCTGACCGCCCTGCTGGGCCCCTCCGGCTGCGGCAAGAGCACCATATTGAACATGCTCTCCGGCATTCTCCCCGTCACCGAAGGCAAGATCCTCTTTGACGGCAAGGATGTGACCGATCTGCCGCCGGAAAAGCGTAATGTGGGCCTGGTGTTCCAGAACTATGCCCTCTACCCCCATATGACCGTACTGGAAAACATCTGCTTCCCCCTGGAGATCAAGCGGGTGCCCAAAAAACAGCGCATTGCCCGGGCCATGGAGCTGGCGGATCTGGTGCGCATCGGGGACTTTTTAAAGCGCAAGCCCGGGGAGCTTTCCGGCGGACAGCAGCAGCGGGTAGCTATTGCCCGGGCTCTGGCCAAAGAGCCTGCTCTTCTGCTGCTGGATGAGCCCCTCTCCAATCTGGATGCCAAGCTCCGGGTGGAAATGCGGGAGGAGATCCTGCGTATCCAGCGGGCCAGCCGGGTGACCACCGTTTTCGTCACCCACGATCAGGAGGAGGCCTCCTCTATCTCCGATACGGTGGTGCTGCTGAAGTTGGGCGTTCTCCAGCAGCTGGGTACCGCCCGCCAACTGTATGATCAGCCGTCCAACTATTTTGTGGCAGACTTCTTGGGAGCACCCCCTATCAACAAGCTCCGGGGCACGCTGGAGCAGAGCTGCTTCCGTTTTGAAAATACCTCTCTTACCTGTCCCGTAGCCCCCGTAAAGAATGTGCCCGACGGAACCCCTGTTATTCTGGCTCTGCGGGCCGAAAGCGTGCTGGTGCCTGCCGCCGGTGAGAGCCGCCTCATGACCACGGTGAAAGAGCGCTACTCTATCGGCAAGGATGAGCTTTCTGTTCTGGAAGCCGGCGGACAGCAGCTGCGGGCCTTTATCCCCGGAGATTATCCTCTGGAGCCCGGCCAGCAGCTGGAGATCGGGTTCAAAAAGCGGGGCTTCTTCCTCTTTGATGCACAAACGGGGGAACGGCTGCAATGAGCGCCTATAAAAAGATGAAGCAGGACCGCCAGAAGCTTACGGCCAAAACTTTTTATGAGCCGTTTCTGTTTCTGCTGCCCTTTCTGCTGGGGATAGCGGTATTCACCCTGTACCCCTTTGTCAACGTCATCCTGATCTCCTTTAAGGAAGGTTACAAGATGCTCACCCGGGAATTTACCGCCTGGGGATTCAAAAACTATGAGGACGTTATAAGCGATCCCAACTTCTTGAACGGATTGAAAAATACCGCTCTGTATACCCTGTTCGTAGTGCCCATCGCCACGGCTCTGTCTTTGTTCATTGCCAATATGCTCAACAAGGACATCCGCCTCAAGGGTCTGTTTCAAACCTGCTACTTCCTGCCCATGGTCACCTCCATCACGGCGGTGGGGCTGGTGTGGAAATGGCTGTTCAACTATGACTACGGCCTGATCAACTACCTGATCACTCTTTTCGGCGGCACGGCCATCAACTGGCTGAACAACCCTGTTTATAATCTGCCGGCCCTGATCCTTTACGGCATATGGAGCATGATCCCCTTTACCACGATCCTGCTGCTGGCGGGCTTTCAGAACGTGAACCCCCAATACTGCACTGCCGCCCGGGTAGACGGAGCCAAGGAAGGGCTGATCTTCCGGCGCATTACCCTGCCGCTGATCGCCCCCACCATTGGTCTGACCCTGATCGTGAACATGATCTCCGCTTCCAAGGTCTTTTCCGAGCTGTTTCCTCTGTTCAACGGGCAGCCGGGTACGGCCTATTCCCTGTACACGGTAGTGTATTACCTGTATGACCAGTTCTATGTCAAGTGGAAGCTAGGCCGGGCCGCCGCCAGTGCGGTGATCCTGTTTGCCATCGTTCTGGTCTTGACCATGATACAGCTGTTTATCCAGCGGAAATGGAAGAATTACTGATATGAGCAAGCCAAAAAAAGTTCTTATCTATACGGCGCTGAGCATCGGGGCCCTGATCATGCTTTTCCCCTTTGTGTGGATGCTTCTTTCCAGCCTGAAAACGGCGGCAGAGGTGAATACTACGCCTCCCACCTTTTTCCCGGCCCGGGCCACCTGGGAAAACTATGTCTATGCCTTTGAAAAGGCTCCCTTTCTTATCTATTTCCGCAACTCGGTGATCGTAACGGTGGTATGCGTGGCCTGCACGCAGTTCTCCACCATTCTGGCTGCTTTTGCCTTTTCCAGGCTGAAGTTCCCGGGGCGGGATATTCTCTTTTCCCTGCTGCTTTCCATGATGATGATCCCCTTTGAGATGCTCATCATCACCAACTACCAGACCATCGTCGACTGGGGCCTGGTGGATACCCTGGCCGCCCTGGTGATCCCCTTTACCTCCAGCGTGTTCTACACCTATATTCTGCGGAACTTCTTCCTCTCCATTCCGGACAGTCTGTACTGGTCCGCCCGGGTGGACGGCACCTCCAACTGGCAGTATCTTTGGCGGATCATGGTGCCCATGGCCAAACCGGCTCTGGTGACCATCGGTATTCTCAATGCCATTGCCTGCTGGAACAGTTTCCTCTGGACGGTCATGGCGACCAACAAGACCGAGGTGCGCACCCTGCCTTTTGGTCTGTACGCCTTTATGTCTTCCAGCGGTATCCGCTACGAGCGGCTTATGGCCGCCGCCACCATTGTGGTGCTGCCCATGATCCTGCTGTTCATCTGCTTCCGCAAGCAGATCGTCACCGGGGTCAGCCGGGGCGGTCTGAAAGGGTGATTCCATGGCCTGCATCCCCATAGATATTCTGGCTCACGCAGACTTTTCCGCCCGGCACAAGGCCTCCCGGCACCAGCCGGGCTTTGGGGCATTCGGTTCCTTTGTGCGCACCTTGCAGCGGCAGAACCCCAAGGGTACCCTGCTGCTTTCCGCAGGAGACGAAATTTCCTCTCCCTACTGGGGTGGGGAGCCGGTGATCCGGGGTATGGAACTGTTGGGCACCGGAGCCATGGCTCTGGGCAACCATGAGTTTGATCACGGCGAAGCCTTTCTGGAAAACACCATAGCCTCCGCTTCCTTCCCCGTGCTCTGCGCCAACATCACCCGAAAGGATACCGGCCGCCTGCTTCCCGGCGTAAAGCCCTATGTGCTGCTGGAGCGAAACGGTGTAAAGATCGGCGTGGTGGGCATAACTACGGAGTACACACCCTATATGGTCACGGCCGCTGCTTTTGCTCCTTATCAGGCAGGTTCCTGTGCGGAAGCCTGTAAAAGATACATTCCGGAAGTACGCTCTCTGGGTGCAGATATAGTCGTGCTGCTGGCCCATATTCCTTTTTATATCGGTGAAAACGGCTCTCTTTCGGGGGAACTGATCGATCTGCTCCGGCAGATCCCTCCGGTAGATGTATGTATGGGGGGGCATATCCCCGGGGACTATGCCGGTCTGTGGCAGGATACGCTGGTCATGAAGGGCGGGTTCGGAGGCGTAAGCCTGGGGCATGCCCACCTTCTGTATGATACGGAAGCAAAAGCAATCACTGCCCGGGAAGCCCGCATGGAGCTTACCCCCTGGAACATACCAGTAGAGCCGGATCTGGCCGCTTTTACGGAAAAGATCACCGGCCCCCACCGGGCCTTTTTTGAAGATGTACTGGCGCATACGGATACAAGCTGGCGGGTACGCCTGTCCAGAGAATGTGCTTTGGGAAACTTTCTGGCTCAGGCCCTGCAGGAGGATACGGGTGTGGACTTTGCCTATATGAACGCCACCAGCTCCGGGGGCGGTCTGGAGCCCGGGCCCATTACCGCCGAGGATGTGACCATGGTGCTTGGGTTTAATGACCCGGTCATGAAAAGCACCATGACCGGCCGGGAAATATGGAAGCTTTTTGAGCTGGTATATGTACCGGAACGTTACGGAAACAATGCCGGGCTGTTTTTCTCCGGTGTGGTCGTACACGTGGATCACACCCGCCCGGCCCTTCATAAGATTCTGGCCGTGACGCTTCCAAACGGCACGCCTCTGGATCCAGACAGCATCTACACCGTAGCCACCAGCGAGTATATGGCATCCGGGGGCAACGACACTGGAGCCATTGCCAACGGGCGCACCTGGACGCCCTTCGGTCGGAGGATGTATGACGTGGTTTTTGCTTCGCTCCGCCGCTGGGGCACCATTCATGTCTCTCCGGAAAAGCGGCTGATAGAAACCGGCACTCCCGAAAATGACAATGCCCCCTTTTAAAAACAAATCTTCATTCTGCAAAAAGACCTCCCGTACCTTTAGCGGCTCGGGAGGTTTTTGACTTGCGCTTTCTCTTTCGCTATAATAAACAGATAAACGCAGCAAGGAGCTTTGAAGAAAGCATGGAAAAAACCACTTTGTGTTATTTGGAAAAGGACGGGCAGTACCTGATGCTGCTCCGGGTGAAGAAGGAAAATGACGTTAATAAGGATAAGTGGATCGGTCTGGGCGGACATCTGGAAGCCGGAGAGACCCCGGAAATGTGTCTGCTCCGGGAGATCCGGGAGGAGACCGGTCTGACCCTGACCCACTGGCGATTTTGCGGAGAAGTTTATTTCTCCTGCCCACCCTATCCGGAAGAATGTATGTATCTCTTTCATGCTGACGGGTTCACCGGAACTCTTCTGGACTGTGACGAAGGTGAACTGGCCTGGTTGGAAAAGTCAAGGCTGAAGGCACTGCCTGCCTGGGAGGGGGATTTTATCTTTCTGGAGTTGATGGAACGGCATTTGCCGCCGTTTATCCTGATCCTGAAATACGCCCGGGATGGAAAACTTCTCCAGGCCCAACTGGACGATACGCCCCTGCCCCTGCCGGACTGGCGTTCGGCACTCCCCGGCGCCTGCCGCTTTTAACATATTTACATTAACGCAAGGGCTGGGTGTCTGCAGCTTTTCCCGCAGGTTCGTTCTTTCATTGAATGTCGGCACCCCTGCCCCATCGTTCACATATTTCTCCGGATCCAGGCACGCCCTGCCGCCGAAAGCACATATTTTCTTTTGATTTTTCCATGTTTTTCTGCAAACGGAAGTGCAGCCGCTTCAAAGATATGATATACTAAACAGGTCTTGCAACAGCTATCCGACATCTGAGGGGGGAATTCAACACATGAAAAAGTTTTTCAAGCAGAACTGGTTCCTGCTGAGCATGCTTCTGGCCATTATAGCCGGATGCGCCGTAGGCGCCGTATGGCCCGGTGCTACCTGCCTGCAGCCCATGGGGACGATTTTTATCAACCTGATGTTCTGCGTGGTGGTACCCATGGTGTTCTGCTCCATTGCCTCTGCCATTGCCAATATGAAAAGCATGCGCCGAGCCGGGAAGATCATGGGCGTCACCGTTGCCACGTTCTTCGTCACCGCCGCCATTGCGGCCGTGATCATGTATATCGTCTGCCGTCTGGTGCCTCTGGTCACGGGAACATATGCCCCGCCGGAAGGAGAGGTGGGCTCCGTTTCCGCTTCCGAAATGCTGGTAAACTTTTTCACCGTTCCGGATTTCACCGCTCTCTGGAGCCGAAAAGCCATGCTGCCCCTGATCGTAGCGGCCATCATCTTCGGCTTTGCCGTGCAATGGACCGGTGAGGCCGGCGCACCTGTAGCCCGGCTTTTGTCAAGCTTAACGGAATGCCTGATGAAAACCGTAAAACTCATCACTTATTATGCGCCTTTGGGCTTTTTCGGTTTCTTTGCCTATCTGGTTGCCTATTACGGCCCCCAGCTCATCAGCGACTATTCCCGGACGCTGCTGGTTTATTATGTGGTGTGCTTTGCCTATATGTTCCTTTTCTTCCCCCTGTATGCCCGATTTGGCGGTGGCAAGGGGGCGGATAAAGTCATGTTCAGTCATCTGTTCCGTCCGGCAGCGGTATCCTTTGGCACCTGCTCCTCCGTGGCTACCATCCCTACCAATCTGGATGAAGCGGCGGAAACGGGCATTCACAAGGATATAGCCGATATCGTTGTTCCCATGGGCGCCACCATGCATATGGATGGCTCCTCCATGTCCGCCATTATTAAAGTGGCTTTTCTGTTCGGTATGTTCGGCATGGATTTTACCGGCGGCCGGGCCATTGGGGCCATATTGGTAGCCATTTTCTCTTCCGTAGCCATGAGCGGCATTCCCGGCGGCGGCAGCGTAGGCGAACTGGTGCTCTGCACGGTATTCTTCCCGGATCAGATGGCCGTAGCCTATCCCATTGCCATTGCACTGGGCAATCTGGTGGATCCTCCGGCGACCATGCTCAATGCCGCTGGGGACTATGTGGTCTGTTATATCGTTTCCCGCTTTGTTGAGGGAAAGGACTGGCTGCAAAAGCAGCTTTGCAAAGGACGTAAAAACTGATTCAGCTGCACACAGGGGGCCGGACTTCCGGCCCTTTTTTATACCGCCGCAGCGGACAATCGGACGCTGACCGGATTCTCCCCTTGCCGGAAGACCCATATCCTGTTACAATAATCAGGTATTCTGTATTTTATGGAGGATCGTATGAAACAGATCGCCAGTTTTACGGTGAATCATGATACATTGACCAAGGGAATGTATGTCTCCCGCATAGACGGAGACGTTGTGACCTATGACATCCGCATGAAAAAGCCCAACGGCGGCGACTATCTTACCAACGGGGCCATGCATACCTTTGAGCATCTTTTTGCCACCTATGCCCGCAATTCTTCCTATGGAACTTCCGTTCTGTATGTAGGCCCTATGGGCTGCCGCACCGGGTTCTATCTGCTGCTGCGGGAGGACGTATCCCGGAAGCAGGCTTTGGATCTGGTGAAGGAAAGCTTCCGCTTTATTGCCGGTTTTGAGGGGGAGATCCCCGGCGCCAAGCCCAGGGAATGCGGCAACTATAAGGAGCACGATCTGCCGGGCGCCAAATCCGTGGCAAAGGACATGCTGGACGTACTGAAGGACTGGAACGAGGAGAAAATGCAGTATGCAGACTGAACGGATCGCCATCATAGGCGCAATGGACAGCGAGATAGCTTCTCTGCTGGAAGCCATGGAGGAACGCAGGGAAGAAGCCCACTGGGGGCTGACTTTCTATCTGGGGCGTTTGGAAGGGCGAAACATCGTGCTGGTCAAATGCGGTATCGGCAAGGTCAATGCAGCCCGCTGTACCCAGATCCTGCTGGATCTGTATGCCCCCTCTGCCCTGCTCCATACAGGGATCGCCGGAGGGATCGGCCCGGGGCTTAAAGTGGGAGATGCCGTGATCGCTCAGGGGCTTATCCAGCACGATTTTGATGTGACCGCCTTTGGCTATGCCCGCGGGAATATATGCGACCGCAGCCAACGGAAAGAGCCCTCCGTTTTTGCGGCGGATGTTGAAATCATGGATGCCCTGGAAAACGCTGCCTGCCAGGCATTGGGAGCGGAGCGGGTCCACCGGGGGCTGGTGGTCACAGGCGATCAGTTCATTTCCGGCCCGGTGCGCAAGGGAGAACTGTACCAGGCATTTCACGGACTGGCTGCCGAAATGGAGGGCGGCGCCGTTGCCCAAACGGCCACGCTGGGAGGCGTTCCTTTTGGAGTGCTGCGAACCATTTCGGATCTGGCAGACGGCACTGCCGCCGACATCACCGATGATTTTGAACGGCAGACAGCCGATATCTCCGCCGCTATTATCCGGGCCACATTGAAACGGCTGTAAGGTTTCGTTTATGTGCGCTTTGCACCAACTTCTTCATACATAAACACGAACCGCCCCAAACGGATGGTTCGTGTTTTATATCTGCTCCGTGCAGCAAGCATCCGGATGCATAAACTTTTTCCAATAAGCTCCTTCTACAAAAAAGGTTTTCTCTCGGTTTCTGTACGGATTCCGAACGCAAAAATCAAGCCCGGCCATGCCGAAAGGCATAGCCGGGCTTTCCTGTTTTTATCTTGCTTATACACAGAAATACTCCGGATACTTCTCCAGCAGCTCCGGCAAAGCCGACCGATACCCGCTGGTCAGATGTTCATACAGGAACTCGTCCATATTCTTTTCTGAACGGGTCATGATCCCGTTGAACAGCGTCTTATGCTCCTCATAGGCAGGCCAGAGCACCTGGGCCCCCAGATGTACCTGCAGCCTGCGCACCCGATCCTGATGGGTAACAATGCCCATCACCACCGTCCAGGTCCAGGGTTTCCCCGCTGCCAGATACAGCAGCCGGTGGAACTGATTATCCAGATCCATATAGGTATCCAGTGCCCCTGCCTCCAGGGCGCACTTCTGCTTTTGCAGATTCTCTTTCAGCCGGGAAAGATCTTCGCCTCCGGCTTTGCGGATCGCCTCCTGCAGGATAGCACGCTCCGTATGGAAGCGGAGGAACACCCCCTCCTCCACGGCATCCAGATCTATCCGGCTCACCCGGCTGGAACGTTGGGGGTATACCTCCACCAACCGGCTTTCCACCAGAGAAACAATGGCTTCCCGGATGGGTGTGCGGCTGGTGCCCAGCGCCTCGGAAAGCTCCCCATCCACCAGCACCATTCCCGGAGGAAAATCCAGGCGCATAATACCGTTATACAGCACCCGATAGGCATATTGCCGGGCATTTTCCCCGGCCTCTTTCCGGGGGATGGGTATCCTTGGGTCCATAGCTGCTCTCTCCTTCAGGAACGGGTCTGCCGCCTGCTTACATCTGGGCGGTGAGATACTTCAGGTGGCGGCCGATATGGCGAACCAGCGCTTCATAATATTCTTCTTCGTGGGCGGCCATAAAGGCAAAGAATTCTTCCTGGAACCACTCCTGCTGCAAAAGCAGACCGTAGGCAATATGAATGGTCTGCCGGGAAGCGGGCAGGTGAAGATACTCGGGCAGGTAAGCGTCACTCTCCAGTTCAATGGGAGGGATCTCCTCCACTTTAGTGGATACATGATAATACTTCTCCGCCTCATGCCGCTGGGCAATGGCAAAGGTATGGGCCTTGCGGTAAAGGGCGGGATCATGCTCGGCTACCACTTCCATAGCCACCAGCCAGTTGGTACCGGCAGTCTTTACATGGACGTGCCCATGGGTCACCCGGCCCACGGTAGAAAATACGGAGAACTTATCGGAACCGGAGTGTACGGAAAGTTTGTAACCGAAATGGTCTGCGATTTTCTGATGAATATCGAAATCCCGTGCAAAATCATGAAGATTCCCGGCATATTCGATGCCTTTTTCAAATTCGCCGGAGAAATGAGGCGCCACGCTGACGGGCCGCACCCCCGCCTGATACAGGCTGTCCGCCACCACAAAGTGCTCTGCAGGCGTGGTGATGGTCCGGGTCTCGTCAATGGAAAGTTCAAAATCCACAGGATAGGGCTTGATGCTCTCTATATAAGCATAGCACTCCCGGGCATGATCGATAGCCCGCCAGAACACCAGCACGATCCGCCGGAGCTCCTCGGCTTCCAGCGTACCGATAACGGGCAGTTCCTTGTGCAGATACCGTTCCTCATACAGGCTGCGAACCTCCTGGGGCAAGGCTGCATATGCTTCGTCCACCTGTGCCTGGGTAAAGGCAGCAGCGTGGATATCGATATGTTCGGAGCAGTCCAGGGTGATCATGGTGCAGCCGCTTTCGATGGCATACTTGATCTCTTCCTTGGTCTTCAAATGATCACCGTCTGCACCGTATCCCTTTTTATATCCTTCCTGAAATACGCCGAAAGCCGCTGCGGCAATAACTTCTTCAAAGGTACGGTTGGTAAGAGTCAGTTCCCGGATGCTCTGCTGCGCCAGCACGGGGAATACGCCGAACTTTGCATAGGCCTCCATAGCTCGCACATGACCGGGAGTAGCCAGCCCCAGTCTGTCGCCAAGGCCCATGGTGAAGGGATGATCCTTGTGGCTCACAGGGCGGGTATAGGGGAACAAAGCCATAAGCGCTTTGGCATTTTCGGTGGTCAGGCCGCAAAGCTTGATTCCGTCCACTTCTTCGCCTGCAAATGTATCAGCCTTTTCGCCGGCCACGGCCAGGAGCTTTTCTTTTTCTTCTCCGGCCAGGATAATGGCGCAGCAGGTCCCTTCCGCCTCCTCAGCGGAACGGGGGTATACATACAAAGATCCATCCTGATGAAGCTTATCCAAAAAATCCTGAAGCTGCATGATGCTTTTCAAATTCCTTTCCTTTGGTTGCTAAATACAAGTATAGCATGCTCCCGCCGTTTGTCAAACAAATATATCACAAAAAGATCCCATATTTACAGTTATTAAACGGATTTTGCTATTTTTCCGTTCCGGTTGTTGCAATCCTGATATACCAGTGCTATACTGACATCAGACCAGGAAAGGAGACTTCTTATGAAACCCTTTATGGACAAGGATTTTCTGCTGGACACCGAAGCGGCCAAAGTGCTTTACCACGAATACGCCGAAAAAATGCCCATCATAGATTACCATTGCCATATCGACCCCATGGAGATCGCCGAAGATGTGCGCTGGGACAATATCACCCAGGTGTGGCTGGGGGGCAGAACCCCTTCCGGAGGTTACTTTGGGGATCATTACAAGTGGCGTCTTATGCGCTCTGCCGGAGTACCGGAAAAGTACATAACCGGCGATGCCGATCCGGAAGATAAATTTGTTGCCTGGGCAGGCGCGCTGCAAGGCGCCATAGGCAATCCTTTGTATCATTGGACGCATTTGGAACTCCAGCGTTATTTTGATATTCATGCGCCCCTGACCCGGGAGAATGCTTCCCAGGTATATCAGGCCTGCAACCGCCGCCTGCAGGAGGGGGATCTTTCCGTGCGGGGGATCCTGCGTCAGAGCCGGGTAAAGCTGCTTTGCACCACCGATGATCCTGCAGATGACCTGAAAGCCCATGAGCGTATCGCCGCCGATAAGAACTGCCCCACGATAGTGCTCCCCGCCTTCCGTCCGGATAAGGCCATGCGGGTAGACAAGCCCGCCTTTGCCCCCTATATCCGGCGTTTGGAGCAGGTAGTCGGCTTCTCCATCAACACCATGGAGGATCTGCGCCGGGCGCTGCTTGCCCGTATAGATTACTTCGAAGCCCACGGCTGCCGGGTCAGCGACCACGCGCTGGACGGCATGTTCTGCGTGCATGCCGCCGAAAGCGCACTTAATGAGACTCTGCAAAAGGGCAAACGGGGCGAAGCCGTGTCCGAAGAAGCCTACAAGGCTTTCCATACGGATCTGCTGCTCACCTGTGCCCGGGCCTATGCGCAAAAAGGCTGGGTCATGCAGCTGCACTTTGGCTGCATCCGGGATAATTCTTCCAAAATGTTCGCCCATCTGGGCCCGGACACCGGCTTTGACGCCATGAATGATGTTTCCAATGCCTGGGGTCTGGCGGCTCTGCTGGATCTGTTGGAAAAAGAAAATGCTCTGCCCCGCACCGTCCTTTATTCCCTGAACCCCGCCGACAACGGGATCATCGGTACCGTTATGGGCGCCTTCCAGACGGACAGCGATATTCCCGGCCGCATCCAGCTGGGCAGTGCCTGGTGGTTCAACGATCACAGGAGCGGCATGGAACAGCAGCTTCGGGATCTGATGAACCTGGGGAACCTTTCTTCCTTCGTAGGAATGCTTACGGACAGCCGGAGTTTTTTGAGCTATACCCGTCATGAATACTTCCGCCGGATCCTCTGCGGCATGTTGGGCCGCATGGCGGAAAACGGAGAATATCCCTGGGACGAACGGTACCTGGGCCACATGGTAGAGGATATCAGCTACCGCAATGCCCGCCGCTACTTCCGTTTTGATGAATTTATTGACTGATTCGGTCATCACATTCTATTTTAAAAGGAGATCGCTATGAAACGCTATGCCATTGCCGTACCCACCAGTATGGGCGTACGCATCACCCCCGCCAATCGGCAGCCCGTGCACCTGAGCCATGAGTATTATCTGCAGGCCACCAGCGCCGAAACCAACGTAGCCAGCGTTCCCGCCGCTCTGGGCATGCCGGCTCTGGTGCTGACCACCTTTGTGGAAGGCTCCCCCATTGCACAGTTTATCAAGAATGATCTGCGCAGCCGCGGTATGGATTATCTGGGCAAAGAAGTCCCGCAGGGCGGCCCCTGGGGTTACCGGCACCAGTTTAACATTGCGGATTCCGGTTACGGTCTCAGAGGGCCCCGGGTACACAACGACCGGGCAGGAGAAGTGGGCCGCACCCTGAACGTAGAGGACTTTGATCTGGAGCAGATCTTTGGTCAGGACGGTGTGGAGATCCTCCATCTTTCCGGACTCATTGCCGCTCTGTCTCATGAAACGGGCATTTTCTGTCTGGAACTGGCCCGGGCCGCCAAGAAGTACGGCACCCGTATCAGCTTCGATCTGAACTACCGCGCTTCCTTCTGGAAAGGCCGGGAAAAAGAACTTTCCGCCATTTTCAAGGAGATCGCCGGTCTTGCAGATATCCTCATCGGCAACGAAGAAGACTTCCAGCTCTCTCTGGGCATTCAGGGGCCTGAGGCCGGCGGCAAGGGTCTCGCTTCCAAGATCGAGGGCTTTAAGGAGATGATCCTCCGGGTAAAGGAAGAATATCCCCAGGTAAAGCTTTTTGCCACCACGCTCCGCGAGGTCAAGAATGCCAATGAACATCTTTGGGGCGCCATCCTGTATGAGGGCGGCCAGTTCTATGTGGCTGAACCCCGTGAAATTCAGGTGCTGGATCGCATCGGCGGCGGCGACGGGTTCGTAGGCGGCCTGCTGTACGGTGTGCTCAAAGGCTGGGAGCCTGAAGACTGCCTGCACTTTGGCTGGGCCACCGGCGCGCTGGCTACCACCTCTCTCAACGACTATGCACAGCCTGCCGATGAAGAGCAGGTGTGGGCCCTCTGGAGCGGCAACGCCCGGGTCAAGCGGTAAACTACAATCAAAATTCATTTTATAAAGGAGAAAACTATGCTGGCAGATATCGGTTTGATCGGATTGGCCGTAATGGGTGAAAACCTGGTCATGAACATGGAGAGCAAGGGGTTCACCGTTGCCGTCTTCAACCGCACCACATCCAAGGTGGAGAACTTTGTCAACGGCCGTGCCAAGGGTAAAAACATTATAGGCACCTATTCTCTGGAAGAACTGGTACAGTCCCTGAAGAAGCCTCGCCGGATCATGATGATGGTCAAGGCCGGTTCCGCTGTGGATTCCCTCATCGATCAGCTGCTGCCCCTTCTGGAAGAGGGCGACATCCTCATTGATGGCGGCAACTCTCACTTCCCCGATACCATCCGCCGCTGCAAGTATGTGGAAAGCAAGGGAATGCTGTATATCGGCACCGGCGTTTCCGGCGGCGAAGAAGGCGCGCTGAAGGGCCCCAGCATGATGCCTGGCGGCTCTCCGGCTGCATGGCCCCATGTAAAACCCATCTTCCAGGCCATCTGCGCCAAGGTGGAAGACGGCACCCCCTGCTGCGACTGGGTAGGAGAAGACGGCGCCGGTCACTTTGTCAAGATGGTGCACAACGGCATTGAATACGGCGATATGCAGCTTATATGCGAAGCCTACCAGCTTATGCGGGATGGTCTGGGTATGTCTGCCGACGAAATGCATGAGGTCTTTGCTCAGTGGAACAAGACCGAGCTGGACAGCTACTTGATCGAGATCACCCGGGACATCCTGGCCTATAAGGATACCGACGGCAAGCCCATCGTAGACAAGATCCTGGATACCGCCGGCCAGAAGGGCACCGGAAAATGGACGGGCATGGCTGCTCTGGACGAGGGCGTTCCCCTTACCCTGATCGGGGAAGCCGTTTTTGCCCGCTGCCTCTCCGCCATGAAGAGCGAGCGTGTGGAAGCCAGCCATCTCTTCCCCGCTACCGATCATGCCATTACCTGCGACAAGGCCGCTTTTATCGAAGATATCCGCAAGGCTCTGTATGCCTCCAAGATCATCTCCTACGCCCAGGGCTATACCCTTATGCGGGCAGCAGCCAAGAACTACGGCTGGAATCTGAATTATGGCGGCATCGCTCTTATGTGGCGGGGCGGCTGCATCATCCGTTCCGTATTTCTGGGCAAGATCAAAGAGGCTTATGACCGGGATTCCCAGCTCTCCAATCTGCTGCTGGATCCTTACTTCAAGAACACCATCCAGGGTTTGGTCCCTGCCTGGCGGAACGTGGTCAGCGAGGCTGTAAAGCATGGGATCCCCATGCCCGCCTTCTCCAGCGCCCTGAGCTACTTTGACGGCTATACTACCGAAAAGCTCCCTGCCAACCTGCTTCAGGCCCAGCGTGACTATTTCGGCGCCCACACCTATGAGCGGCTGGATGCCCCCCGTGGAGAATTCTTCCACACCAACTGGACGGGTCACGGCGGCAGCACCTCCGCTTCCACCTACAATGCCTGAGCTTGAGCTGCCCTACCGGCTCATCGCCCTGGATCTGGACGGTACCCTCCTCAACCCCCAAAAAGAGCTGACGGAGGGCAACCGCCGGGCCCTGCTGGCCGCCGCCGGCAGGGGCACGCATATTGTTCCCACCACCGGGCGTTTCTTTGAAGGTATGCCCGAAGCTGTCCGTTCTTTGCCCTGTATACGCTACGCCATCACCATCAACGGCGCACAGGTGCAGGACAGGCAGACAGGGGAGGTCCTTTACCGGGCAGAGATCCCCAACCGGCGGGCCATAGAAGTCATGGAGCAGCTGGACACCCTGCCGGTGATCTACGACTGCTACATGGATAACTGGGGCTACATGACGGAAACCCTGTATGCGCAGGGACCTGCCTACATACAGGATCCTCACGTATTGAAAATGCTCCTGGAGCTGCGCAAGCCTGTGCCGGAACTGAAGGCTTTTCTCCGGGAAACGGGCCGGGATGTGCAGAAGATCCAGTTCTTTTTCCCTACGGTAGAGGAACGGGTCCGCCGCCTGCCCCAGATGCAGGCGCTGTTCCCGGATCTGAATGTGTGCTCGGCGCTTGGCAATAATGTGGAGATCAATGCCCCCGCCGCTAATAAGGGAGACGCACTGAAGGCTCTGTGCCGCCATCTTGGTCTGCCCGTTTCGCAAAGTCTGGCTTTCGGAGACGGGCTCAATGATCTCTCCATGATACAGGCTGCGGGACTGGGTGTGGCCATGGAAAACGGCGATCCTGCCGTAAAAGCCGCTGCCGGGGCTATTGCCCCCTCCTGCGGAGAAGACGGGGTAGGCCGGTTTATGGAAACTTTGCTGGAGCAGGGGCTGCTGTAAGTCCCCTCCGGCTGCATACAGTCAGCATTTATTTAACAGAAAGGAAGATTTTTTATGAAACTGCCTCTTAATACGGATCTTGCCGGAAAAGTTGCCGTGGTCACCGGTGCCGGCGGCGTGCTGTGCAGCATGTTCAGCAAGGCTCTGGCCGCAGCCGGCGCAAAGGTCGCCGTGCTGGATCTTAACGAAGCCGCTGCCGAAAAGGTAGCCGAAGGCATTCGTCAGGAAGGCGGTCAGGCTCGGGCCTACTGCTGCAACGTGCTGGAAAAGGTCAGCTGCGAAGAAGTCCATCAGGCTGTTCTGAAGGACTTCGGCCCCTGCGATATCCTGATCAACGGTGCAGGCGGCAACAACCCCCGCGCCACCACCGATAAGGAATACTTTGAGCTGGGCGATCTGGACAGCGAAACCAAGACCTTCTTTGATCTGCAGGAGAGCGGTGTGGAGTTTGTGTTCAACCTGAACTTTCTGGGCACCCTGATCCCCACCCAGATCTTTGCCAAGGATATGCTGGGCCGCCCGGGCTGCAACATTCTGAACATCTCCTCCATGAACGCCTACACGCCCCTTACCAAGATTCCCGCTTACTCCGGAGCCAAGGCTGCCATCTCCAACTTTACTCAGTGGCTGGCCGTTCACTTCAGCAAAGTGGGCATCCGCGTCAATGCCATTGCCCCCGGTTTCTTCTCCACCCAGCAGAATGCCGCTCTGCTTTTCAATCCCGATGGCACGCCTACGCCCCGTACCGGCAAGATCCTGGCCGCTACTCCCATGGGCCGCTTTGGGGAAAGTGAGGAGCTCCTGGGCGGGATGCTGTTCCTTTTGAATAACGAGGCCGCTTCCTTCATTACCGGCGTGGTGCTGCCCATCGATGGCGGCTTCTCTGCCTACAGTGGAGTCTAAGGGCCTATGGAAATCTTCCGTCGTTCCCAGCAGGCGGAGGGACTGACCCGGGAGGAGCTTTCCGCTGCGGTGGAAGCTTCTCTGCAGGGCCGTGATCTGCACAAGGTGCTGATCCTCCCTCCTGATTTTACCCGTTACCATTCCAATGCAGGTCTTCTGACCAATCTGTATTACCACTTTCTAACCGACGCTGGTGTGCAGGTGGATATTCTCCCCGCTCTGGGCACCCATGTGCCCGTAACGGAAGAAGAGATGGATCTGATGTTCGGAGACATTCCCCATGACAGGTTCCTGATCCACCACTGGCGCACGGATGTTGTAAAGCTGGGCGAAGTGCCCGCCTCCTATCTGGAAGAGGTCACCGAAGGGCTCTGGCATGATCCCATTGACGTAGAAGTCAACCGCTTGGTCATGGATCCCACTTATGATCTGGTGCTTTCCATTGGTCAGGTGGTGCCCCATGAGGTCATCGGCATGTCCAACCACTCCAAGAACATATTTGTGGGTGTAGGCGGTGCCGATATGATCAACAAATCCCACATGGTGGGAGCTGTATACGGCATGGAGCGCATGATGGGTCGGGACCACACCCCCGTACGGAAGGTGTTTGACTATGCACTGGAGCACTATATGCAAAAGGTGCCCCTGCTTTGGGTCCTTACGGTTACCACCGCCCCCGGCGGGCAGATCCGTACTCACGGGCTGTTCATCAGCGAAGGGCGCAAGGGGCTGGAAGAAGCCGTAAAGCTGGCGCAGGAAAAGAATCTGGACTTTGTGCCGCCGCTGAAAAAGTGCGTAGTGTATCTTACCCCCAGCGAATTCCGCACCACCTGGCTGGGCAACAAAGCTGTTTACCGCACTCGCATGGCCATGGCCGACGGCGGAGAGCTGATCATTCTGGCGCCGGGCGTAGAACGCTTCGGAGAGGATATGACCGTAGACGCCCTGATCCGGAAGTATGGCTACAAAGGCCGTCTCAACACTCTGGCTGCCTTTGAAAAGCCGGAAAACGAGGATCTCCGTTCCAACATGGGGGCTGCTGCACACCTGATCCACGGATCCAGCGACGGACGTTTCTCCATCACCTACTGCACCAAGAAGATCTCCCGGGAAGAGATAGAAGGGGTAGGCTTCCAGTGGGCCGATTACGATGAAATGGCTCGCCGGTATGACCCGGAAAAGCTCACCTATGGCCGTAATACCATGCCCGACGGAGAAGAGATCTTCTTTATTCCCAACCCGGCTCTGGGTCTTTGGGCCGATAAAAGCAAGTTCTGATCCCCTGCCACAGGGGGGACATACCTCAAACAACAGGCAAAGCCCCGGAATCTTATGATCCCGGGGCTTTTGCCGTTTCACTCTCTTTTTTGCCTCCGTTTTTGTGAACCGTTTCAGGCTCCACTTCTAACACATAGCGTTTATAGGCGTTGACCAGAAGTGTATTTCCATAGCGATGTATCCGCTCGGCGGAATCCCCGTAATTCAGGTGCACATGCCCATGGATCAAATACGCAGGTTTCCACTTATCCAACAGCGGATAGAACGCTCCAAAGCCCCGGTGCGCATAATCTTCTCCGTCTCCGCAGCCTCTGGGCGGCGCATGGGTCAGCACAATGTCCACCCCCTGCATCCGGTACAGAGCCCATCCCCGCCGCCAGATCCGGCTGCGCATCTCTCCCTCCGTATACTGGTGGGAACCGCCGTTATAGCGCACGCTTCCGCCCAGGCCCAATATCCGCAGGCCGCCCACTTTTACCACCTGATCCTCTATGCACCGGCATCCTTCCGGGGGATCCTTTTCATAATTCCCGTCATGGTTCCCATGCACATACAGCAGTGGCGCATGACTCATGGTCACCAGAAACCGCAGGTATTCCGCCTTTAGGTCTCCGGCAGAAAGAATAAGGTCATACTCATCCAGCCGTCCCGGCTGAAAATAATCCCACAGATAGGAATCTTCTACATCCGATAGCAACAACAGCTTCATAGGATGGGACCTCCTGCCACGGGAGGCAGCCATTGGCGGTATACCCCCTCCAGACGCACCAGATTCTGTGCCTGCGGCAGCAGTTCCTCAAAGGCGGGAATATGCCCCTCCACGTTATCACACAGCCAGTCCATGTGCAGTATCTCCTGAGGGGAAAGATCCCGATCCCCGTTGCTGCGGCTCTGTGTCTGTTGATCCTGCATCGCCCGGCGGAAAGGCTGCAGCCGCCCCCGGGCAACATCCTCCCGGAGCAGTCCGGCCAACGTCTGCATGCCTTCCGGCAAATGATGGCTCAGCTGCAGATCCACCACGCCGCTGCCCATGCCCCACCAGTAGTTCAGCGCCCGGGGTTCGCTGTCATACACCGTATCTCCCCAGTGCCCCTGCAGGATCCCCTTCAGCAGCTTTTCATAAAATATCCCCCAGTTCCAAATGGGAGATCCCAGCGAACGCACCGTACCGTTGGCCTCCAGCAGATTCAGTCCCCACTGCTCCCGGGGCCGTCCCGGAAAAGGCAGATCCCGGTTGGAGATCAGATCCGCCCCTGCCGCCAGCAGTGCCGGCAGAGAATTATCTTCCACACAGGACCAGCGAAGCAGCACTCTGGCCCGTGGATTAGTCAGGCGAGCTCCCAAAGCAAACGCATTGATCCCCGCCGGTACTCCAAAGATGGGACTGCTGGCAATGTAGCCCAGGGTATCTGTTCGAGTCATAGCTCCGGCCAGAGCCCCGGCAATGAACTTGCCCTCATAGATCCGACAGTAATAAGTCCTGACGCCTGGGTATGGCATGGCTACGGAGCAGTTGAGGATCTTTATATGGGGATAAGCAGCAGCAGCCTTCCGGCAGGCAGTGATCAGACTGGGCGCCGTTGCAAACAGCACCTGTGCCCCTTCTGCGGCGGCACGGGCCATGCACCCGTCTGCGTCCATCCCGTCCATGCCTACCCAATATACACTGGAGCTGACCTTCCCCGTCAACGCTTCCTGTGCTTTGAGACGCCCCTGTTCATGGGCGGCACTCCAATCGCTCTGTTCCGGGGAATATGCATGGATAAATGCAGCATGCAAATGGCTGGGCAAAGTCACGGCCCCCCAAAGCCGTTCCAACACGCCTTTCTGCGCAGGCGCATCCTCCGTAGACAGAGCAACCCCTGCGCCCAATTCCGGAAGCAGAGCGATAATGGACAGCCTCAGCTGCTCCGGCTCCAATTTGAAAAGTTCCTCCGGAGAATAGGCCGTCAGCCAGTTGAGAAACAAAGCCGAAAGTGATGCATCTCCCGGCACATTGGCCCGCACTGCTCCCTGACAAAACCGTACAAAGGCGCTTTTTACCTGTCTCTGCTCCTCCTCGGTCCAGACATGTTCCTTTTCAAAGCCCAAAGCGGCCTGAAGCTTTTCATAAGCACCGGGCTCTTCCAGCCTGAATATGTACAAACCGCTGCGCTGATAAAAGGACAAAAACTCATAATATTGCCGCACCTGCGGCGTATCCTGCCATTTAGGCAGAATGCGCAGCACCGAAGCCGTGACCACTGGTGCATCAAAAAACTTCAATACGCTGACCCGCTTATTCCCCTCCTGCACGTAAAAATGACCCAGGTATTCAAAGCAGCGAACGGGATCCCGGATCCCTTCGCTGCCCAGGTGCGCCTCGCACAGGGTCACCCATTTATCTGCAAACTCCGTATCCGGCTCCAGCAAGGGCATAAAACCGGTAGAAAAGGCTCTTTGCCGTCCGGACGTAGTGATGCCGGTGATCCCGGACATGGGGATCTCCACCAGCCCCAGCTCTACCCTCCCGGCTACACTGCTTTCTTCCAACAGTTCTTCCAGTACCGCCGGATAGGGATATTTCCCTTCACGGATATCCTCCCGATACTGGCTCATGCCCCGCCTGCGGGCCTGCCTGTATTCATTTACAGCCTCCTGTCGGTTCATGCTTCGAGCCTCCTTCCTGTAGTGTCAGGGCAGTATACCACTTTTTTCTTCCGTTGAAAAGAGCCGCTTGCATAAGGAAGGCAAAGACACTGCTATATCCCCGGCTTTACGCTTCGCAGCAAAAAGCGTATCTGCCCCCCTGTTGCCTTTGGAGCAGATACGCTTTTATACTTGAAAGTCTGTTTTGCTTTAGAAAGATCCGTCCTCTTCTTCCTCGTCCTTCCAGTCCGGATCCTGAACCACCAGGAGCTTTTGCACCCGCAGATTCTGTTTTTTCAGTATAGTAACGGTCAGGTCCTCAAAAACGAAGCTCTCCCGGAGCTTGGGATACCCTCCCAGCATCTCCACGGCCCAACCGCCTACGGTGGCGTTGTCGTCATCTACATCCTCTTCGTCTTTTTCAAACTCGTCCAAAAAGTCTACCAGGCGCATATCCCCATCCACTTCAAAGGTGTGAGGCTTTATCTCCTTAAACTCTTCATCGATCTCATCACTTTCATCCCAGATATCCCCTACCAGCTGCTCCAGCACATCCTCCATGGTCACAATGCCCATGGTGCCGCCGTATTCATCGGTAACCACCACCAGATGGCTTTTCTGCTTGCGCATGATGTTGAATACATCATCCAAAGGTGTGGTTTTATGAACGAATACCGGGGGCATGAGCAGGGATTTGATGCATACATTTGGATCTTTCACCAACGCCTTATACAGATGGTTCAGGTGCAGGATGCCAATGATATTATCCGTGGTCTCCTCATATACAGGAATACGGGTATAAGGAGAGGCAAAAGCGGTTTTGAGTATTTCTTCCCGGGTATCCTCCATATCGATGGCTACCAGATCCACCCGGGGCGTGATGATCTCATAGGCAAGCGTATCGCCAAAATCCAGAGCCGACTGCAAAAGATCCGCCGTATCTTCATCCACCACCCCTTCATCCTCAACGGTTTCAATGATGGTTTCCAAATCATCCTCGGTGACGGCAGGTCCGTTATCCTCCCCCTTCTTCCAAAGACGGGATATGCCATGCATAAGCTTCTGCATGACCCATACAAAGGGCGTAAGGAGCAGCGTCCAAACCCGCAGGGGATAGGCGGCTATTTTGGCAAACGCCTCCGGTTTCTCGCTGGCCAGTATTTTGGGGGATATTTCTCCAAAGGTGATGATGATCACCGTCATAATGGCCGTGGCCGCCCAGGCGCCGCTGTCCCCCATCAGGCCCACAGCGATCACCGTGGCCAAAGAGGAAGACCCCATGTTCACCAGGTTGTTCCCCACCAGAATGGCAATAAGCACCCTATCAAACTGCTCTTTGATGCTGCATGCTACAGCAGTAGCCCCGGTCAGGGCGCCGTCCTTATTCTTCCCATGCTGCTTGAGCCGGTTTTCATTCAGGATATTATAGGCTATTTCGGAACCGGAAAAGAAAGCGGAGAAAACGATGCAGACTACAATGGCAAGTATCCGTCCGATCATTGGGCTTCCTCCCCCTTATCGTCTTCATCGTAGATCTCTCCCACCAGCTCTTCCAGGATATCCTCCACGGTGATGATACCCACTACCTTTTGCTGTTCATCCCGCACTACAGCCACATGTGTCCTTTCGGCGCTGAGTGCCTCCAGCAAATCGTCTATGACCTTGCCCGTCTGCACGAACACGGGTTTATCCATAACCTTGAGCAAAGAGACCTTATCCGGGTGAAGCACATATTCCTTGAGATACTTGCGCATTTGAAGCATACCGATGACGGTGCCCTGTTCATCCACTACCGGCAGACGGGAATGGCAGGAATCCTCCAGTACCTTCACGATCTCCCCGGGCGTCATTCCCTTTTGCAGGGTCTGCACCTTATCCCAGGGGGTAAACACATCTCTTACAGGGGTCTCGGTAAACTCCAGCGCCGACTGCACCAGCTCTGCCGTATCCTCGTCCACGCCGTTCTCTTCTCCAATGTTTTCTATGATCTCATGAAGCTCATCTTCGCTGACCAGGGGGGCGTCCTCTTCTTTTACACCCATGAGCTTTTTCATGCCGTTGTTCATGGTGGTAAACACCTTGACTACCGGCCGGCTGATCTTCATCAAAAACATAAGGGAAGGCGCCACCAGCAGAGCCATCTTTTCAGAACAGGCCTGAGCGCAGGCCTTTGGAACCATCTCTGCCGCAAAAAACACGATCAGCGTAGCCAAAAGAGAGGTCACGCTTACAGCACCCTCCCCCCAAAGGCGGGTAGCCATCAGCGTTGCCAAAGCTGCGCTGCCTATATGCATAATGTTGTTGCCGATAAGGATGGTGGCCAGGGCCTCGTCGAAATGATCCAGAATATAGAGAACCCTTTTTGCACGCTTGTTTCCGTCATCCGCATAACTCATCATCCGGATACGGTTCACGGTAGACAGAGAAGTTTCGCTCCCTGCAAAATATCCGCCGCCTATGACCAGGCAGATAAAGAAAATGATCAGTCCTATGGGACTGCTTCCGCCGGTACTTGGACCTGCGTCCACGAAAAAACCACCTCGCAATTTGTTAGTTTTACAAAACAACAGTATACAAGATATTTCCTCACGATGCAAGAAACTTTTGTTTTTCTGCACAATATACTATGCTTCCCCTGCACCCTACCGGCTTTGCCAAACCGATTCAGTTCCGGCAGACGCAAAAAAGAGCCTCGAAAGGCTCTTTTTCTAACAATATGCTTTTACTCTGCGGCGTAGACGCTGACGGTCTTCTTACCCAGATGGCGAGTCTCGAAACGGACTACACCATCGATCTTGGAGAACAGAGTGTCATCCTTGCCGATACCAACGTTTTCGCCGGGATGGAAGTGAGTGCCGCGCTGACGAACCAGGATATTCCCGGCCAGCACTGCCTGACCATCTGCCTTCTTGGGTCCAAGACGCTTGCTTTCGCTGTCTCTGCCGTTACGGGTGGAACCCATTCCCTTTTTATGGGCAAAAAGCTGCAGATTCATCGTAAACATAGCTTATACCTCCCTGTGTGATAACTTGAGGGCTTTGGGATACCCGCTCAAAAGGGATCTGAGCCCGGCCTCCATGGTGCGAATGACCACGTCTGCCTTCTCTCTTTCTCCTTCCGGCGTATCCTCCGACAACAGGCATAAGGCGTTCCCCTCTTCCAGGGTGACCTTCGCCTTGATCTTCAACACATCCGTAATGCCCAGCAGAGCCGTCTGGGTGATGGCGGAAATGCCCGCACATGCCAGATCCTCGCCCTGCTCACCATACCCCGCATGTCCCTTCAGCAAAAAGCCAACGGCTCTGCCTGCATGGGTAAATACGGTAACGGCTACCATTTTTAAGCGATAGCGGTGATCTCAACCTTGGTGTAAGGCTGACGATGGCCATTCTTCTTGCGGATATTCTTCTTGGGCTTGTAGTGGAACACGATGACCTTCTTGGCCTTGCCGTGCTCAACCACCTTGGCAGTAGCCTTTACGTTTTCTACTACGGGCTTGCCTACGGTGATGTTCTCTCCGTCTGCTACCAGCAAAACGTCAAAGCTGACATCTGCGCCGACCTCTGCGTCCAGTTTTTCTACAGAGATAACGTCGCCGACCTCTGCCTTATACTGTTTACCACCGGTCTGAATGATTGCGTACATGGATGCTTCCTCCTTCTTCCCAGACTCGCTCAAATACGGTGACAGCCCTAAAGGCCGCACTTAACTACCGCTCCGAAGCGGCTCACTTCGTTATTGTACCATCCCGGTTCTGTTATGTCAACGGATTTTTCCCGGAAATACAAAGTTTTCTTCATATTCGCGCTTACTTCATGACCTTGCAATTCTTTTTCACTTCCTGAACCCGGCGGTCTGGAAGGGGCTTTACGATATATTTTTCCACATGCATGGATTCGTTGGCCCGCACATAAAAGCTGCCCTCTGGCACCTCGGGGAACAGAGCCCCTTCCCGCTTCATGAGAGTCTCCATGGCCTTCATGACCTCGGGATGCACCTCAATGTACATGCGCTTGATCTTGCTGCCCTTAAGCACCTGCAGCGTCTGTTTGCGGAGCTTGTTGAAAACCGTATAGGGGTTGAACACTTTGGCTTCCCCGTTGCAGTAGGGACAGGTACACTTGAGGGTATCCCCGATGCTCCGTCCGGTTTTTTTCCGGGTAAGCTCCACCAGCCCCAGGTGGGTAAAGCCGAACACATGAGAGCGGATATGGTCCTCCCTCATGGCGTTCTTCAAAGTCTGAAGCACCAGATTCCGATCTGCTTCCCGATCCATGTCGATAAAGTCGATGATGACGATGCCGCCGATATCCCGGAGCCGCAGCTGCACGGCGATCTCCTCCGCCGCCTCGCAGTTGGTGTTGGTGATGGTGCGCTCCAGATTGTCTTTTCCTACATACTTGCCCGTGTTTACATCGATGATGGTCATAGCCTCCGCCCGGTCTATGACCAGATAGCCGCCACTCTTGAGCCACACCTGCCGGGCCAGCGCCTTTTCTATCTTGGCTTCGGTATCGTAGCGATCAAAGAGAGCCTCGCTGTCCTTAAACAGGATACGGGCCTTGAGCTTGGGCGCCATTACATCGGCGATCTCCCGCAATTCATCAAAGGTCTTCTGGTCGTTGACAAAGACCCTGTCCACATCCTTCATCAGCAGATCCCGCACCGTACGAAACAGCAGGCTCTGCTCCGCATGCATCAGCCGGGGTGCCTTGCCTTTTTTGGATTTTTTGTCTATATCGGCATAAAGCTTGAGCAGGCTGTCCAGATCCTCCTGGAAAGCTTCTTTTGTCTTGCCTGTAGAAGCCGTGCGCACGATGACACCCATGTTTTTGGGCTTGATCTCATGGAGGATCTTCCGCAGGCGGTTGCGCTCCTCCTCCTTCTCTATCCTTCTGGATACACCCACATAATCCACCGTAGGCATAAGCACCAGAGAGCGGCCCGCCAGGGTGATGTGGGTAGTGACTCTTGCCCCCTTGGTACCCACAGGATCCTTGGCTACCTGCACCAGTATGTTCTGGCCGGGCCGCAGCAGATCGGTGATCTTGCGGCTCTGGGGCAGCTGCTCCAGACCGTCATACTGATCCCCGGGGAAGAACACATCTCCGGCATATAAAAAGGCGTTTTTTTCCAGACCTATATCCACAAAAGCCGCCTGCATACCCGGCAGCACATTCTGCACCTTGCCCAGATAAATATTGCCTACAAGCCGTTCACTGCCCTCCTGCTCCACATACAGCTCCACCGGCGTGCCATCCTCTACCACTGCTACCCGGGTGGCAAAGGTGTTGGCATCCACTAAAATCTCTTTATTCATTTTTCCTCTTTCTCAAGGATAGGCAAGCCCAGGAACCCGTCAAAAAATAGTCCCGTCCGCAGGCTTTCAAAGCTCAGCGGCGTCCCGATGATTTCGGAGAGCACCCTGACCAGAGCCTCGGGCCGCAGTCCTCCCGCCGCCGTCAACTCTCCCACCACCTGCATACGGAAGGGGACGCTGTCCCCGGCTTCCATCCCTGCACTGTAAATTTGGGGACGAATGTTCTGGGGCTTTATGCCTCCCTTCGTCCGCTTGTCCACGATCCATTCCGTACCCGCAAGAAGTCTGGCAAGTCCTTCCTGCAAAGCCGGCAAATCTGTATCCCCCCACAGGGACAGCGTATATCCGGCGCACCTGAGATGCGCCGCCAGGGAACCAAAGCCCTGATCCGGTCCTTCAAATGCATCATGAACAGACAATCCCTCGGGAAGCTGCCCGTTCAAAGCCTGTACAAAGACTTCCGTGTCCATGGGTTCCTCCAGCTCCACATCAAACCACTCCCACATGCCCCGGGCTCCCGTGGACAGAGCCGTTGCAAAATGGAGTTCCGGATGAGGATTGAACCCCTTGGAATAGCGCAGCGGGATATCTGCCCGCCGCATGGCTCTTTGCAGGGTACGCTGGATATCCAGGTGGCTCAATACAGCCCCCCGGCCGCCCTTACTTAGTGCCGCAATAATCCGCATAAGCCCTCCCAAAGCAACCGTTGCAGCCTTGGCGGCAATCCGGCGTGGTCATTGCCTCCATGGCTTTTTTATACTCCCGCTGTAAAAAGGACTTGGTCACCACCACGTCCACATGATCCCAGGGCAAAGGCTCTTCCAGCTCCCGGAAACGCCGGGCATATTCCTCTACCGTAAGGCCTTCTTCTTCAAAGGCCTCCCGCCAGGCCTGGGGCTTGAAATGCTCGCTCCAGGAGTCAAAGCGGCATCCCTTCTCGTGTGCCCGCAGGAGCACTCCGTTGAGCCGCCGGTCTCCCCGGGAGAAGGCGGCTTCCAGCTCGCTCAAAAAGCTGGGGTGATAATGAAGCTCGCCCCCCCGAACGGAACGAATGGCTCCCTGCAGCAGCTTCTGCTTGCGCATGACTTCTTCCGGCGGATCCTGCGGGCACCATTCAAAAGCCGTATGGGGCTTGGGCACAAAGGTGGAAACGCTGACCGTCACCCGCAGAGCCTTTCCCCGCTGCTCTTTGGGCAGAGAATAGAACAGCTTGGATACCTTCCGGGCCAGGTCAATGATCCCCAGCACGTCTTCATCGGTCTCCGTAGGCAGCCCGATCATAAAGTACAGCTTTACACCCGTCCATCCGGCAGTAAAGGCATCGGCACAGGCCCGAAGCAGATCTTCTTCCGTAACGTTCTTGTTGATCACGTCCCGCATGCGCTGGGTACCTGCCTCCGGTGCAAAGGTCAGCCCCGCTTTACGGACGGACTGCATCTTGCTCAGTTCCCCTTTCAGCAGAGAATCAATGCGCAGGCTGGGCAGCGCCACAGACACCCGTTTTTTCTCCATCCGGTCCATGACCTCCGGCAGCAGCGCATGCAGCTGGGAATAATCGCCGGTGGAAAGACTCAGCAGAGAAACCTCGTCATATCCGGTGCAGGCAATAAGTTCTTCCGCCTGCCGGAGCAGGGTCTCCTTGCTCCGCTCCCGCACGGGGCGGTAAATATACCCGGCCTGGCAGAACCGGCAGCCCCGGGTACAGCCCCGCATGACCTCTACAGCCACCCGGTCGTGAACGATCTGCATGGCGGGTACCAGCTGGCGGCCCATGTAGGGCGCATGCTCCAGATCCTTCAGGATCCTTCGGCGGACGGTATCCGGCGCAGCGGGTTCCAGTTTGGCAAGGCCTGCAAATTTTCCCTCGGGAGTATAGTTTGCCTCATAGAAGGAGGGAATATAAACCCCGTCTATGGCAGACAGCCGCAGCAGCAGCTGGCGCTTGCTTTCCCCTGCGGCTTTGGAGGCACGGACAGCCTCTACTATCTCCGGCTCGGCTTCTTCCCCGTCCCCCACGATCACCGCATCTACGATCTCCGCCAACGGTTCCGGGTTCACGGCGCAGGGCCCTCCCGCCAGGATCAGGGGCATGTCCTCCCCCCGTTCCTTTGCCAGGAAGGGGATACGGCTTAGCTCCAGCATGGTCAGGATGTTGGTATAGCACATCTCATACAGCAGGGAAAAGCCTACAATATCAAAAGACCCCAGGGGCAGCCGGTTTTCCAGTGAAAAAAGCGGCATACCCTCCCGGCGCAGCAGAGCTTCCATATCGCTCCAGGGGCAGAAGCACCGCTCACAGACCACGCCTTCCATTTCGTTGAGCACATGGTACAGGATCCTTGAGCCCATATGAGACATGCCGATCTCATACACATCGGGGAAGCAAAGGGCAAAACGAAAGTTTTCCCCCTCTTTTTTCACCATGTTCCACTCCCCACCCATATAGCGGGCCGGTTTTTCCACTTCCATAAGAAGGCGGGTCAATGCCCCCTCTTCCACCACAGGCCGAGGGGCAAAGTATCGGTCTTCGGCGTTTATGCGCTGCTCCATGTATCTTCCTTCCATGGCGCACCGGGCCATGGCTGTCCTTTCCGGTATTGGCGGGAAATGCTTCTCCCTTTCGCATACTGCCAGCAGTATACAATTAGTGTATTATAGCATATCCCCGGCTCCGGGTCAAAGAAAATCCGTTTCTTCGGCAAAATTCCCCCCCGAGGCAGTCACCAGCCTCCCTATGGGCGTTTTAAGGCCCATGCGTGCCGCCGCTCCGGCAATGCTGCTTTCTTCTACGATCCCCAGAAGGCGGTTTTCCCGGCTGATGACCAGCAGCCTTGTATACTGCCCCCGGCGCAGAAGCCGCATGGCGGCCCCCAGTTCCATGGAATCTCCCACGGCAATATCCTTTACATCCACGGGGCCTCCGCTGCGCAGGATCCGTTCCTTATCCAGCTGGGAAAGGATCCGGCTCTCGGGCAGCGCAAGGAGTTCCTGCCCGGCTGCCAGACACAGAAAAAGGGAAAAGAGAAAAGCCGTTCCGTTTCCCCGCCCCTGCATGGCCCCCAGCACGCCCAGCGCCAGCAGGCCAAGGCCCAAAGCAATTCCTGTCCAGGCAACCGCTCTCCGGGCCCGGCTTTCGGGCATGTGTCCCTCCAGCAGCAGGCACAGCACCCTTCCTCCGTCCAGCGGATACCCGGGCAGCAGGTTGATCAAGCTCAATACCAGATTACCCCTGCAAAAAGGCGCCAGCAGAAATCCGCCTCCCGGCAGAAACCGCCATAGCAGCAGCGCCAGCCCCGCCGCTCCTGCGCCGCATAAGGGGCCCGCCAAAGCCACCAGCAGCCGCTCCCGCTGTCTCCCGCCGCCGGGCATGCGCAGGCAGGCGCCGAAGGGATACAGTTCCATGGCTTCCACCGAAAGTCCCAGCCCACGAGCCGTTAATCCATGCGCCAGTTCGTGCAAAAGCAGAGCCGCCCCCGTTCCCAGCAGTTCCAGCGGCTCCCCCAGCAGCAGCCACAAGGCTACCCCCGGCAGCAGTGCCCAGTGCCCATACAGGGGAATGCCGCCTATATCCCCCAAACGTTTCATGCAGGATCCCCAATATCCATATGCACATACTCCCGGGGATCCTCCGGGCTGCCCCGATAGCTTACCGCCAGATACAGGGTGCCTCCCCTTTGAATACTTCCAAGCCGCTGCCCCGCGGCCACCTGCACGCCCGTCCGAACGGCAATATCCTCAAAGCCATAATAGATCGTTTCCTTATCTCCCACCAGCTTCACCCGCACATAGGGTCCCAGTTCCTCATCCTCTCCCACCAGAAGCACCTCTCCCGGGGCGCAGCAAAGAACCTCCCGGGTCAATGCCGTAAAACCTACCAGACTGTTTTCTTTCAGCAATGTGATCTCTCCGGATACCACGGGTGCCTGCCACTTCTGCTCCTGTGCCATAACGGAAGCCGTTTTTTCTCCACCGGATTCCACATAATGCAAGGCTCCCAGCGCTTCTTCCTCCGGTTCCTGTACGTCTGCCGGCTCTCCCAGCCCGGAAAGCTCCACCACCAGCGCCGCCGCCAGCACCAGCAAACACAGGCTCATTTTGGCAGCCATGCTGCCCGTTCGGGGAACGGGAGCAGGCTCCGTTTCTTCTTTCAGGTTAAAGACGCCGCAGGGCCCCTTATCTGCCGGACGCTCCGTAATACGCATTTTTTCTACCTTCATGCTGCCTCCTCATAGCGCTTTGTCCTTACAAAATACGCCTTTCCCGGGCAGGATATGCGCTTTCTGCGCCGTCTGGCGGCTGCGCAAATTAAAAAACAGTTTTTTATTTTTGGGGATTGACAAGCCGGAAAAATAATATATAATAATTCACAAACAGTGACGCAGAAAAAAAGCGGAACTGATGCCCTCAGAGAGCCTGTGGCCGGTGTGAACAGGTGGCGTCTACCGTGAAATATGGACTGCGGAGTGCCCTGAATGGGGGTCGGGCCGGGCCCGTTACAGCCGGGCGGATGTGTTGGCATCCGGGTTAAGTGCATGTTCTCTTTCAGAGGCATGAAGCAAGGTGGTACCGCGTTTCCATCGTCCTTGCAGCAGCAGGGGCGATTTTTTATACCCCAAAAACAAAAATAACAGCAAAGGAGCTTTTGTATCATGAATCCCATTTCTTCTCTGGACGAATATCTGCGCACTTTCCCCTCCGAAGACGGCCGCTTTGGCGCTTACGGCGGCAGTTATCTTCCGCCTCAGCTGATCCCCGCCTTTGAGGAGATCGCCGATGCATACCAGAGCATCTGCCACAGCGCCAAGTTTATCAGCGAGCTGCGCCGCATCCGTCGCGAGTTTCAGGGCCGGCCTACCCCGGTATATCATTGCGCACGGCTCAGCAGCCTTTTGGGAAACGTACAGATCTACCTCAAGCGGGAAGATCTTAACCACACCGGCGCCCATAAGCTGAACCATTGCATGGGCGAAGGCCTGTTGGCCAAGTATCTGGGCAAAAAGAAACTCATCGCCGAGACCGGCGCCGGGCAGCACGGCGTGGCACTGGCTACGGCTGCCGCTTATTTCGGACTGGAATGCGATATCTACATGGGGCAGGTGGACATTGAAAAGCAGGCGCCCAACGTTACCCGTATGAAGATGCTGGGGGCACGGGTCATCCCTGTAAAGGCAGGCCTTCAAACCCTGAAAGAGGCCGTGGACGCTGCCTTTGAAGCTTATCTGAACGAATATGAAACTGCCATTTACTGCATCGGTTCCGCCGTGGGGCCCCATCCTTTCCCCATGATGGTGCGGGATTTCCAGATGGTAGTGGGACAGGAGGCCCGGGAACAGTTCAAGGAAATGACCGGTCTTCTGCCTGATGTGGTCACTGCCTGTGTGGGCGGCGGCAGCAACGCCATCGGCATGTTTGTTCCCTTCCTGGCGGATCCTGTAGAACTGGTAGGTGTAGAACCTCTGGGCCGCGGCAAGGCTGTTGGAGATAACGCCGCCAGCATGATGTTCGGCACCGTAGGCAAGCTTCACGGGTTTGAAAGCTATCTGCTTCAGGATAAGGACGGGAACCCCGACCCGGTATACTCCATTGCCAGCGGTCTGGATTACCCCGGCGTAGGACCGGAGCATGCCTATCTGCGGGATATAGGCCGTGTAAAATATGATGCCGCTACAGACGAAGAAGCTATGGAAGCGTTTTTCTATCTGTGCCGGTATGAGGGCATCATCCCTGCCGTAGAGAGCAGCCATGCCTTGGCGTATGCCATGCGGTATGCCCGTACCCATAAGAAAGGCAGCATACTGGTAAACCTTTCCGGCCGCGGAGACAAGGATATCGATTATGTCCGGGAACACTACGGCTACGGCGAACAGTTCTTCGAATCCAAATAACCCCCTTTCTCATTCAAAAAGGCCTGACAGTTCCTCCTGGACCGTTCCCCGTCCAACGGACGAAGAAAGAAAAGCCCTGTTGAAGAATAAGTATAGTCTACGCGGCCTTGCCCCGAATTTCAAGCGGGGTAAGGCCGTTTTTGAGCGAAATACGCTCAAAATTGTAGAAATGGATGTACTCGGCAACGAGCTGTTCCACCTCGGCGCGCGAGGAGAAGCGGGCGCGGTACAGGCATTCCGTCTTCAAGGTACCAAAGAAGTTTTCCATCGCCGCGTTGTCGTAAGGACATCCGGGGCTGGACATCGACGGCGAAACGTGGTATGCCTGTGTCAGGTCGAAGTATGCTTTGGAGGTGTATTGAGACCCCTGGTCACTGTGGAGGGCGAGTCCATCAGTGACCTTTTCCTGTTGTAAGGTTTCACGGATGGCGTCAGTGACCAGAGAGGAAGACATTTCGGAGCCGATCTTCCAGTTCAGCACGACCTTCCCACACAGATCGAGCACAGCGCACATATACAGCATACCGCCCGGAATCGGAATGTAGGTAATATCCATAACCCAGAACTGATTGGGCCGCGGCTGATCGAAGCGGCGATTCAGCAGGTTGGGGTATTTATGCACAGCCTGCTGGTAACGGGTATAGGGTCGGCGGCGACGAACGACAGACAACAGATTCAGCTTGCGCATCAGTCGCAGAATCGCCTTGAGGTTCACTTCTTTCCCGGTCTGGCGCTGGATCCAGCGCCGAACGCGGC
>UQYI01000003.1 GCA_900545265.1 uncultured Eubacteriales bacterium
CGTAGATTTTAAACTGTTCGGTGTGACCGAAGTGCTGAAAGATTTCTCCGTTTTCATAAGTGACTGCAATTCTCATAATATTATCTCCTTTCGGTTTTTCGTGCATCGGATGGATTTTTTGCTGATAGCAATTTCTGCACCCGTAGGCTGCGCTGTTTCCGTTGCAGAGTGTAAAATCCCCTCCCTCGATTCGCAGAGGAAGTCCCTCAACCAGCGCATCGGCCAGTTTTTTGCGGGCAGCTGCATAAATCTGCTGAACCGTTGTTCTGGCAATACGCATATATTCTCCGCATTGCTCCTGAGAAAAACCTTCACGGTCAATCAGGCGAATGGATTCATACTCATCCACATTCAGGACAATGGGAGTCAGTTCCTCGCCGCCACGAACCGGAACAAAACCATCATTATTCGGTAAACAACAAACTTTTCGGCATTTTCTCGGTCTTGGCATAGATTCACCTCCATATTATTTGCAGCATATGCCATTTATACAACCATTGTACATCCTCCCTCTCCTATATGTCAACGGAATTATTGACATATGCCATAAATTATTTTATACTATGTGTATTCAAGGAGGTGTACCCATGGATTTTTCATCCTATTTTCCAATTTGGAACAAACTGACACCGACCCAGCAGCAGATTTTGGAGCGAAATGCAGTTTTACGAAAAGTGGACAAAGGGACCGTGATTCACAATGGAACTGTGGAGTGTACTGGTCTTCTGCTGGTAAGAAGCGGACAGCTTCGTGCCTATATTCTTTCCGATGAAGGACGAGAGATTAGCCTCTATCGTTTGTTTGATCGGGATATTTGCCTGTTTTCCGCCTCCTGTATGATGAACAGTATTCAGTTTGAGATTACCATTGAGGCGCAGAAGGATACCACGATGTGGGTTATTTCTGCTGACACTTATCAGCACATTATGAAAGAGTCTGCTGTGGTAGCTAATTTTACCAACGAAATTATGGCCACCCGTTTTTCTGAGGTTATGTGGCTCATGGAGCAGATCATGTGGAAAAGCTTTGATAAAAGGCTGGCAGAATTTCTGCTGGAGGAATGCAGCTTAGAGGAAACAAACACCCTCAAAATTACCCATGAAACCATTGCGGGCCACATGGGCACCGCCCGTGAGGTAGTTACCCGAATGCTTCGCTATTTCCAGAACGAGGGTATGGTCAAACTGACTCGTGGAACAGTGGAGATTACAGACAAAATCAGACTGGAACAATTGCAAAATGATTAAGCAAAAAGGACATCTGCTTGCTATTAGTTGCAAGCAGATGTCCTGATTTTATGCTCGATCCATTCCGCAGGCCGTAGCCGATTCAATGAGACAGCGATCATTGGTCACAGCATCATAGAACCGGAAGCCGCCGGAGAAGTTATAGCAGTCAAAGCCGTTTCCGGCCAGGATACGACAGGCAATGTAGCTGCGCAGACCGCTCTGACAGATGACGTAGACAGGCTTACGCTTGTCCAGCTCACCCAGCCGCTCCCGCAGCTCGTCCACCGGGATGTTAAAGAAGCCGTCAATGTGTCCGTGTGCGAATTCTTCCACAGTGCGGGTGTCCAACAGAGTTACGCTTCCGTCACGAGGAAGACGATCTGCATCTTCCAGATGCCATTGTTTCAGAACACCGTTTGCGATATTCTCAACCATAAAGCCAGCCATATTTACCGGGTCTTTCGCAGAGGAATAAGGCGGTGCGTAGGCCAGATCCAGATCCTTCAGTGCCGTGGCTTTCATTCCTGCCCGGATAGCGGTGGCCAGCACATCAATGCGCTTATCCACACCTTCATAGCCTACGATCTGCGCACCCAGCAGGCGATAAGTCGCCTTTTCAAAGACCACCTTCATTGTCATGACTTTCCCGCCGGGGTAGTAACCTGCATGGCTCATGGGCGACAGGATAACCGTATCAACATCCAGCCCTGTTTTTCTGGCGTTGGTCTCATTTACGCCGGTAGTAGCGGCAGTCATGCCAAAGATCTTGATGACACTGCTGCCTTGGGAGCCGGTATAATGGCTGTCTCCGCCACAGATGTTGTCTGCAGCGATTCGTCCCTGTTTATTGGCAGGGCCAGCCAAAGAGATCAGAGCATCCTGCCCGGTGACGAAGTGCTTCACCTGCACCGCATCGCCCACGGCATAGATGTCGGAAATGGAGGTTTCCATTCGGTCATTGACCACAATACTTCCTTTAATGCCCAGTTCCAACCCGGCATCCTTTGCAAGGGTGGTTTCGGGAGAAACACCAATGGCCAGGATTACCATATCCGCATGGAGAGGCTGTTCGTCTTTCAGCAGCACATCCACGCCGCCGTCCTTTTCCTCAAACCCTTCTACGGTATGACCAAGTGCCAGCTTTACACCGTGCTTGCGCATTTCATTATGGATGAAAGAAGCCATATCGGCATCAAAGGGATTCATAAGCTGTTTTGGACGCTGGACAATGGTGACATCCATCCCCAGCTCTCGCAGGTTTTCTGCCAGCTCCAATCCAATGAAGCCACCACCTGCCAGTACAGCGGATTTGGGATGGTTTGCATTGATGTAATCCTTGATGCAGAAGGTATCTTCAACAGTGCGCAGGGTAAACAGCTTATCAAGACCTACACCGGGAAGCCGGGGCTGGGTAGGCTTGGCTCCGGGAGAGAGAATCAGCTTGTCATAGCTCTCCTCGAACTCCTCACCGGTTTCCAGATTTTTCACGGTAACTTCTTTTTTTTCGGGATGGATAGCCGTGACCTCATGACGCACCTTCATGTTTACATGGAACCGGGAGAAGAAGCTTTCCGGGGTCTGGAGGGTCAGATCCGACCGATCGGTAATCACATCACCGATATAGTATGGCAGACCACAGTTGGCATAGGAGATATACCCCGAGCGCTCAAAAACTACGATTTCTGCCTGCTCATTCAGTCTGCGAATACGGGCGGCAGCGGTAGCACCGCCTGCCACACCGCCTACAATGACAACTTTCATATTATCGTTCCACCTTTCCTGCATAAGCGGCGATGCCGCCGATATTTTTGATGTTGGTATACCCCATGCCCCCCAGCACGCTGACCGCCTGAGCGCTTCTGGCTCCGCTATGGCAGTAGACAAACACGGGCGTATCTTGATTATTTACGAAGCTGGTCACCTTGTCAAGAGACTGCAGAGGCACATTCTTGCTGCCGGGGATATGGCCCTCCCGGTATTCCTCCGGTGTTCGGACATCCAGCGGGACCGCGCCGGGCGTTGCATTGTATTCCCTGACGCCCTCACCAATGTCGGGCCCTTTCAGAAAGTCAAAAAATCCCATATCCATGTCCTCCTCACAGCATGGCCAGAATCTGCGCCTTGGGCTTCGCACCCACCGTTTTATTGGCAAGTTTGCCGTTCTTCATCACCACAAGGGTGGGGATGCTCATGACGCCGAACTGCGCGGCCAGTTCCGGCTGCTCGTCCACATTGACCTTGCCAACTTTGATGTCGCCGCGCTCAGACGCGATCTCATCCACAACTGGGCTGACCATCCGGCAGGGGCCGCACCAGGGCGCCCAGAAGTCCAGTAGGACGGGTTTCTCGGAATTCAGAACCTCATTCTGGAAATTACTCTTATTGATATGGATGACAGACATATACAAGTCCTCCTGTGATCTTTTGTTTGATGTCTCCATGATAACCTGAATTTTCTACAAGTTCCGTGATATTGTCACGCTTCGCCGCTGACGGTTTCTCCCGTCCAGTCATTGATACCGCCGAACTCTACGATATTTGTGTAGCCCAGTTTTACCAGCTTTTCAGATGCCTGCTTACTCCGATTACCGCTGCGGCAGTATACCAGAATCAACTGATCTTTATCCGGCAGCTCCGGAATGTCCTCTGTGCCGATGGATTCGTTGGCAATATTAATCGCACCGGGAATATGCTTTTCACTATATTCCTGAGCAGTCCGGACATCGAGGATGATGTATCCGGTTTCCTCCTCCATCATCGTGACAGCTTCCTCCATGGAAATCTGTCGATAGGAAGTTTCAGATGACTGGGCTCCACAACCTGTTAAAAGTAGAAGCATCATTAAAATGGGAATAAATCTTTTCATGTATAGACCTCCATATTCTGAAGATAGGGCAGCCGTTTCCAGCTGCCCTGTTTCCGTTTTTATGTTCTTGCCATGCCGTCTACGCTGAGTACAACACCCGTGATATAGGATGCTTCGTCAGATGCCAGGAATACAAAACTCTGCAGATGGTGCAGCCATCATCTCGTGAGCATAGGGTTCCCACTCGTTAGCCTTTTGAAAACCTTGAATGGAGGGAGGTTGTTTGGCAGCGTCCCTTCGAGCAGGAGCAAGTTCACGAGCTCCTCGCTCACCTTGCAGTTCTGACTCCCCGTGGCCCTGTGATTTGGACATCCCGCAGCCACGGGGGTCACGTCCAGCACTATATCGGTGCCGACAGTAGATATATTAGCAAAATCGTAAATACAATCAAAGTTCATGGGAATATAAGAATCTATCCTGTCGGAGATCATGTCTTCGTACCGGTAAACACCGCCAGACAGCTGACCGTATCCCACCCGGGTCTGTCCCTGAACACCGATGTTACTTCCGCCACCATCCGCGCAGGTCTTGCCGCACTCGCAGCCGTGCGCGGCGAAGAGGAATCCGTCGTTCAGATTATACTTGGCGCATCATTCATGCCAAAACCCACCCCGAAGAAGTTGCCCGACCCAAATGCGTCATGGCTCAGCACCATCCTTTATGGCGTAGAAGATGCTCCGCAGGAAACTCGTAAATCTATCAAGGAGAAGAACGAACAGCATTGTTTTTGAAATCGTAATTCCGGCCCATAAGCACATTCCCCGAAGGCTCCACCATGGTGAAGGCGCTGCATCCAAAATCAGGAGACTCTATATGCACGGGCAGATAGGGCAGTGCTTCTTTGAGAATGGCCTCGGTAAAGCTCTGGTTATCTTCAATGCCGTATGCGATGAGCCGGTCCAGATCATAGTCATACTCCACATCCATGGAATAAAGATTATACTCCGGATATTCCGTAATCTGCCGGATGGTGCTCATGGTCTTGATGCGGGTGAAATACACCGCCACAAAGATTGCCAGCAGGAGCAGCACCAGTATCAGGATCGCCAGCAGAATGGGCTTCATTTTTTTCATAAAATACCTCCTTATTTCCGGGAAAGTGAGAATTAAAATCCATACAGAGCAAGATGCTTTTGACTGTAGTCAATTTTATCATAACCACACATGGATTGCAAGGGCAAAAAAGCATATGCATACCTGACCGTTCATAGCACCTGCCGGGAGCTCTTTTTCACATAAAAAAGCCTCGGAACAGACAGGATACAGTCTATCCTTCCGCTCCGAGGTTAAGTATTGTCAATTTGTCTTATCCTTCCAGCACCGCCAGAGAGTCGTTTTCCATCCTGCCATCCTGCACACGACGGCCAAAGAGCAGCTTTCCTTCCGGCAGAGACTGCTCTGCACCGGAGTGATTCAGCGCCAGAGTCAGTACCCTGCCCTGATAGCTCCGGCGGATACAGGCCACACCCGACCGGGTATACAGGCGGATATCCCCGTAGCGCAGCACATCCTCCCGGCGCAGCGCCAGCAGCTTCTTCAAGAACGCATGTTCTTCGGAAACAAACCGGGGGCTGTTCCACTCCATGGGCCTGCGGTTCAGAGGATCCTGTCCCCCGGTCATAAAGACTTCATCCCCATAATACAGCATGGGGCTGCCCAGATAAAAGATGAGCGCTCCCTGTGCCATAAGCTGCCGGTTCACATCCTCCTGCAAAAGGGTGAAAAACCGATGGATATCATGAGAATCCAACAGATTCAGCATATTCCGGTTGGTTCCGTCTTCATAGCGCATAAGTACTCCGGTCAAAAAGGAGACGAACCCGTCAGCATCATACCGATCCTCCGCCAGATACCTCCGGCAGGCGTAGAGGAAGGGGTAATTCATGACGGAATCCCACTGGTCATTGCCCAAAAAAGCATAGGAATTCTGCCAGTCCTCCCCGATAAGATATACTTGAGGATCGATCCGCTGAAGACGTTTTTTAAAGAATCGCCAGAAGTCATGACTTACATCAAAGGCCACATCCAGTCGGAATCCGTCTACCTTACACTCCGCCAGATAGAACTCTCCCACCCGGGTCAGGTATTCCTGCACCTCCGGATTATTGGTATTGAGCTTTGGCATCATGGCAACATCGCTGAAGGTTTTATAATTGCGTTTATCCCATTCAGGCTTGTCGCCGTCTACATAGTACCAATGGTAATACCGGCTTTCCCGCCCCTTGCGCACCACATCCTGAAACAGCGGGTTCAAAAAGCTGGAATGGTTGAATACCAGATCCATCACGATCAGGATATCCCGGCAATGGGCTTCCTGCACCAGAGCCTTAAAATCCTCCATGGTGCCGAACATGGGATCAATGGCAAAGTAATCGTCTATATCATACTTGTGGGCACTGACGGAAGGATGAATCGGTGTCATGTAAATGGCGCCTATCCCCAGTTCCTGCAGGTACGGAAGTTTTTCCCGAATGCCGTTCAGGTCTCCGCCGGCAAAGTGTTCGTTGTCGGGCCTGTCCGTATTCCAGTCCATATTGATATAGGCTGTATTGGCCTTATCCGTGCTCCTGCAGAAGCGTTCCGGGAATATCTGGTAAAACACCCGGCCTTCAAAGCGCCGGTTGGGGCGGATAATGTCCCTCTCATTGGGAAAAACCAGGCTGAAATTATCTTCAAAAGCACGTTCCGGACACATCTGTCTGGAAAACCCGCTTTCATTATAATACCACAGGCCGCCGTCCCCGTCAGTGATCTCGAATATATATCCATACCCCGGATCCCCGTTGTCCAGCACGGCCATGTAATAATCCGCCAGCAGGTCGCTGCCATACAGCTCCATGGGCTGCGCCAGCTGCTCCACGCAGAACCGGTGCCCTGTATTCCACAGCACCCGAATGCTGCGGATAGAATCCTCCCGCTTGGTACGCAGGATCACCACCGCTCTGGTGTCGGATACGAAGTAGGAATACTGTGAATTGCTCTGGTGAAAAATGGCGCTCTTTTCCATAAAACGTCTCCTTTCCACATTTGAAGCACATGCTATCACCGGTAAATTGCATTGTCAACCGATCGGGACACTTTCTTTTATGTGCCTGCTTGTATCTTTCCCTGCCCGGCTACCTTTTCGATCTTTTTCTTTATAAGTTCGGGATCGCCAATGTATGTCTTTTCTTTCAAAGCGAAAGTTTCGTCAAAATGGTATACCAGCGGTACCCCAGTGGGCAGGTTCACCTTCATGATCTGTTCCGGCATCATTTTTTCCAGGAACAGGATCAGTGCCCGCAGAGAATTCCCGTGGGCGGCAATCAGCACCCGTTCTCCGTTCTGCATCCGGGGCAGGATCTGCTGCTCAAAATATGGCACCGTCCGGGCGACGGTATCCGCCAGGCTTTCTCCCAAGGGCAGGAGTTGCCCGTTTTCCCTCCGGTAGGCCGGCTGCAGGGCCGGGTTCCGCTGATCTTCCCTTCCCAGCATCGGCGGCCGCACATCATAAGCACGCCTCCAGATATGCACCTGCTCCTCTCCAAACTTCTCTGCCGTTTCCGCCTTATTGAGTCCTTGCAGAGCGCCGTAATGGCGCTCGTTCAGCTTCCAGCTTTTATATACGGGCAGCCAGCATCTGTCCATAGCATCCAAAGCCAGGTTCAGCGTATGGATGGCCCGCTTCAGGCAGGAAGTGAAGCACACGTCAAAATCCAGCCCTGCCGCCTGCATGGCTTTTCCTGCAGCGGCGGCTTCCTGCCGCCCTGTATCTGATAGTTCCACATCCGTCCATCCCGTAAAACGATTCTCCAGATTCCATTGACTTTCTCCGTGACGCAACAATACCAGTTGCATGATCCTTTTCCCCTTTCATTGTTTATTGTGTTTTTTGCCGCACAGCCTCTCTGCACGGGCAGTCATGCAGAAAAACAAGGGGAGGCCCCCTTATAAGCAGCTATGCAGTTACTCCCGGTTCTTCTCCATGATCCCGCGGAACAGCTCTCCCGTGGAAGGCGGCGTATAGGTAATGGCGTTCGCCCCTGCCTGAATGGTACGCAGGATGCTTTCCCCCGTGCCGCCTCCGGAAGCAATAATGGGCAGTTCCGGAAATTGAGTGCGGAACTTTTTCACCAGCTCCGGCGTCTGCTGGGCGCAGGCCACGTTGATAATGGAGGCCCCCGCTGCGATCCGCGCCGCCACGTCCGTATCCTCCCGGGTCACAGTGATGATCACCGGGATATCCACCGCCCGGGCCACAGCCAGCAGGTTAAGGTCTGAAATGGGTGCATTAAGCACCACACCCATGGCTCCCTGGCTCTCCACATCCTTTGCAAGGCCCACGGTGCGCAGGCCTTTGGTCGTGCCACCCCCTACCCCGCAGAACACGGGGATATAGGAAGCCTTGATAATAGCATCGCTGATGCATTGCTGGGGTGTAAAGGGATACACGGCAAAAACCGCATCCGCATCGCAGTTGCGAATGATGGCCAGATCCGTAGTAAACACAAAGCTTTTGATCCGCCTGCCGTTGATGACGATGCCGCTGGCCGTATATACCTCTCTGGGCAGACGCAGGATATTATGACGAAGAGAACTGTCAATATGGGGAGAAATGAGTTTATCCGTCTGCATGGGCCCTTTCCTTTCTTCTTTGTATGAAACAAAGTATGAAGGATCCCTGCAGGCAAATCAATGCCTGTGCCGCTTCTTTTGCAGAAATTCCCCGTTTTTTCTACATTTTTGACAGATCATCCGTTCTGCATCCGCAGTATTTCCTTTTGCAGCCGCCGCAGGATCCGTTTTTCCAGCCGGGAAATATAGCTTTGAGAAATCCCCATGGTATCCGCCACCTGCTTCTGTGTCTGGGGCCTTTGCCCCGTAAGTCCATAACGGCGGTTGACGATCTCCTGTTCCCGGGAGTTGAGCCGCTTCAGTGCCGTATGCAGCAGCACCCGGTCCACCTCTTCCTCCAAAGCCTCCCCTACCTCTGCCCCGTCGGTACCCAGCACATCGGAAAGCAGCAGTTCATTGCCGTCGCCGTCCGTGTTCAAAGGCTCATCAATGGACACTTCCAGCTTCAGTTTGCATGTTCGTCGCAAGTGCATCAATATCTCATTTTCGATGCATCGGGAAGCATAGGTCGCCAGTTTGATCTTTTTCTCGCTGTTAAAGGTGTTTACAGCTTTGATAAGGCCAATGGTGCCGATGCTGATAAGGTCTTCCGTCAGCACTCCGGTGTTTTCAAACTTTTTGGCGATATACACCACCAGCCGCAGATTATGCTCTATGAGCTTGTTCCGGGCCCACTCCTCCTGCGGGGCCAGCATGGCGCAGCGGCTCTCCTCTTCCGGGCTCAGGGGAGCAGGCAGACTCTCTCCCGTCCGCAGATACCACAGAACATTCTTTTTCTTGGGAAACAGACGGCCCAGCAGCCGGTAAAACAACCTTTGAAAAAATTGCAGCATACTTATTTCTCCTTTCTCTGTGCGGCAATGCCCAGTCCGGCACAATGGCTCCCTCCTGAGCCAGTTCCATGGGCGCTTCTCCGCAGTATACCGGTATCCTTTCCCCAGAATCCAACCGCAGTTCCCCCGGTGCTACGGTGATCTCTCCCCATCCCTCTATAAACAGAGGCGCTCCTTTTTGTATGCCTGCATTTTTAAGCAGCACCACCGGCAGCCCTGTTACGGGCTCCCGAAGGAGATTTCCCGTATCCACAAAGGCCTGCCGGGCCATGGATCTTCCCTCCAGATACAGGATCACAGGGATCTCCCGGCTTTTTGCGTATCCCCGGCGAAGAAGGCTGCGCATCAGCCGCACCAGCCCCATTCCCGCCCCGGCTCCGTATAAAGCCAGCCGCAGGGGCACCGTAGTCACCACTGCCCCGCCGCTTTGCAGAGGGATCCCCAGGGCCAGCTGCAAAAGCAGCAGCCCTCCTCCCAGCAGGATAAAAGCTGCCAGCAGGGAAAAAAACACCGCCCCATACCGGCCCCGACGGCCCGTGCATACCGTCAGCAGGATCAAACAGACAATCCGCCCCGGCAGGGTCAGCAGAAACGGGATCCGGCTCAGAGCCGCCAGGCTCCACAAAGCCCCTCCCAAAGCGCACAGCCTGCTGCACCGGCCCCGCTCTCCCCGCAGACATTCCCCCAGCCGCAGGCCCAGCAGGTTCATGATAAAATTGTCCAGCAAAAACAGTTCCAGCGAGATGCGCATTTCTTTACTCTATCCCTACCACCATCACCGTCATGTCATCCTGCTGCCCCCGGGCTCTGGCCGCTTCCAGCACCGTTTGGGCCAGCTCCCGGTCTCCGCCCCGGTTCCATTGGGTCAACGCTTCCTCCATTTCCTTCCCCAGCAGATCATAGACCCCGTCGGTCACAAAGATCAGCTTATCCCGCCGCCGCAGATGCAGCCGCTGCACGGAGGGCTTGGCCTCATCTACGATACCGCAGGGCAGGGATTCTCCAAAGAGAAACCGTGGCACTCCGCCCCGCAGCAGACAGGTAGGGGGTGCGCCGAACTTTACCAACTCCGTTTCCCCCGTGCCCAGATCGATACTGGCTGTATCCAATGTAGCATATATTTCCTCCCGAGCCCGATGCAGCAGCAGGCGATTCACATTTTCATATACCAGCTCCCGTTCCAATCCTGCCTGCAGCATGGTAAAGAGCAGATGAATGGCCTCCCGGCTTTCCGCCATGGCCTTTTCCCCGCTGCCCATGCCGTCGGATACGGCATAAACCACCCGGCCATTGGGCAGCCGGTATTCCCCCGATGCATCCCCGGAGGGCACGCCGGGGTTTTCCGGCAAAGCCGCCACAGCCATGGAAGCTCGCAGCGCCGCCCCTTCCTCCATCTCCAGCAGCAGGGTATTTTCCCTTCGCCGGGCTTCCAGCAGCCGCATGGTCTTTCCCGTCAGCTGACTCACCGCCTGTACCGCCTGACCGGAGGATATGTCCTTATCCGCCTCCAGCTTCAGTCGCAGCAGCAGTCTTCCCCCGGGGTAAAAGGCATCTAAAGCCGCCGGCCGAAACCCTTTACTCTGAAGGCCGCCGAACAGCCGGGTCTCCAGCTTGTCATCCACCCAGCAGTCCTCTCTCAGCCTTGCAGACTGCCGGAACAGGGCGGCCGCCAGCCCGCTGAGCTGGCGATTCATATAGGCATACTGATCCATGGCCCGCCGCAGCCCTGCTTCATGGGCAAAGGCCTGATTATAAGATTGATAGGCGGCGGACATCATTTCATGAAAATACCGGCAGCGGACGTCCATAGGCGGCAAAGGACGCACGCTCTCCCCCCGGTCATAGGCAGGCAAAAGGGAAAGGATCGCTTTTTCCATGGCAGCTCCGTCCCGCCAGCAGAGTATCCTGGCTTCACAGCCCATACATACCTGCCGGGCTGCCCCCAGCGACCAGGCCTCCAGATATTGCCCCGCCGTCTCTCCCGGAGTGAACAGACCGGAAAGCTCCCCGCACAAACGGGCGGTCTGCTCCATCTCCCGGGCGGTACGTTCCTGAAGCCGCCGGATAGCCAAAGCCGTATTTTCCCGGCGGCTTCGGTTTTCGCTGAGGATACCTTCCAGCAAATTCAGCCATTCCCCCGGTAAGGCTCCGAAAAGCATAGCGGCGATCAGCGCATTCTCCATGGTCACCGGGCCCCGGTTCCCCGTCAGAAATCCATAGGCAACGGCCTGACTCAACAAAAATGCAATAAGCAGATAACCCCGGCCATAGGGTGCCGTCAGCGCACAGAACAGCGCCGTCAGCGCATAGGTGCCAAGCAGTTCCGGCCCCTTATCCATGCCCATGGCCAGCACGGCTCCCAGCAATACGCTGACCCCTATGCCCCCCGGCCCTCGGGCATAAGTCAACAGCAGCATACACACATACAGCAGCACCGCCGGCAATGACAGGTTCCCCGCCTCCAGCCCCCGGAGCCCAAGCAGCAGCAATCCCGTCAGCACGCACAGGCACAGCTGCTCCGACCCGCCCAAGGGGTTTTGCAAAGAAAATCTGCGGAAAATGGCGTAACACCGCAGCAGCAGAAACAAACACAATACGGATAAGGCTGCCGACAGCAATGCATACGCCGCAGAAGCCCCCGTACCGTCTATTTGAAAAGGCAGTACCGCTCCCTCCGTTAGCACAAACAGGAGCAGCCGCCCGCTTACCGAAGGCTGTCGAACGAATATCCCGGCCAGGATCAGAAGCAGGGAAAATACCGCCCCTGCGATCATAACGCCCCAAAGCGGCTGCCCCTCCAGCAGAGCGCCCAGCAGCACCCCCGCCCCGGGAAACAGGGGATGAATGCCGCAAAATGCCGCTGCTCCCAGAACACTCAATCCAAAAGGTGCGCACAGATTCCCCAGCCGGATCCGGCCCAGAAGCAATGCGCAAAGAAAGAGCCCCAGCTCCATGCAGCACCGGCTGCTCCCTTGCAGCAGGGGGCCTGCTTCCATGGTGCTGCGCAGCCGTGCATACAGCGATTTTCGTTTGTTGCCTTTTCTGTTTGACATGGCGCTATTTTATACCAGAGCGATGGGTGATTTTTCGGCGAATCGACTCTTTGGTTCCCGGGATTCTTTTGACAGCATCCCTCCATCCCGCCCCCATATCCCTCCGTACCTCCAGCTCTCCCCTTGCTTCCGTGGGAAAACCTTGCCACAGACTCCGTACTGTGGTATACTCGGCTAGAAATTTTTTGTGAACGGGAGCAGCTATGAGCAGGATCATTACTCTGGAAGGCATTGACGGTACCGGGAAGGGCACACAGACCCGGCGTCTGAAGGCGGCACTGGAGCAGCGGGGACTGAAGGTGGGTGAGCTTTCCTTCCCTGCCTACGGCAGCTACTTTGGCGGTTATGTGGGGCAATACCTTTCCGGAAAACTGGGCACCGCCGCCGACCGGGTGGATCAGCACAGTATGGCCCTGTGGTTTGCCCTGGATCGTTGGGAAGCCATGCAGGCCTTTGATCCGGAGGCCTACGATGTGGTGCTCATCAACCGGTATGTACTCTCCAATGCCGTATACCAGAGCATTCGGGACCTTGACCTGAACAGCGGCACAGATATGCTGGCCTTTTGCACGGAACTGGAATACGGGCATTTTCATCTGCCTCGACCGGATATGCAGCTGATTCTGGATGTTGCGCCTATGGAAGCTTCCAGAAATGTAGAAAAGAAAGGGTTCCGGGACTATGTGGGGGATAAGAAGGATGTGTATGAAGCCGCCGGTTCCCTGCAGCAGCGCGCCCGGGACAGGTATCTGCAATACGCAGCCCGGCTGGATGATGCATTTGTGATCTCCTGTATGGAAGCCGGCCGGTTGCTGCCCGAGGAACAGGTACACGAAAAAGTCATGGCTGTAGTACTTCCCGGGCTGAACCTTTGCTGAGCTTCGCCAATGCCTCTTCCGTCTATATGTACGGCCCCTTCGGGGGCTTTTTTCTTTTCGGAGGAAAAGGCGGCACACAGCAGGTAGAAAAACGGTGTGCTGCTCAGATATGGCCTCCCGACTCACCAGCCTTTTTTAGCAGCAACAAAGCAAACAAAAAGAAGCCTCCAAAGAGGCTTCTGTTCCGATAAAAAAAGCGTGCACCCCGCTTCGTCGCCTGGTTCCCGGCTGGACCCCCGGACAGGTGGCTCCCCGCAGGAAGACTTGCGGCACACAAACCTATCCGCTTAGTGCTGCTTCCTTCCGGATCTGACACGGTTCACAGCGGTCTGTTGCACAAGACCCGCAGCTCAACACTCCTTATCCGGGCCATAACCCAAAACCATGCGCCTCAGACGGGGGATCCGGTCCTGCTGTAGCGGATTGCAGGTTCAGGGCACCGCTGATTCCCCACTTGGCACGCAAGTTATAGTATACCCTATTCTTTCGTCCTTTGCAAGCGGGAAATCGCCCAAAGCAGCGCCTGCCTTTCTCCATTTGGGATCTGTTCCTTCAGCTGTTGTTCCATCAGCGGCAGCAGATCCTTTCTGTCGGCCTTAGCTGCCAGCACAGCACTTTGGGCAATGAGCTTATTCCCCTTTTTCATGTTCTTTCCAATGATCTGCAAAGCCGCCTTCTGTTCCCCGGCCAACAGCCTCTCCGGCGCAAAGGCTGCCCGTTCCTCTCCTGTCTGGGGCCGATGCGGCACCCCCGCATTCAGCGGGCATACCTCCTGGCAGACCTCACATCCCATAAGCACGGTCATTCGCTCCATGACCGCCGGAGGCATATCCTCCTCCATATAGGCGCGGATACACCTGCGCCAATGATACCCGCCTTCGTCTATGGCGCCTCCTGGGCAGGCCCGTTGGCAGCGCCCGCAATGCAGGCAGCCGCTGGAAAGAACCGGATCGGGGCACTCTCCCTCCGCCTCCACCATCAGACCCTGCAAAATGAACCGGGTTCCCCATCGAGGCAGCGCTATCAGCGAATTGCAAAGCATCGTCCCAAGCCCCCAGTGCTCCATGACGGTTTTGAAAGGCACCCGGGCCATTTCGCACCGTTCTCCCCTGCCCAGAAGCTTTTGCCGCAGGGCCATGGCGGCATGATAACTTTGGTTGGAGGCCGGATAGTAACCCGATAGTCCGCTCTCCGGCGTATAGGGCACATAAGGCCAGACCAACAGCAAAAACCCCCGGGCCCATGGATAGGCCTGACGGGGGTCTGCTTCAATATAATCTGCCTGCGGGGGCATATCCCCCTCCGCCCGCCTGCACACCCAATCTTTATATTGGGGCACCGGCAGCAGCCAGGCCTGCTGAAAGCCAAAAGCGGCGGCTTCCTCCGTCAGCACTTACTTGGTGCCGAAAAGCCTGTCTCCGGCATCGCCCAGACCGGGCACGATGTAGCCATGGTCGTTGAGTTTTTCATCGATGGCCGCCACATAAATATCCACATCGGGATGGGCCTTCTGCAGGGCGTAAATCCCTTCAGGCGCCGCCAGCAGGCAGACCAGACGGATGCTGTTGGCCCCTGCTTCCTTCACCAGACGGATGGCCTCGATGGCGGAATTTCCGGTAGCCAGCATGGGATCCACAATGATGCATTCCCGCTGTGCAATATCATCGGGAAGTTTGCAGTAGTAGCCCGTGGGCATCAGGGTATCGGGGTTGCGGTACAGGCCAATGTGCCCCATTTTGGCATTGGGGATCAGGTTCATCATGCCGTCTGCCATACCCAGGCCAGCCCGCAGAATGGGGATCACCGCCAGCTTCTCGTTGGAAAGCATATTGAAGGTAGCGGTCGTAATGGGCGTTTCAATGGATACGGGGGTCAGAGGAAGGTTCCGGGTGACCTCATAGCCCATGAGCATGGACAGCTCCTGCACCAGTTCCCTGAACTGCTTGGCGCCGGTGTTCTTGTCCCGCAGCAGGGCCAGCTTATGCTGAACGAGAGGATGGTCGATAACGGTTACTTTGCTCATATGTACACCTCCTGGGTTTTAATCGTTTTCTTTTTCGTATCTGGTAATCTTGCCTATGCGGCGGGCGTGCCGTTCCTCACCGGAAAAGGGCGTTTCCAGCCAGATCCCGGCAATTTTTTCCGCCTGTTCCGCCGTTACCAGCTTGGCGCCGAAGGCCAGCACATTGGTATCGTTATGCAGCCGGGTTAGCCGGGCGCATTCTTCATTATCACACAATGCGCAGCGGATGCCCCTGACTTTGTTGGCGCAGATAGACACGCCAATGCCCGTAGTGCACATAACGATGCCCCTGTCCGCTTCGCCGGTAGCTACGGCCAGAGCAGCGGGAAAAGCGGTATCCGGATAATCCATGCTTTCCTGAGAGAAACACCCAAAGTCCAGCACCACATACCCCTGCGCCTGAAGCCATGCCTTTATATGCTGCTTGAGCGCATAAGCCCCATGGTCGCAGGCCATGGCAATCTTTTCTACGCCTATCTTATTTATCATACCATTTGTTCCGTCCTTTCTACAAGATGAAAATATCTGGGAACGGGCTGAATTTCTTTTATGTCTCCCATTCCCTCATAGCTGGTATGTGCACTGCCATATAAGTCCCCTCTGTCTTTATACCTCTTCTACCTGAAAGCCCGCAGCCCGCAGCAGCCGGTTCATGTAGGCAAGGCCCGCCCCCTGAGGCGGTACGCCTTCGCAGAGGATCACCTCCGCCCGTTCATCCATTTCCCGCAGCAGGGTAAAAAGCCGGGCACACAGAGTCACCGGATCCTGCCTGTCCCCCATAAGGGAGCAGCGGCAGCCTCTGGCTTTGTACAGCGCCATAGTCTGTTCCGTGCCGGCTATTTCCACAGTCTTTCCCTGCGCTTCCATAGCGGCATACCGCTCCAATATCCGCCGGGCTGCCTTTTCCGGCTCCCCGGTGACCACATATACCTGCGCTTTGGGGGCATAGTGGCGATACTTCATTCCGGGGGAAAGTACCTTTTCCCCTGTCTTCAGGGGATGGAGCAGACAGTCTGCCAGCTGCACCTCTCCTATAACGGCTCCCAGCATCTCCTTGGTCACGGCACCGGGCCGAAGGATGGTGGGTATCCCCACCAAAGAAAGTACCGTGCTCTCCACCCCAAAGCGGCAGGGGCCTCCGTCCAGGATCAGCGGGATCTTCCCTTCCATATCCCGCAAAACATGCTCCGCCCGGGTAGGGCTGGGCTTGCCGCTGAGATTGGCGCTGGGGGCAGCAACAGGCACACCCGCCTTCTCAATAAGAGCCAGCGCCGTAGGATTATGGGGCATACGCACCGCCACGGTATCCAGTCCTGCCGTTACCTCATCCGGCACGCATTCCGCCCGCCGGAATATCAGGGTGAGGGGGCCCGGCCAGAATGTATCCATCAGCTTTTCGGCCTCCGGGGGCACCTCCAGCCACAGATTTCCGGCCTGTTCCTTCCGGGATACATGGAGGATCAACGGGTTGTCGTTAGGCCGTCCCTTGGCCAGAAAGATGCGGTTTACCGCCTCTCCGTCCAGTCCGTTGGCCCCCAGACCATATACCGTTTCCGTTGGGAAAGCCACCAGCCCGCCGTTCCGAATAATTTCGGCGCCCAGCTCCGTCCCCGCCAAGGGATCCGCCACGCAGCCGATCACTTTGGTTTCCATAAAACTTTACTTCCTTTTGGCTTATGCCTCTCCTTCGCCGCTGAGCTGCCGGGTGCGCTCGGCCACGATAAGTGCGTCGATAAGCTCGTCCATATCTCCGTCCAAAAACTGATCCAGCTTGTACAGGGTCATGTTGATCCTGTGATCCGTCACCCGGTTCTGCGGGAAATTATAGGTGCGGATCCGCTCGCTTCTGTCGCCGGAACCTACCATGCTCTTTCGGGCGCTGGCCACGGCGGCATTCTGCTGCGACTGGTACATATCGTACAGGCGGCTTTTGAGTACCTTCATGGCCTTATCCTTATTCTTGAACTGACTGCGCTCATCCTGACATTCCACCACGATACCCGTAGGCAAATGGGTGATGCGGATGGCCGAGGATGTCTTGTTTACATGCTGTCCCCCTGCCCCGGAGCTGCGATAGGTATCGATCTGGATATCTGAATCCCGGATCTCTATCTGCACGTCTTCCACCTCCGGCAGCACGGCCACCGTGGCTGCGCTGGTGTGGATGCGTCCCTGAGATTCCGTCTCCGGCACCCGCTGCACCCGGTGAACGCCGCTTTCAAACTTCAGCCGGGAATAGGCACCATTTCCGGTAAGGGTCAGCACCACTTCCTTGACGCCGCCCTTTTCCGTCAGATTCTCGGTCATAAACTCCACGCCGTAACGATGGCGCTCGGCGTAGCGCTCATACATCCGCAGCAGATCCGCTCCGAACAAAGAGGCTTCCTCCCCGCCGGTGCCTGCCCGAATCTCCAGAATTACGTTTTTATCGTCATTGGGGTCTTTTGGCAGCAGCAGGAGTTTTAGTTCCTCCTCCAGCTTTTTTTCTTTTTCTCCCAGCAGAGAAAGCTCTCCCTGGACCATCTCTTTCATTTCCGGCTCCAGGTGCTCTTCCAGCATGGCCCTGCAGTCCTCTTCTTCCGTAAGAGTCTGCTCATACACATCGTATACGGCCACAATCTCTCCCAGCTGGGACTGTTCCTTATTCATCTCCCGCCATTTGTCCATATCCGCCATGGCTTCCGGCGCACTGAGGAGCTTTCCCAGCTCCTCGTAACGGGCTTTCAGTTTTTTCAGCTTATCTCTCATGTTTCGTCCAGATCACCATGCGGTCCAGGCCGCTCAGGTCTTTTTCCACTCGGCTTCCCGGGAACAGCGCCTGTACTTCTGTCCCCTGAGTGCAGCCTATCTCCATATACAGGGATCCTCCCGGTTCCAGACAGGCCGCCGCCTCCCGGCTCAACCGCCGGTAGAAGTCCAGACCGTCTTTGCCGCCGTACAGGGCCTGTGCAGGTTCAAATGTCAGTTCCTTTTGCAGGAAATTCATTTCCGTTTCCGTCAGGTAAGGCGGGTTGCAGAGAATACAGGCAAATGTATCCGCCTTTACGGGCTCCAGCAGATCTCCCTGCAAAAACACCCCTTCCACGCCGTTTATACGGGCGTTTTCCCGGGCCAGCGCCAACGCCTCTCCGCTGATATCGGAAAAGGTAACCTTCGCTCCGCCCAGCTTCCCCAGCGCCACCCCCAGACAGCCCGTGCCGCAGCAGAGATCCAGCACCATGTCTCCGGGTTTTATCTCTTTCAGTGCCAACTCGCACAGCAGTTCCGTTTCCGGGCGGGGGATCAGCGCGCCAGGGCCCACCCGCATGGGCAGCCCCATAAACGCCCATTCTCCCAAAATATACTGGAGCGGTTCTCCCGTAAGCCGCCGCCGTACCATGGCGCTCAGCTGCATCCAATCTTCCGCTGTCACCGGCCGGGAAGTCCTGCGCCCCAACACCTGTTCCAGCATAAATCCAGCTTCCAGTCCGGCTTCCTCTCCGGCAGCGGGGATCAAGATCTGTTCCAGCTCCCGGCGGGCCAGATTCCGATCCACTTATGCGTCCTCTCCTGACCGGCCGGCTTCTTCCGGTGCTCCGGACAGATCCTTTTCTTCCGGTACTTCGGGGTGTACCGTCTCTGTCGCTTCCGCAGGAGCCTGCTCCTCTGCCGCCTGCTCCTTTTCCTTGGGCAGCACTACCCGCAGATCCTCTGCCGGAGGATTCATGGCCAGGTTAAAGGCTGCCAGTGCCACCTCCGCCATATCCTCTGTAGGTTCGGCAGTGGTGATCCGCTGAAGGGCCAGTCCAGGAGCCCGGACGATTCGAGCCAGCAGGCAATCAGACTTGGCTGCGGCCTTGAGCACCTCGTAAGCCAGCCCCGCCACTACGGGAATAAACAGGATCCGGGTGATGAGCCTGGGCAGGAGCGCCTTCACCGGGATGCAGGCAAAGAACAGTATGGATACCATCATCACCAGAAACAGATAATTGGTACCGCAGCGGGCGTGAAACCGGGTGTAATGAAGGATGTTCGCAGGCGTCATCTCTCCTTCCGCTTCATAACAGGCGATGGTCTTGTGTTCCGCTCCATGATACATGAACACCCGTTTGATATCTTTGATCCGGGAAACGGCCAGCAGATACCCGATAAAAATCACCAGCCGGCACACTCCCTCCAGCAGGCTGACTGTAAAGCCGCTCTGCAGATGCAGCAAGCTTACCAGCAGGGAAGGCAGCAGCACAAACAGCCCCAGCGCCAATCCCACGGCCAGCACTATGGCCACTCCCATTGCTACATCCATAATATCCTTATGGAAGGTCTTGGAAAGCCATTTTTCAAACTTGCCCGGTTCCTCTTCATATTCTTCCCCCAACAGCTCCGCACTGCGGGTAGTGATCTTCATGCCCCCTATCAGTGAATCCACAAAGGCATAGACCCCCCGCACCACCGGCCAAGTGGGGAAGGAACCAGGCTTATGTTTATTTGTAGTATGATAAAATTCCTTGACGATGGAACCATCGCTCTGCCTGACAGCCAAAGCCGTGCCCTCAGGAGATTTCATCATCACGCCCTCCATAACGGCCTGACCCCCAACGGTGCTCCTGCGTATGGGATGTTTTTCCATAGTAATCCTTTCCGGGCGGAGCTCATGGCCCCATACCCCATGATGTTTCTCCTGTATCATACCACACCGCTCTCCCCGGGAAAACCCCTGTAAATGCAAACACATTGAGAAAACTGTAAAAAACGGCTTTTCTGGCAGAAAAAATGCCCGGAGAGCCTTTCCGGGCGATTATACGTTGTCTATTTCCTCCGGAACGGGCATCTCCGGCAGGGCGGGCAGTTCCTCCAGAGAATGGAGCCGGAACTTGTGCAGAAAGGCATCGGTCGTTACAAAAAGCAGAGGCCGGCCGGGCACATCCTTGCGGCCGGAAACGGAAATGAGCCCCAGCTTTTGCAGCTGGGTTACGGCATATTCGCACCGCACCCCCCGTATCTCCTCTATCTCCCCCCGTGTCACGGGCTGTTTATAGGCCACTACAGCCAAAGTTTCCAGCATGGAGGCGGAGACGGAACGTTTTTGTATGGGCGCAAGGACTTTTTCCACCGCTTCCCCATTTTCCGGAGCGGAAGTCAGCTGCGCGGTTTTGTCTGTATACAGCAGCCGCAGCCCCCTGCCCTCCCGCAGATAGCTTTCTTCCAACCGTGCAAGGGCTTTGCCCAGAGTATCCGGATCCGTTTCCAGCCCGGCACACAGGGCCGTCAGCGCCACCGGTTCTCCCGCCACAAAAAGGATGGACTCCAGCCTGCTTTCCAATTCCGTCATAGATCAGTTTTCCTCGTCCATATAACTGCCCTCTTCTTCCTCCCGCAGAGTCAATGCCTTCAGTCGGATAGGGGCGAAAGTATCTTTCTGCATTACATGCACCTCTCCCCGGGCCATGAGCTCCAGCACCGCCATAAAGGTGACCACCAGCTCCATGCGGGTAGGGCTGCCCGAAAACAGTTCGTAAAAATTCAAGGAAGCTTTTTCCCGAAGGCGGCGGCGAATCATCCCTGAACGCTCCCGAACGGTATATACGTCCTGCCGCACCCGGTGAAGCAGCGCCTCTTTTTCTTCGGGCTCCCGGCTAAGCGCCGACAAAAAGGCCAGCAGCAGGGTATCGGCCTCCACATCCGGTAGGTCTGCCTCCACCGGTGGAGCGGGCAGATCCTCTGGCAATCTGGCAAAAGCTTCCCGACCCCGCTCAAAAAGACGGCCCAGATCCTCCCCGGCCGTTTTGAATACCTGATACTCCTTCAACCGGCGGATAAAGGCCTGCTCCGGATCTTCCTCTTCTTCCTGCAAGGGGGGCGGAGCAGGAAGCAGCCGGCGGGATTTGATATACAGCAGCTGGGCCGCCACCAGCAGAAAGTCACTGGCTCCGTCCATCTGCTCCTTGTCCATGTCTCCCACCGCCTGCAGATACTGGGCGGTGATCTCGGATACGAATATATCCTCGATCCGCAGCTGTGCCTTCTGGATCAGCTGTAAAAGCAGATCCAGGGGGCCGTCAAACTGTCCGGTGTGTACCTGATACTCCATCAAAGCAGCCTCAGGATCCAGTTGTATACCAGATTCTGCGCCCAGTTCAGAGGATACTGCAATACTCCCAGCCACAGCAGCGCCACCAGTATATACTTGCCGTAACGATGCATGAAATCCCTTATGTTGTGAGGCAGATGCCGTCCCATAACACATTCCAGCACATGGCTGCCGTCCAGCGGCGGAATGGGGATCAGGTTAAACACGCACAGGCAGGTGTTCATACTGATAATGTTGAAGAAGATGTTTACAAAGGCTTCGTTGTACAGCAGCGCATAATTGCTTCTGGCCAGCAGCACAAACAGCCCTGAAAACACCAGCACGATCAAAACGTTCATGGTCACCCCCGCCAGGGAAACGATTATATTGTCCCGGCGGAAGTTCTTGAAGTTCCGATAATTGACGGGCACAGGCTTGGCCCAGCCAAAGCCCAGCAGCAGCATGCACAGCACACCCAGGGGATCAAAGTGATCCAGGGGGTTCAATGACAAACGCCCCATGTTTTTGGCCGTGGGATCCCCCAACCGGTAGGCCGCATAGGCATGTCCCCATTCGTGGAAAGTGAGCCCCAGGAGCACTGCCGGAAGCATGTACAAAAGCTGCAGCGGATTTTGAAAATAATACAGGATTCTGTTCATGGTTTCAGTATACCCCACCCGAAGCCAAAGGGCAAGAAAAATCCCCGCGAATCCCGCTTCTTGCGCATAAGCGGATCCCCTTGCACTGGCAAAACAGGCATTGACGCCGATTCAGGCTGCGGATACCGGGAAGTTCGAAGGAACGTTAATTCACGGGAAGCGGGGGTGGGGCGCACTGCGTGCCTGACGGCACGCCTGCGGGGCATTTGCCCCGCAGAGTTCCGGCGGCAAAGCCGCCGGAACGTGCGCCCCGCCCATGTATACGGCTCGGCCCCGTGCCCTAACGTCCCAGCCTCCGCCGCAGGAAAATCTCTTTCCTCCGAAAGAGCAGCTGCATGTTCCTTCTTGTACGTTTTTCCGCAGACCCGTGTTTTTCCCGTTCAGCTGCGTATATACGCTTCCATGCACTGCCGGAGAAGCGCCAGATAACTCCTGGATTCCACATCCTTCCCTGGGTACAGATCAATCGTGCAAAGCACCTCCTCCCCCGCCCGGAATGTCACCGTTCCTACAGGGGTATCCGTCCGCAGGGGTGCCGTCAAAGGTTCCGTCACCTCCAGTGTCTTTTCCAGGGCCTCCTCTCCTTTGGGCCGTAGAAAAGCTACGGTATCGTGGCTCACCAGATCCACCTGTTTTACACTGCCGCTACGCACCTCCACCCCTTCCGCCAGAGGACTGCCCGCCCGGGCGGCGGTGACCTGCCGATAGTTGGCGAATACATGATCCAGCAATTCCCCTGCAATGGCAAAGCGCTTCTGACTGTTAGGGGCCCCCAACACCACGGCTACCGCCAGAGTATCATTCTTTTTGGCAGCAAAGACCCCGCAGTATCCATCCTGTGCAGAGGATCCTGTCATCAGGCCAAAGCAGCCGCCGTAACTGCGCAGCATTCGATTGGCATTGACCAATTCCGTCCGCCGTCCCCCCGGATGGACGATCTCATCCATATATACGCCTGCCCAGCGGCAAAAAGAGGGGCTCCGGGCCGCCTCCAGCCCCAGCAGCGCCAGCTCTCCGGCGGTAAAGGTCATGCCCGCCCCGGTGCAGTCGCTGAATTCCTTTTCTACCCCCAGTTCCCGGCAGGTAACGGAGATGTTCTGACAAAACACGTTCTCCGAACCGAAGGCGTTTTCTCCCAGCGTACACAAGGCATCTCCGGCAGAAAGCATCACCGCCGCTTTAAGCAGTTCTCCGGCAGCTATCTGCTCCCCTGCTTCCAGAAAAGCCGTAGGCCCGGATATTCCCGCTGCCCGGCGGCTGACGCTCATCAAAGTGTTTTCCTCAATGACTTCGTTGTCAAAGGCTCTGCACAGGGTCAGTACGGCGGGAAGCTTGCAAAGCCCTGCCGCTGGCAGAGACACGTCTCCCTTCTGCTCCAGCAAAGGCGTCTGCTGTCCTTCTCCCACCACCAAACAGCTTTTACAATCATATCCTTCCGCCAACGCCACCGCAGGAACAACCGCCAGCAGGCAAAGGCAGGCAACAAACAGGCACAAAAAACGGCGCATAGAACCCTCCTTAACAGAGGGTATGCGCCGAAAAGATCATCTATACAGGGAACTGTCAGCGGAGCATCTCACTCAGGAAGGAGGTACCCGCCGTCCAGGGCGTACCGGTCAGATATTCATACACAGTGGAGGCAATATCGCAAAAGCTCTTTCTTACCCCCAGATCCACCCCCTGCTTCACGGGCTGGCCCAATACCAGCAGAGGGATATATTCCCGGGTATGATCCGTGCCTGCGTAGGTGGGGTCACAGCCATGATCTGCCGTAATCATAAGGATATCCTCTGCCCCCATGGCTTCCACAAGTTCCGGCAGCCGGACATCAAAATATTCCAGAGCCCGGGCGTATCCTTCCACATCCCGCCGATGGCCGTACAGCATGTCCGTATCCACCAGATTTGTAAAGATAAAGGCGCCTTTCCCTTCTTCTATCAGCCGTCTGGTAGCCTCAATGCCCGTGTGGTTGTTTTTGGTATGATCCACCATGTCAATTCCCCTGTGGCAGAAGATATCCTCGATCTTGCCCACGGCCACTACCGGCAGCCCCCTGCCGTGGAGTCCATCCAGAATGGTATCCCCAAAGGGCGGGATGGCATAGTCCCGGCGGTTTTCCGTGCGGGTATACTGCCCGGAGGTGCCGGTAAAGGGCCGGGCGATGACCCTGCCCACCAGATTGTCTCCCACCAGCATCTCCCGGGCGATCTGACAAATGCGGTACAGCTCCTCCAGCGGGATAACGCTCTCATGAGCGGCTATCTGAAAGACGCTGTCTGCGGAGGTATAAACGATGGGCTTGCCGGTTTTGACATGCTCATCGCCCAGCCGCTGGATGATCTCCGTGCCGGAAGCTACACAGTTGCCCAAAGTACCCCGGCCGATCTTCTGTTCAAACGCCTCCATGACCTCTTTTGGGAAGCCATGAGGATAAGTCTTAAAAGGATGGGTCTGTACCAGTCCTGCGATCTCCCAGTGCCCGCAGGTAGTGTCCTTGGCATGGGTGGTTTCGGCGCACTTTCCGTAAGCCCCCTCCACCTGTCCCTCCCAGGGCGTCACCAGGCTGCCCTGAATGTTCCCCAGTCCATACCGGCGCATATTGGGTATGTTCATGGGCCGCCGCTGCCATATATGGCCGATGGTATTGCAGCCTTTATCGCCAAATTCCGCCGCATCGGGCATTTCACCGATGCCTGCGCTGTCCAGAACGATCAGAATGACTCTTTTGCTCATAATGCCGCGCTCCTTTATCTGATATCTTTAGTGGCTCCAGTATAGCACGTTTTTCCCCGTAAGCAAAGCCCTCCGTTTTATAGCGACAGCAGCATGGCGTACAGGCTGTGTCCCCACCGGCCATAAATCTTCTCGGTCAAAAATGCATCCCGTCCGTGTGGGATTCCTGGGGCTCTCTTTATGCCTGATTGCCGGCCTTTGCAAAGGCCTCTATGGTTTCCACAAATTCCCGCGGCAGCAGAGCCGGTATGTTCCATTGGGTAAGCAAAGCACGGCAAGCTCCTTTATCCCGGTCTTTACAGCAATAGTAAGCCCAGGCAATGCTCCCGGCTATAGCCGCCTGAGTATCGCTGTCCCCGCCCAGCGATACGGCGTTGCGCAGAGCATCCTCATAACTGTCCGCTTCCAGAAAGGCTTCTATGGCCTGGGGCACCGAGCCCTGACAGCTTACGTCAAAGCCATACCCCAGGCGTATCTGCGCCAAAGACCTGTCCAGCGGATAAAAATTCTTCCGGATATATGCGGCGATCTCCGCTTTGCTTCTGCCTGTTTTGGCCATATATACCGCTGCCGCTGCGGCTTGTGCCCCTCGGATGCCTTCCGGATGGTCATGCGTGACCGCCGCTGACAGTTCTGCCAGCGTCAAAGCTTCCCCCAGGCTTTTGGCCCAAAGACCGCAGGGAGATACCCGCATGGCTGATCCGTTGCCGAAACTGCCGTAAGGAACCGGGCAGGGAGAACAAAGCCAGCCCCAAAAGCGTTCCCCGTACCCGGCATGGGGATACCGGCGCCCCAAAGCCTGCATCTCCCGTACCAGCAGAAAGTCAATCGGTTCTCCGGTCTCTTTGTTGGCCAGCAAGGCCCGGGCTACAGCTACGGTCATGACCGTATCGTCTGTAAAGGTGCAGCCGGGGCTCACAAGAGGAAAATCCTTTGTTTTGATACTTTCATGCTCATATCGGGAACCCACTATGTCCCCCATGATGGCGCCGTACACGTTTTTCCCTCCGTTTGCTTTTGATTTAAGTATATCCGTCCGGCTGCCAAAGGCAAGCGTTATCTTCTTTCTGCAAAACATCTGTTTTTGCAGAAAGAAAGGAAACCGATCAAAAGGGCTGTTCAAAAGCCTTTCCGCATGCTATAGTAAGCATGTAAAGAAAAGCTCTCATATAGTTTCGCTGAAAACGGTGCGAAAGTTTCTACAGAGCCGCCGAAAGGCTCTGCTATGAGTGCCCGGTATGGATACAGAGTTTCATACGGGCGCTTTTTCTTTCGTAAATGCGTAAAAGGAGGCTGTATCATGATCCTGCTCAAAGGCAACATTCTGCACACCCCTGCACCGGGACAGCTGGAAGCCCTCCCCCATGGCGGTCTGCTTCTGGAGGAAGACGGCACCATCCGCGCAGTGCTCTCCCATATCCCGGAAGGGTTGGAGGCCCGGGTCATTGACTATGGGGACAGGCTGCTGCTTCAGTCCTTCTGCGATATGCATCTGCACGCCCCCCAGTACCCCATGCTGGGCATGGGAACGGATCTGCCCCTGCTTCAATGGCTCCACCGCTATGCTTACCCTACGGAGGCACGTTTTGCGGATACAGACTACGCCCGGCGGGTCTACCGGCAGCTGGCACAGGTGCTCATTGCCAGCGGCACCACCCGGGTATGCATGTTCTCTTCCCTCCATACCGACGCCACGCTGATCCTTATGGAAGAGTTGGAAAAGGCCGGAGTCACGGGCTTTGTGGGCAAAGTGAACATGGACAGAAATGGAGATCCCGCCCTGCAGGAGACCACGGAAGGCTCCAAGCGGGAGACCCTTCGCTGGCTGGAAGCCTGTACCGGATTCCGCTATGTACGGCCCATCCTGACCCCCCGGTTCACCCCTTCCTGCACCGACGGGCTCATGGCCTTTTTAGGAGAGCTGGCGCAGGAGCGGGGATTGTATGTGCAATCCCATCTTTCCGAAAATAAAAACGAGGTGGAATGGGTGCGCACTCTCCACCCGGACTGCTCCCAGTACTGGCAGACCTACGCCAAATTCGGCCTGTGGAAAGAGCATACCCTTATGGCTCACTGCGTCCAGTGCGGAGAAGAAGAGATCCGTTCCATGGCAGAAAACGGGGTGATAGCCGTGCACTGCCCCGATTCCAACGTGAATATCTGCAGCGGCACAGCCCCCGTTCGCCATCTGCTGGAAAGCGGTGTATGGGTGACTCTGGGCAGCGATATTGCCGGCGGGGCGCAGCTGCCCATGAACCAGGTCATTACCGCCAGCATACGGGCCAGCAAGGTACGTCACATGACGGATCCCGCCGCCCCGCCCTTTCTTACGGCAGCAGAGGGCTACTATCTGGGTGCCGCCTCCGGACACCGTTACTTCGGTGCCGGGCCGGGCTTTGCCCCGGGGGATAAGCTGCACGCTCTGGTGTTGGATGATTCCGCTTTCCCTGAGCCGGCTTCTCCGCTGTCCCTGCCGGAGCGGCTGGAGCGGGCGCTGTATCTCATGACTCCCGATTCCATCACCGCACGCTGGTCCGAAGGACGGCTGCTGCCGTAAACAAAATCAGGTTTCCTTCCCATAGAAATCAAAAGCTCTCCACCGGGTTGCAAGCCGTGCGGAGAGCTTTTATTCGTTGAGTTTTGGGTTTCAGAGGGCACCCGGGCCCATGTAAAATCTTAGCCCCGACGGATGGCCGACCAGTCTGCGGCCCGCTGCACCAGATCTTCAAACAGCCGCAGCATCCGTACATCGCTCTGGCATTGTGCTTCCGGGTGCCACTGCACCAATACAAACTGCCCATCCGCAGATTCCAGCCCCTCAATAACGCCGTCCGGGGCTTTGGCCGTTACGATCAGACCGGGGGCAGGCGCATCCACGCTCTGATGATGGGTGGAATTCACATAGATCTCCTCTGTATTCAGCAGCCGGGACAGGCGGCTTCCCGCCGCCAGCTGCACCTTATGGATGGATTCCGATTGAGGATGCTTCTGCATATGCATCAGGGGCTGAGGGATGCACCGGCCTATATCCTGGTATAGGGTGCCGCCCAGCGCCACATTGGCCAGCTGGATCCCCCGGCAGATGCCCAGCACCGGCATTCCCGTCTCCCGGGCATACCGGACGGCAGCCATCCAACAGCGATCTCCCCGGATATCCACCATGCCCAGTTCCGGCAATGGCTCCTGCCCATAAAACCGGGGATCCACATCCGGTCCGCCGGGCACCAGCAATCCATCGCAGAAAGAGAGAACCGTCTTTACATCCTCAGGATCCTTCGTTTCCGGCAGCACCACCGGCACCCCGCCGGTCTCCGCCACCCGCTGGCAGCAGGCATGCGGCGCCGCTTCCAAAATCCGCTCTCCCGTTATCCTTCTTCCCAATACTGCGATCACCGGCTTTTGCATATATCCTTTCCTCCCTTTTCCGTTTTTATTTTATCTTTCTGCGCTTTATACCCGGCTTTGCTTCTGCACATAGCATGTTTATTTCCGGAAGATGCGCTATACGCCTCTATTCCACAGGATCTTTTTTACTCCGTCCAGGCATACAGAGGCGGTTTTCCCTCCAAACGCCGGGCGGCTGCATCCAGCTGCCGGCACATCCGCTCCTTATCCTTGGGCAAGCGGCCCCGGATGCGCAGGGATACGCAGTCATGGAATCCCTCATACTCCAGACTCTCCACCTTCAGATTTTCCAGCAGACAGCGTTCCTCCAGCAGGTTTTCCCGCTCATCAGCCGGAGAAAAAGTTCCGTTCTCCATGGAAGCATACAGCGGCGCCCTGCGATGCAGAAACATGGAAAAGTTGATCACCGCCGCCGGGGCCGCAGCATTAAGAAATGCCGCCGTAGCCATGGCATTCTCCACGCCCCGGCCATGACCCGCCACGCCTGTCATAATATGAGCCCCGTACTCCATGCCCGCCGCCCGCAGCCTGTCTGTCTGGATGCGTGCCTGTGCCAGCGTATGCCCCTTATGCATAAAGGCCAGCACATCTTCCAGTCCGCTTTCTATCCCCAGATACAACCGCTCCACCCCCATTTCCCGGAGCAGGCGCAGTTCTTCCTCGCTTTTCCCTGCCACGGCCGGGATGGTAGCATCCATGCGGAAATGCTCTGCCTGAGGGAAATAACGGCGCACCATAGAAAGGATCCCGGTAAGCCGGTCCGTATCCATGGCAAAAGCGTTTCCGTCTCCCAGAAAGACACGCCGTGGATTGCCTCCCATCGCCTTTACCCGCAGGAGCTCCTTTTCTATCTGCTCCAAAGGCAGTTCCCGGTAGGCAAGATGTTTGAAAAGCATGCAGAACCGGCACCGGTTATAGGAACAGCCCACAGACACCGGCAGCATATAAGACCCCCGTTCCATGGGGCCCCGGCAGATCCAGCCTTCATATTCCATCTTTTTCACCTCCGGCTAAGTATAACACATGCCTTCGCTTCGGCGCCATGGAAGTTTTCGATACATGCATTTTGCCGCCATATCTGTCGATAAAAAATACAAAAAAGGCTTGCAATTCTCCTCTTTTTATTTTATAATCTTGATTATTAAATACAAGTCGGCTGTCTGGTAGCGTCCGCTCCGTATGGGAAGAAGCCGAACACATCCTTCTTTTGTGTTCCACCCCTGCTTCTTCAGTGTGCTGTATCTTTACCGGATACAGCAGTCCCTCCTAAGGGAACCCCTGCCACCGGGAAAAGGGAGCCCCGGCGGCAGGGGCCCTGTCTCGTTTTTCAGCCTGCGCCACGTATGAGAAAGGAGGCCGGTCGTTATTCAAAGAACCAGCGACCCACCGGTCAACAACTGCTTATTCAGATCTCGCAAAGGGATTTTTCCCTTTCGGGGTCTTTTTGACGTATAAAAACACCCAAGCATCTGCGGCGAACATTCTTTATCCGGAAGATCCTGTTTGTGGGGACTCACAGGGCTTCTTCCTAAAAAACAGAAGAGGTACATCATGTAAAAAGAAAAGAATCGAAATCTTGTTTTTATCCTTTCCGTGTGCCTGACTCTGCTCATCTGTCTATGGAGCATACTGCTGCCGGATTCATTCGGCACGGCGGCAGGGAACAGCATGCGCTTTCTTACCACCAACTTTGCCTGGCTTTACTGCCTGGCCATGACCCTGTTCGTAGCGTTCTGCCTGTGGATAGGGTTGTTCTCCAAATACAGAAATATACCGCTGGGGCCGGACGGAGCCAAGCCGGAATACAGCAAAAGCGCCTGGTTCTCCATGCTCTTCTGCGCCGGTATGGGCGTAGGTCTGGTCTTTTGGGGAGCGGCAGAGCCCATGAACTATTTTGCCGCGCCCATAGGCGGCCTGCAGAGCGGCACCGGCGAGGCCATGCGTTTTGTCTTTGCCCGCTCTTTTCTTCATTGGGGCATTCACCCCTGGGCCAATTATTCCGTGCTGGCGCTGGCACTGGCCTATATGCAGTTCCGCAAAGGGCAGCCGGGGCTCATCAGTTCCGTGTTCATCCCCCTCATCGGGGAAAAAAGAGCCCGAGGCTGGTTGGGAAAAACGGTGGATGTGCTCTCCGTCTTTGCTACGGCCGCAGGGGTAGCCACTTCTTTGGGGCTGGGGATCCTGCAGCTTAACGCCGGGCTGCACTTTCTCACCGGGCTGCCGGAAACGGCTCTGGTACAGCTCTTATTCTGTTTCTGGCGGCGGTGTATATCCTTACGGCAGTAGTGGGCATTGAAAAGGGCATGAACACCGTCAGCAAGCTGAATATCCGGGTCAGCATGGGCGTCCTGCTTCTGTTGGTGGTTATCGGCCCCACGGTGCCCATTCTCAACAACCTGCTGAAAGGCGCAGGCGCCTATTTAAGCTCTCTGCTTTCCATGACTACAGAGGTAGGAGCCTTTGGAGACGAGGGTTGGTATCGCACCTGGACCGTATTCTATTGGGCCTGGTGGATTGCCTGGGCTCCCTTTACGGGCTCCTTTATAGCCAGGATCTCCCGCGGCCGCACCATTGGGGAATTTATAAAAGGCGTTATGTTCCTGCCCGCCGGTTTTTCGGTGATCTGGTTCACTGTATTCGGCACGCTTGGTATGCGCCTGGATATTTCCGTTGTCAAAGAAGCCATAAAGTCCACTTCCACCGCATTATTTGTGGTATTGCAGCAGTATCCCCTGGGCACGGTGCTGTGCGCCGTTATGGCGCTGCTGATCTTTACCTTTCTGGTCACGGCTTCCAACTCCGCTACCTATGTGCTGGGCATGTACAGTGAAGGGGGCACTTTGCAGCCTTCCAACAGGAGTAAGATCATATGGGGCGCTCTCATTGCGGCGCTGGCTGCGATAATGATGCTGGGCACGGGCAACGGCCTTTCCATGCTGCAAACCTTATCCATTGTGGCGGCCTTCCCCTTCATTTTCATCATGCTGGCAGCTATGCCCGCCCTTGTAAAGGCGCTGAAAGAAGAAAAGCTTTGACCCTGTATGGCTTTATACCGCAAAAAGCAAAGGAACCGCTAAAAACGGTTCCTTTTTTGCACATTATTACAGGTTTCAGTTTACAAGCCACTCCTTTTTCAATCGCCACAAGGCAGCCTGGAGATAAGCCAGTTCTTCCGGCGGGATCAGCAGATTCCGCCGCCAGCTGTTCAGTATTTCCTGCCTTTGCACCGGGTAAAAGGGCGTCAGGAACACCTGACTGCCGTGAAAAACGCCCACACAGCGCAGCTCTTTTTCAAAAGCCTCCTCCTCATCCTTTTCCTTGCCCAGATACGAAAGATTCAGCACCCTGTTCCAGCGGCGGCTGTCGAAAAACAGACAGTCTTTTCTGGGAACATTCAATACCAGCAGCTGTCCGTCTCCATATACGCCCGCTCCCAAAGCGGTTCCGTGGAGCCAGTAGGGAGACTCTTCTCCGGTTTCCGGCGGAATACGTTCTGCCATCAGTTCCCGAAAAAATCCATAAGCGATTTGAAAGCTTTTGGCCTCTGCTCCATATTTTTCTGCTACATATGCCTTTTTGACTTGTACAATGCCGTCTTTTTGCAGAGCTGCCGCCACGGCATCCGCCTGACGGGTATACAGAAGAATACAGCTTTCACGCTCCATAGACCGCTCCTCTCAGCCACTCCCGTTTCAGCTCCCATACGGTGCCCTGGCACAGTCCGCTGCCGGTAGCAGGGTCCTCAAAGACCCTGTCCCAGCTTTGTATGATCTTCCGCTTCAGCAGCGGATAAAAGTTCCCCTTTCCGGTCTGGATAAGGGCCGTCTCATTGCCGATGCCGTTGCGCTTAAGCTCTGCTTCGTGGGCATCCCGATCCTTTTCATCCAGAGGGATATACAGATAGTTCACCCGGTATCCCCAGCGCTCCACATCCGTCAGCACCACAAGATCCCGTGGGATCTCCAGTTCCAGACACACGCTGCCCGGCAGGGACGGCAGTTTGTTTTCCTCCTCCAGAAACAGCCAGATGGGGTACTCCGCCCCCTCCGGGCGGGGTACCAGTCTTTCGGCATGACGGACGTACCAGTCATACAGCTCCAGGTAATATTGACTGATAGCCCCGCTCTTTTCCTCGATATGGCTTTTTTGTACCCGGTACACACCTGTCTGTTCCAATGTTTTCAGAACCTGGGGATGCTGGCGGGTATAGGCCCGCAAGGTCTTTCCTGATAATTCCATAGTCGGCTCCTTCTTCAAAAATGCAGAATACGCAAAGGGGCCGGCCATAAAGACCGGCCCCACTGCAGCAGAGAGACATAAGAGACTTATATTTTCACCTTGAATACGGTCTGTTCCGTAATATCCGTGGCCAGTGCTTCCAAAGCCACGCCCACCCGGTGATACCGCAGCTTCCACCGCTCTGCCGCCGGAGCATTTGGATCTCCCAGCGGATAGGGAATGGAAATGGTCGGCACGATCCGGTTGGCCCCTACGGTCAGGGACACGGGGATCAGGTTGCACATATGCACAATGGGGAACCCTGCCTTTTCAAACTCTTTTACCATCGTTGCACCGCAACGCGTACAGGTGCCTCATGTGGAGCCCATAATAATGGCGGTTACCCCGTCTTCCTGCAAAAAGGGAATCATCTCGCCGGGCCTCAGCCTCAGTAGTGCCTGTGCCTACGGTGGAATAGAACCAGTTATGGAGCCGGCCGATCTTTCCTTCCCGTTCATAGGCGCGCATGGCATCCAGCGGCACGATCACGTTGGGGTCGGCGTTGGCGGCAGCCGGGTCAAAGCCGGCGTGGATGGTTTTGAACTGACCGGCGCTGAGACGCTCCATACCGGAAACGTCATAGCGTCCCCAGCGGGTAGCAGAGGCGGACTGGATGCGATCCGGATTATCCACAGGAACGATGCCGCCGGTAGTCACCAGTGCCACCACCGCCTTGGAAAGATCCCGGATGGCCGGTGCAATGGGCACCATCTCCTTTTCGGGAATGATGAGCTCCGTCTGATAGGGCAGCTTGTTCATCTTTTGGATGAGCATCTGCACCCTGCGGTAAGCGGCGGTATTCTCCCTGATATTCTCCAGAAATTTTTCGTGCCGGCAGCCCCGGGGGAAGTATCCCTCTGCCAAGGCGCCCTCATTGGGCAGCCCCTGCAGGAGCTTATTGGCAAAGGCGGCCATTGCTTTTACATCCTGACGCATCTTTACGGCTCCGTTGCCGCCCTTAAAAATGATCACATCCCGCTTGAACATTTCCACACCGGGGTTTTCTTCGTTCATGGAAGTGATCACGGGGATATGGAGCCGTTCCTTCACCGCTTTGCATATGTTGCCGCAGGCCACGCCGTAACGCCCTGCCTGAAAGGCGGGTCCGGCAATAAACAGATCGCAGGGTTTATCCTGCAGCATATCCATGATCCGGGAAAGAGCCTCTTCCGTATGAGAGCCCATAAAGTTGTCGCCGCAAACCACGGTGTGCGTGATCTCGGCTCCCTTGAGCGCCGCCTTGAAAGCCATGCCGGGGCCCACCACGCCCTCCATGATATAGGGCTCCTGGTCTGCCTTATCCTCTCCGCCCACACCGGCGAAGAACTGATTGAGATAACAGATAACCTTCTTCATGCCGCACCTCCTTAATATTCGATCATGGTCTTGACGGAGAACCCGGAGATATGATCCCCGCAGAACCAGTTGTTATCCTCCATGATAATGGAGCCGTCGTCCCTGGCGGATTTGCCCAGCTTTTCATCGTAGCCCCAGCTGCCGGACATACCGTCCCGGTTCATGGCCTCCAGATTACCTATGACCGTCTTGCAGGCGGGCAATTCCGTAAGTTCCGAAACATTCCCCGTAGAAACCAGAGCGTTCATCTTGGCGTCCAGCGTTACCAGCGGCTGGGAGAAGCCGTCCCGTCCGGTGCATTCGTTAGAAATGCCTACCACGGGGATCCCCGCATCCTCCAGAATCACCTGACAGCGGACGTAATCGGTGTCGGGGTTGCCGTATCCCTCTTCGGTGACGATGGCATAATCCACACCCAGGTTTATGCATCCTTTTCTCCCAGGCAGACGGATCTTACCTGAAAATTCCCTATTTTGAGTTTCAAAGCAGTAACTCCTTTCTTGCGTGTGGTAATGGGGGACTCGATAACTTTCGGAGAGCATTCTTTAATCATGATTATAAAATTAAAAAGTAAAAAAATCAGGATGATTTAACAATTTGATCGTTTTTTCGATTACTTTACATGGGAGCTTTTTACATCCATACCTCTGGCGCAAAGAAAGTGAATGTGGTAGTATGTTTTAGAAATCTTGATTTGAAAAGAGAGTATCCATGGGACGACCCAAACTGAAACAGACGGCCAGCGATGCCATCAAGCAGCGCCTTATTGAAAGCACCCGCAAACGCATCAAAGCGGAGGGGCTCTCCGGTGTGACCATCCGGAGCATCGCCCAGGACGCATCGCTGAACAGTGCCGTTTTATACAAGTATTTTGAGAATCTGGATGAACTGCTGCTCTTTGCCTGTGTGGATACTCTACGGGACTATACGGCAGCCCTGCTGGAAGCCGAAGCCAGCACCGAAGCTTTCACGCCCCGGGAACGGTATATGACCAGCTGGACGCTGTTCTGCCGCCATGCGTTTTCAAACCCGGAAAGCATACGGCACCTGTTTTTCAGCGCCCAGAGTGCCCGGCTTAAACCGGTGATCCAGGAATACTACCGGCTGTTTCCCGGTGAGTTGGGCGATATGCCCCAATGCCTGCAGCAAATGCTGCTGGAAGCGGATCTCAGCTGCCGAAACCTGGCGGTTCTTCAACTGGTTCTGGAGGGAAAGATACCGCCCCATGAACTGGTGCTGCGAAACGAGTTGACCATCGCCGCCTTTTATATGCTTTTGACCCAGCGCATCCAATTCCCGGATCAATACCCGGCAGAACGGCAGCAGGCCCGAATGCTGGAAGCCTGCGCTGCTCTTTTGCGGCCCTTTGCCGAATAAACAGTCTTCCGCAGCGTCCCGCTGGAAAGCAAGAGCTATATGTGCAAAAAAGCAGCCGTCTCCTCATGGAGGAAACGGCTGCTTTCTTAAATCGCGTTGCTGCACTCACATCATAGCATTTCCAAAAAGGCTTCCAACCGGGTAGACAGCTGTCCTGCATCCCCTGTGGAGTAATCCGTCTCCAGTGTCAGACACCGCAGTCCCAGCTTTTCCATCTCTTTGCGGACGGTACGGCTCTCGATCATATAAGGGGTACAGGCTTGCAGATCGATCTCCACCACTCCATCCACCGCATATTCCGAAACCAGCTTTTTCAGCAGCTCCATGCGCACGGTGTTGGGCGTCATAACGGCGCAGCCGATACCCAGGTACCGCTCTGCAATGGCTGCCAGAATATCCTCCGCCTCTTCATCCACCATTTGATAAGCCGCCTTGATGCCACTGCAGTTTTCAAAGCACACCACGGTGCCGCCATGCGCTTCAATGGTCTTGATGGTCTTTTCCAGCACGCCGCCAATGGGGCAGCCCGTTACCAGGATCCTTTTGGCATGGGGATCCACCTGGTTTTCTCCGGCAGCAAAGGCCTTTTGGATATCCTCCCGCAGACCGCGGATCTTTGCCACCCGTTCCTCATGATCAAAAAGGAAACCGGATCCTTCCAGCGTTTTATACAGATCATAACCCTGCGCCATGGGCGGATTCTGCTTTTGCAGCTCCATCAGGGCCAGCCGTTCCCTCCGCTCCAGATTGCGGGCATGAGCCGCCCTGCGCAAAGCCTCATCGGTGATCGTTAAAGAAAAGGTCTCTTCCAGATATGCCTTAAAGCGCCGCACCTCTGCCGTCCACTCCTGCAAAGCGTCCGGTCCGCTGCCCTGGGGAAGTTTTAATATATAGGTGGGGCGAATGTGATTCAGCAGCTCATACATCTTCTTTTTTCCGTCGCAGGTGGTCTCCCCTACGATCAGGTCGGAAAAGTAGGTGTACGGGCATTTATCGGAAACGGCAAACCCGTAGCTGGATTTGATCAGCGGGCACAGGTTTTTAGGCAGATCCGCTTCCGCCGCCGGGATCGTTTCTGCGCTCATGCCGCACAGGCTCACCGGGGTAAATCCCGCCGCATCCAGAATTTCCGAGGGAGTAAAGGTGCAGAATATTCCGGCAATATGGCCACCGTTATCCTTTATCTCCTTTACTTTGAGGAACCCGTTTTTCCGGGCATCGCCAAATTCTGCAAACTGTGCAGGCAGATCTCTTGTCATCCTTTTTACCTCTCTTCATTTATGGGGCAAAATGCCGGTCTGTTAAAACAAAAGCTGCCGGACAAAACCCTAACAGCGATTCATATAAGTATATCCCCTGTTTTTTCTTCTGACAAAACGGATAAAACGAACAAACCGCATTTTGATCGTTATAAACGATTCTTATTCATTTTGACATTCCTTCTTTGTCATCCGATATTTTTATGCGTTTTGTTTCCTTCGATTTTTCACACTTTTATTCTGCCCGGCAGAAAATAATTTTTATTTTTTGTGTTTTCTCTTTTTTCCTGTGTTTCAGGTATTTTTTATCACTGGTTGTACGAGAACTTCGGAATTATCGATTGTATAAGTACTTGTCAAAAATGGTAAAGTATGATATTTTAGTTTTGATTTTGGTTTTGTCGTGCACGTGTATGCGCGCTGCCATGCCCCTAAAGCCAAACAACAAAAACAAGATATGGAGTACATGTATGGAATGGTATTGGTATATCGTTCTCTGTGTTATTGTTCTCGCTGTTTGCTACATCCTTTTCAACTTCCTTAAAGTGAAGCGGATGAAGGAAGGCACCGAGGAAATGGCAGAGATGGCGGGCATTATCCGCAGCGGCGCAACGACTTTCCTTAAAACCGAGTATAAGACCATCCTCTGGGTGGTGGCAGCCGTAGCGCTGATCTTCACCCTGTTTGTAGAAAAAACCAGCGGCATCACCTTCTTGATGGGCGCCTGCATGAGCAGCGCCGTATGCGTACTGGGCATGCGTTCGGCCACTTACGCCAATGTGCGTACCGCCAACAAAGCCCGGGAGACCAAGTCAATCGGCGAAACCGTAAAGGTCGCTCTCTGCGGCGGCAGCATCAGCGGTTTGTCCGTACAGGCTTTCGGCATGCTGGGCCTGATCCTCATTCTGATCCTCTGGGGTGTAGAGTATGATGCCGTAGGCACTGGCTTCCTTGCAAATCTGGAGTGCAACCCCTCCATCATGCGCATCACCACCTACTCTCTGGGCTGCTCCATCGTGGCCATGTTCAACCGCGTAGCCGGCGGCAATTACACCAAGGCTGCCGATATTTCTTCTGATATCCTTGCAAAGATTCGTCATGACATGCCCGAAGACGACAGCCGGGTGCCCAACGTGGTGGCCGACTTCATCGGCGACAACGTAAACGACATTGCCGGCAACTGCTCCGACCTGCTGGAGAGCTTCGTGGCCACCATGGCTTCCGCCGTGATGATCGCCGCTACCATTTATAAGGGCGCACAGGGTGCTGTCAGCGAAGCAACTTTCTCCTCCACGGTCATCTTCCCCATTCTTCTGGCCGGCGGCGGCCTGCTGGGCTGCGTGCTGGGTCTGGGATATGCCTCCATCAAAAAGATGAGTGACAACCCCAGCCGGGAACTGAATCTGGCTACCTGGATCTCTGCAGGACTGACCATTGTCATCGGTCTGCTCTCCGCATGGATCGTGTTTAAGGATGTAGCCCTCTATGACAACTTCCTCTGTGGCTGGCTGTCCCCCTGGATCTCTGCCGTGCTGGGCATTCTCAGCGGCATTGCCATCGGCGTCATTACCGAGTATTACACCAGCACCGATTTCTCCCCCACCAGAAAACTGGCCGAGATCGCCGAAGAAGGTGAAGCCTTTGTTATCACCAAGGGCGATGCCATCGGCTCCCGCTCCTGCCTGCTTCCCATTCTGGTCATTGCCCTGGCTTTGTTCATTTCCGGCAAGGTCTGCGGTACCTATGGCATCGCTATTTCCTCTCTGGGCATGCTGGCCTTTGTAGGTGCAACGGTTTCCATCGATGCCTTCGGCCCCATTGCGGATAATGCAGGCGGTCTGGCCGAAAGCTGCCACCTTACCGAAGATGTGCGTGCCATTACCGATAAACTGGATGCCGTGGGCAACACCACCGCCGCCATCGGCAAGGGCTTTGCCATCGGTTCTGCGGCCTTTGCTACCGTGTCTCTGATCGTGGCCTATGTAGGCAACTACACCTCCCTTTCCGCCGAACCTACCCTGAATATTGCTTCCTATGTGGTAGTGGCCGGCGGCATCATCGGCGGGGCTCTGATCGAGTACTTCTCCGCTCTGCTTACGGATAACACCATTGAATCCGCCCGGCGCATGGCGGATGAGGGCGACAAGCAGCTCTCCATCCCCGGCGTACTGGAAGGCAAGGTAAAGCCCGATTACAACAAGCTCATCGAAATGGCTGCCCGTCAGGCCCTCAAGACCATGCTTCTGCCCTCCGTTCTGGCTCTGCTGATCCCCATTGTGGGCGGCTTCCTCTTCGGCGTACAGTTTGTCGGCGGCATTCTGATCGGTGCTACCATCGTGGCTATTCCCCGGGCTATCTTCATGGGCAACTCCGGCGGTGCCTTTGATAACGCCAAGAAGTATATCGAAAGCGGCACCATTCCCGGCCATGGCAAGGGCACCTCTGCCCACAAGGCCGCCGTTACCGGCGATACCGTAGGCGACACCCGTAAAGACGTGGTGGGTGTAGCTCTGGATATTTTCATCAAGACCATGTCCACCGTTGCCAACACCCTGGCAGTGGTATTCTCCCGCTTCACTTTGTTCAAGTAAACAATCTGACTGCACACCAGGCGGCCGCCCGATCATGGACGGCCGCCGTTTTTTAGGTCTCATCCCCAAAGCCAACTTTATTTTGCGGTCGGCTGCGCATATTACGTTCATGCCGAAAACCATGCAGAACGCTTTCAAAGCAGCCCATTGAACAAAAAATCGGCCGTCCATTTACGCACACCGGGTTTCATGATATGTTTATATAAAATTCAGTCTGTCCGGCTCTGTCTGCCAGGCACAGGAGAAGCTCCCATGGAAATTGCCCGCATACTGGAAAAGCTTAAAGAGTCCCCCTGCACCTGGAACTATTTCGGTCCCCCTTCGGAAGAGGTTTTTGCCGTAAGTCTTACCGGTTCCGGCGCTCATTTTCACTCCGGTGTACTGTACTCAACACCACGGATCGTTACCAGTATGCCCATCTGTATGAAAACATGTGCATCCTGGTCACGGAGCCCTATCATGCTTCCCGCCTTTTTGAGATCGTCCAGCAGCGGCTTTTCTTCCGGGGATACGACCCTGATCACCGCCTGCCGCCCGAATGCTTTTCTTATGCGGCTGCAAAACAGTCCCTTTATGCTTTTGGAACCGGGAGATGGATTGGATCCCCTGCCCCGGCGTATGCTGTATATGCGTATCTGTCAGGAACAGGCAGATATACTTCTGTTCACCGCAGAGCAGGAAAACAGCTTTGCAGATACGGATGCTGCCTCCAGGCTGGCCGCCCTGCGCGAAGCATTCGCCAGCATTCCCTTGAAGCAGGAGCACCTTTGTCCGCAGCTGCAGCTGCAGAACCTGCTGTTCCGGCTGCTGCAAAACAAGCCTTCCAATGAAGAGGATATCAAAAAGCAGCTGACTGCGCTGGGCTGGACTTTTTATGAAAAATACTATGTGCTGGCCATCTACCGAAAGCTGCAGAACTGCCCCGGCTCTCTGGCGGAGGAGATCTCCCATATTCTGGGGGAAAAGGTGTATGAATTTGGGGATTATTACATCAGTATCCTCCATTCGGACTGGAAAACGGAGCTGTATGCGCTTTTCGGGCGCAATTTCCCCGAGCTTAAAGCCCTGATCCAGCGCACGGATATGTATGCTTCCCTGAGTTACGGCTTTTTTGACATTATCAACGCCGCCACCGCCATGAAGCAGGCTACCCGCTGCATCGAGATCATCCGCAAATTCAGCTGGTCACAGCGCATCAACGGCTACGGGGATATGGTCATCTCCCACCTGATCGATACCGCTCTGGCCTGCGGAGAGATCACACTGGACAGCGTATGCCACCCCATTGCACTGAAGATCAGGGAATACGATGACAAAAACGGTACGGATCTGCTGGATGTGCTGGCCACTTACATTTATTCCGGCTTGTCCGTAAAAATCTCCTCCGAATATCTGCATATGCATATCAACACCGTATATCAGCGGATACACAAGCTGGAAGAGGATTTCGACATTGATTTCAGTGACCGGCGCATTGTCACCATGCTCCATATCTCCATCATTGCCATGGCCTACCGGGGAGATTACCCCGCCGACCGGTATCTGTAAAACGGCCCAAACCCAAAATCCTCCCTTGACAGGGAGGATCCGGGCAGCATGGCTGCCTCCTGTTTGCCGCATCTGGGGTAAAGAATGCGGCGACAGCCACTCTATTTCTACTTACAGGAGGGGAGACACTTTTTCACTTTGCAGCGGACGGTCCCTGGTCATGCAGGAGCCGCCGCTGTTTTTTATATACACCGTTCACCAGCAGCAGCGAAAGCAGCGTGGCAGCGGCACAGAAAAGATAGTATCCGGTATAGCTGCCGGTCGCATCCGCCAACAGCCCCGGCAGCGGAGACATGCACAGCCCGCCCAGAGTACAGCAGGACTGAAGCTTTTTCAGTGTGGAGGCATACTGGGCTTCATCCGTCAGTTCCGCCACCCACATGGGGGTTCCTACGGTGCTGATGGTAAAGCAGCCCAGCCCCAGACATATGGCCACCGCATATACCGGCAAAGGCGATATGCCGTTGAAGCATACCACGCCCACATGGCCCAGTATCAGCATCCCGTAATACAGCAGGTTGGCTTTTTCCACACCCATGGCGTCTGCCGCCACGCCGTAAAGGGGCTTGCCTACCATGTTCATAAGGCCGTTAAGGGCCATGACGGAGCTGACAAACACCACGTCATACCCGGCCGCAATGGTTGAAAAGTTAAAATTATCCCAGCTGCAATAGGTAAAGAAGCCTGCGCAGACCATGGCAATGCCAAGCAGGAGCACTACCTGCTTCCCTACCGGGGGAAGCTTTTTCTTTTCTTTCTGAACGGAATGTTCCCACGCCCCATAGGGTGCCAGCTGCAGCGCCTCCGGGCTTTCCCGCAGGAAAAGGAGCACCACCAGCCCCAGCAGGGCAAAGAGCCCGCCCATGATCAGTTCCGCCGTCAGAACACCTTTTTCGGATACGATCCCGGTAACGGGTACAGACAGAAGCAGCGAAGTCACTCCTGAGCTCATGGCACATATAAAGGGCACATCCTCTTTGGGATCGGCATTTTCGGCTACAAACACCAGGTTGATGAGCTTTGCATAGGGAGACATCTCGGCCGCCGGGCCGGACATATCCACCATACCGTTCATGCCCTGCCGGCTGTGCAGCCCGGCGCCCAGCACGCACATACCGTCCAGTGCGTAGGTCACGCCGCTGCCTTGACGGGAATGATGCGGGTGCTGTCTCCCGGCCGGGCAATGTGCAGGGAAACGTTTTTCAATTTTCCGTCCTTATTCAGCGCCTCTATGGCTTCTTCCCGGTTTACGGTGAGGATCCCGTCCGCAAAGGCGTTTTCTTCACCGAACCGAACGTCTTTGACGCTGAAATGTCCGATCTCCAATTTCATGTCCTGAAATCCCTCCTCTTATATGCACGCCTCAAAGGGCCGTTGCATTGACCGAATAAATTACCAGTTCAATTATATGGAAATAACCGATACATTTCAATGTGACTCACGTACATGAAATTCCATAAAAGCAGAGTTTTCTTCCATATGCTTTTTAATTTTATGTTCTATTTTGGCGTACTGTGGGCGGATATTGTACCGCAAAGGTTCCTTTTTTCACCTCTGTACTCACAAGAAGCCGCGTCCGGATGGCTTTTCTGTCACAATAACTTCACATTTTTCCATCCGTTTTTATGAAAAACAGTCTCTCCCTTTCCGTCGTTTTATAAAGAAAATTCCCTCGGGTGCACAAAATAAATACAAAAAAGTCCCTTGGATGCACAAAGCAAATGTGATACTGTAAGAAAGAATCAACAGGCAGCACCTGCCCCAGCCTTTGCGGGTGCTCAAAGGAGGATCTATGCCCCCATACAAAATCAAGCCCATGGAGACCGAGACGGAGATGGACGGCAAGGGCTACGTCCATTATAAAAGCTGGCAAGAAACTTACCCCGGCCTGGTGCCGCAGGCATATCTTGAAAGCGTAACGCTGGAAAGCTGTACCGCTATGGCCCGCCGCTGGCGCAATAACATTCTTATTGCCAAAGACGGAAAACAGGTCATTGGGTTTGCCGCCTTCGGCCCCTGCCGGGACGATAGACTGCGGAACTGCGGAGAGATCATTGCCCTATATACCCTGCAAGCCTGTTATGGAAAAGGCGCCGGGCAGATGCTGCTGCAAGCTGCTTTAGAAAAACTCTCCGGCTATGCGCATATCTTCCTCTGGGTGCTCCGTGGAAACAGCCGGGCGATCCGTTTTTATGAAAAAAACGGCTTCCGCTTTGACGGCACCCAAAGAGATATCCTTTTAGGCACACCGGTAACGGAGCTTCGAATGTATCTGGAAAAGTAGCAGAAAGGAAACGCCTATGCGCTTAAAAGCCGCTTTTATCGATATAGACAATACGCTGTTGGATTTTGACGCCTATGTGCGCCAAACCATGGAAAAAGGATTCGCCCGCTTCGGGCTTTGCCCTTACGCTCCGTGGATGTATCATGTGTTCACCCGGGAGAACAATGCTCTCTGGCGGCGCATTGAGGCGGGAACGCTGACCTTTCCGGAACTGGAAAAGATCCGCTGGAATACCGTTTTTGCCGCTTTGGGCATACAGGGGGACGGCCCCGCCTTTGAAGCTTATTTTCGGAAGGAGCTCCATGAAAGCGCCATTCCCGTGCCGGGCGCCATGGATCTGCTGCGGGAACTCCGGGGTAAGTGCATCCTCTGCGCCGCCAGCAACGGACCTGAGGAACAGCAGCTTCACCGGCTGCAGCTGAGCGGTATGGACGACTTCTTTGATGATTTCTTTATTTCTCAGGGATTGGGGGCCTCCAAACCCTCCAAAGACTTTTATGCACGGGCTTTTGCCCGGCTGAATGCCGGCCGGCGCCTGCCTATCCTGCCGGAGGAAACGGTGATGATCGGGGACTCCCTGACCTCGGATATGACCGGCGGATTGGGTTACGGTATGGCCGTATGCTTTTTCCGCCGGGATTCCGGGCAGGAAGTCCCCGCCTGCATCCCTCTTGCGGCGGATCGTCTGACGGATATCCCCCCTATGCTGGAAAATTTTTTCGGCTTTTCGCCCCCTGCCTGACGGTTCTTCGTTTCTCAGGCCCATGGGGGCTTTTTTTGTAAAACACGCTTGCATTTATTCCTTCTTATGTTATACTCTAAATGAACGTGTTCATTTAAGGAGAATACATGCCAAAAATCATAGAAAACCTGCGGGAAATCCTGCTCGCCGCCTCCCGGACCCTGCTGCTGGAAGAAGGCTATCGGGCTTTGACCATGCGCCAGGTTGCAGGTCTGTGCCATGTGGCCGTGGGAACGGTATATAACTATTTCCCCTCCAAAGATATGCTGGCCGCACACATCCTGCTGGAAGACTGGAATGACCTGCTCCGTTCCCTGCAGAAAAAAGTCAATGCCGCCCCCGCGCCCATGGACGGGCTGGAAGCCGTTTTTTCCGGCTTGCGTGCTTTCTCCCGGCGGTACCGCCCTATCTGGGAGGAATATGACGGCAGCGCCGCCCTGCCTTTTCGGCAGTGGCATGGCCGGTTGATCGAACAGCTTGCCGCCTGCATGGAGCCTCTGCTCCGGCGTTTCGACCTGCTGTTTGCCCCGATCTTTCCCAAATTTCTTGCTCAGGCCCTGTTAAGCTGGTCTTTGGAGGAGGACACAGAGTTTTCCGCTCTGCGTCCTGTTCTGGACCGGCTTTTACAACCATACACAAAACAAGGAGGATACCGTTTATGAGCAGTTTTAAGGATCTGCGTATTGTGGACAATTTCTACCAGACCTCTGCCTTCTTTCCCATGCCGACGGTGCTTATCAGCACCCTGACGCCGGAAGGGCAGACTTCCCTGGGGCCCTATTCTCTGGTGGCTCCCTACTACATTGCAGGCAAGGATTATTATGCCATGCTCCTGTGCTGCCGGAACTCTTCCAACACCGCCCAGCACCTGCTGCAAAACGGTAAATGCGCCCTGAATTTCATTCCCGACAAGCGCAAATATTTTAAGGAAGCGGTGCGTCTGGGCTTCCCCGGGGATACGCCCGAAGAAAAGATGAAGGGCTGTATCTTTACGCTGGAACCTGGTCAGGCGCCCTGTCAAGAAGGAGAACAGCGGCCCCAGGTCATTGCCGAAGCCTATCAGGTCTTTGAATGCACCTGGATGCGGGAGCTGGACAACGCCCAGACGGATCAGCCGGGAGAGCGTAACGGGTATCCCGGCCCCTATCATGACTTCAACGGCATCACCTCGCCTTTCGGCGCTCATTTTATTCTTCGGGTGGATAAGATCCTCATGAAGGAAAAGTATTATGATGCCATCGTCAACGGCGTCCGGGCAGGGGATTTCCCCCGGGTACCTGTGGATTACGGCTATCGGGACAGCAAGAACTTCTGGTATACCAAGTTCCGCCGCCCCATTCCGGAGCTTCTGCCCATCCGGGAAACCAGTCTGGAGTCTGTGCGCTATGCCGCCAACCGGGCGGATGATGTGGTAAAGTTTACCGACGCCGCCTGTATGAAGCTTATCAAAGTGCCCCGGATCTTTTTGCCCACGGCCCTCAAAGGCTGTGTCCAGTGGGCCAAAGAAAATGGCGTTACTCTCATCGATGAGAAGGAGATGGACATCATCAACGACAAGCGGGCCAAGGAAAAGAACCGCTGAGGTACCCGCCATGCCTGCATCCGCTTTTGATTCTTTGCCGGAGCTGCTTATACGCAGCTTTGGCGAAAACATTCCTTTGAAGGAGATCTCTGCCGCCCCCTATGCCGTCATGTCCTGGCCCCGTTTTTTGCCTATGATGCACTTTCGTGTGCGCCGCTGGCAGGCCGGTGAACAGGGCTATGTATTTTTGATGCAGACCCGGGCCATGGGCGGACTTATGAAGCTGATCACCGCTTCCTTTATGCCTGCCTCCGGGATAGAAGCCCCCTTTGTGCTTATGGACTGCATGGAGATGCGGCAGAAGCGCACGGTCTTTGTGGAGTATTACGACTGCACTGCCAAAGGAGTCTGTGCCCCGGAGCTGGATCGGATCCGGGAAAAGTATGACCCGCTGCTGACGGACTATACGGAAAAACCCGCCTGGTACATACAGGAGCGTATGGACTGTTCCCTGATCAAGGGCGGTACACGAGAGCAGGAGGCTCTGCTGCTGCAGATGCTTCAGGACAGCGCCCGCGCCTGCGGCGCCCTTTGGGATCGGGCACCCAGAGATCCTGCCAATCTGCCCGGCCTTGCCGCTTTCCGCAGCCGGATGCTTACCGAAGGAAATCCTTCCTCTTCCACCATGGAAAAGGTATTGGGAAAAGAAGGTGCGAACGCCTTCTTCCTCAATGCCGTTATGCCCATGCACACCTCACAACCGAATCAAACTGAAAAATAAAGGAGTATAAGCATGAAAATTGTATTGGCCGGTGCTTACGGCAATTTAGGCAGCGACATTCTCCGCTCTCTTTTGCGGGAAGGCCATGAAGTAGTAGCTGCAGACATGATGGAACGGGATCTGGGTCTGACGGGCCGTTTTTCTTTCAGAAAGATCGATGTGACTGATCCCGCTTCCCTGAAAGGACTGTGCGAGGGAGCGGATATGCTCATCTCCACTGTAGGCCTTACCAAGACCTCCGCCACGCTGGATAACTATCAGATTGACTATCAGGGCAACGTGAACCTGCTGCGGGAAGCGCAGGCAGCCGGCGTGAAAAAGTTCATCTATATCTCCGTGCTCAAAGCGGATAAGGCCCCCAAGGTGCCCATGCTTCACGCCAAGTACCTGATGGAGGAGGAGCTGAAAAAGAGCGGCCTTTCCTACATCATTTACCGGCCCACCGGGTATTTCTATGATATCGTGAAGGTATTCCGTCCCATGATCGAAAAGGGAGAAGTTACGCTTTTAGGCAATACCCCCGTCAGCGCCAACGTTATTGACACCCCTGACTTTGCGGATTATATCGCAGCCCACCTTATGGACCCCAACGGCATTGTAAACATTGGCGGCCGGGAGACTTATTCCTACGAAGAGATCGCCCGCATGTGTTTTGCCGCCGCCGGAAAAGAGCCTGTGATCAAACATGCACCGCCTTTCCTGTTTGACGTGCTGGCCTTTGTCAACAAGCTCAAGAAGAATGGTAAAGAAGCCATACTCCGCTTTTCCAAATGGACGCTGACGGAATCCATGGTAGCGGAAGTGCAGGCCGGGAACCACAGCTTTAAGCAATACATTCAGGACAGTTTTGCAAAATAAGGAGGCATACCATCTATGGGTTGGGAATATCTGTGGATCCTGGCCGTGGTGGCGGCAGTGCTTTGTGCCGTGGGCTACTACAAGTTTGTTTACTTTCTTTCCATCGGCTACGGTTTTGCCGTAGCGGGCATCGGCGTTGCCCTGGTGGTTCTTTTTCACGGGCAGATGGCTCCTGTTCATTATGTGCAGTGCGCCCTGCTGGCCGCTTATGGTACCCGGCTTTCCGGCTTTCTGCTGTACAGAGAGATCAAAAATGCCGCTTACCGAAAGACCCTCAAGGAAGTCACTGCTTCGGAAAAAGATATGCCCCTGCCGGTAAAGTTCTGTATCTGGGTCTCGGTGACCGTGCTGTATGTAGCCCAGACCAGCCCTGTGTTTTTCCGGCAGTACAACGGCGGGGCCGCTGGATTCCTGCCATGGGTAGGCTGCTGCATCAGCCTGCTGGCCCTGGTGCTGGAATCTGCCGCTGACCGGCAGAAAAGTGCCCAGAAGGCGGAAAATCCCCACATGGTAGCCACCAAAGGGCTGTATAAGCTGGTGCGCTGTCCCAATTATCTGGGGGAGATCCTTTTCTGGACCGGCGTGCTGGTGGGCAGTCTCAATATTCTCTCCGGAGTCGGTCAATGGCTTACGGCGATACTTGGGTATGTGTGCATCGTACTGATCATGTTCAACGGCGCACAGCGGTTGGAAAAGCGCCAGTCCGCCCGCTACGGCAATGACCCGGCTTACCGGCTCTATGCCGATAAAACCCCTATCCTTATCCCCTTTGTCCCCCTGTATCACCTTTACAAGGAGGAAAAATAAATGCACCTGTCCCTGCCCATGGCTCTGGCGGACTTTGTGCCCGTCGGCCTGTTTCTTGCCGCCTCCGTACTGCTGCAACGGGATCTGTATAACAAGATGAGCAAGGGCGCCTTTGCCCTTTTTGCAGGAGGCACCATCATGGTCTTTCTGGCAGGCGCCTGTAAAGCCTTGTGGAAGCTACTGTATGCCATCGGCCTGTGTGATTTCACCGCCCTGAGCGCCATGTTTTTCCCCATGCAGACAGCAGGCTTTGTGCTGGCTGCTTTGGCTCTGATCGCACTGCTCACCGCCCGTCAGGGAAAGGGCACGGCGTACGCCGTTGCCGCCGTCCCGCCGGTATTTTCCGGCACCATGCTGTTTGTAGCGCTGACCCTGCTGGGCACCCTGGGCCTTTGCGGTTGTCTCAGTCTCATCGCCCTCAGGATCCGCAGAAAAGCGGCTGCATTGTGGTTTGTGCTGGCCTTTATACTCATGATGGCCATGGGCTATCTCTCCTCCCGGGATTTCTCCCAGGCCGCTTCCCACTGGATGGCCGAGGGTGTCAATATTCTGGGGCAGGGCGCCCTGCTGCTGGGCGTCCTGGATCTGCATCGCCATGGCCTTGCCTCTGCCGCCCTGCACAAGCGGTCATGACAGGTGGTCTTTTCAGCAGGCCGGAGATTCTGTGGATCTCCGGCCGCTTTATTTTTGGTAGACAATATAAAAAAGGGGACGTATACTACTTGAAAAATGAATGGAGGTGTTCATTCTGGATCCGTCTTTATATCCCATGCTTTTCAAGCGCAAATCCTTTCATCTGTTCCGCAACTTGGGGAATGCTTCCATGACGGAAGACGATATTGCCGATATCCGCCGTGCTTTTACCGGCTTTACTCCTCTGTACCCGGATATCCGGGTATGCATGGAGCTGGTGCCTGCTGCCGAAACCTCCTGCCCGACCGGAGCGGAATATTGTGCCCTTTTCTACAGCGAAGATAAAGATGGTTATCTGCGGAACATCGGCTATTTGGGAGAGCAGCTGGATCTGTATCTGGCCAAAAAGAATATCGCCTCCCTTTGGTGCGGCCTGGGCAAGCCCCATCGCCCGGCACCGGAGGGCATGACCTACTGCATCATGATCGTTATGGCGAAAGTATCCGGGCCGGAAAAGTTTCGCAAAGATATGTTCAAGGCAAAACGAAAGCCGATAGAGGAGATCTGGCAGGGAGATGCCATCCCTGGCGTTACGGACATTGTCCGCTTTGCTCCCAGTGCCTGCAACAGTCAACCGTGGAAAACGGAATATGCAAACGGCATTATGCAGGTCTTCCGATACCAGAAGCCCGGCCGGGCAGGCATTATGAATCAGGAGCACGCCGCCTACTTCAACCGCATAGACATGGGTATCTACCTGTGTTTTCTGGATCTGTGTCTGGCTCACGAAGGCATCCCGTTTTCCCATGTTATGCTGCCTGACAGTGTCGGTGCGGTTTTTACACCCATCGCCAGCTATATGCTGCAGCGATAACGACTTAGCCCCGGAGCCGTACCGTTCCGGGGCTTCTTTTCTATAACTGTATTATATGGGCATCCATTTTTGAACATTGCAGATAATTGTATGAAAATGGATAAAATATTGCTATGTTATTTTGCAACTTCTTTTCCCGTTCATATATCAGCCACATTTGTGCATTGTTTTTACAGTTTATTCATGAAAATGAAGGGGACTTCGCCGGATTTACACATTGAAAAACAGCAAAAAATTGTTACAATGGAGAGGAACGTTCACCCGGAATACGACTTTTTTCACACATGCATGCATCATATTGTTTATCACATGGAATGGGGAGACGAGAAATTGAAGACTCTACAGATCGTAAGCGCCGACCAGTCTCTGGCGGAAGCCTTGATAGCTGCCTCGGCATCCTTACACCAGTTCCACCCAGTACCGGTACTTGCCGGCGGACGAGCCTTTGCAGAAGAACTGCTGCTCACTTCTCCGGATGCTGTGCTGCTGGATATGGACCTGCCCGACATGGACGCATTGGAAGCTTTGGAACTGTTGGATGGCCTGCCCCTTGCCACACGGCCCAGACTGTTCCTCATGACCGGTCCCTACGGCAAAATGGGAGAGGCGTATCTGAGCCACCGGATACACTACTGTTTCCTGAAGCCTCTGGATCCAGAAAGCGTACTGCACACTATGATCCGGCTATTGGGCGACTGCCCTGCCGTACCGCCGGTAGTGCGTCCCTGCTACAGACTTGTGGACCAGCTGGCCACCGGGATACTCTTTTCTCTGGGCGTTCCGCCCCAGCTTCAGGGCTATCATCTGCTCAGAGAAGCCATCAAGCTGGTGACCTGGGTAGAAAACCCCGCCAGTCTTTCCGTCATGAAGGATATCTATCCCGCTGCGGCAGATCTGTGCGGCTGTACCGTGGGCATGGCGGAACACGCCATGCGCCATGCCATAGAAAGCGCCTGGATGCGGGCAGACCTGGATACCCTGCAGCGCTTCTTCGGTTATACGGTGGGCGCTCACCGGGATACGCCTTCCAATTCCGCTTTTATCTATATGGCGGCAGACAGGGTACGTATGGAATTGACCCAACTATGGCCCGGGCTCATGTATGAGCGCAGAGAGGCGGCCTGCGTATGATGCTGATCGCCCTTCAATGCGGCAAAGAATGGACGAACCGCCTTCTTGCCGCCGCCCGGGATATGCCCTGGTGTCAGTTGGCCACCGGCTTTGTTCAAGCCCCCTGTGCTGTGATCCGGGATGGTCTGGCAGATACTTCCGTCTCCCTTTATCCTCAAAATAAGGATATTCCTCTGTTTTTTATCAGTTCCCGGGAAGCACCTGCTCCTGCAGATTCCCATGCAGAATATGTCTTTTCCCCCAATGTTACGGCGCAGGGCGTCCTCCGCCACATCGGCGCACTGCTGGCCGATCCTTCCGGGCAGCTCCTTCCTGAAAAGCAGCGCCTGCGGGAAATGGTCTCTCTCAGTCTGGAAAAGCTGGGCATCGGTTCCCATCTGCTGGCTCACCGCTATTTGCAGGAGGGCGTAGTCTTTCTTTTTGACACCCCGTATCCCGGCCGCATACGGCTCATGGCCAAGCTCCATGAACATCTGTCGCAATGCTTTGATACTTCTCCCGTAATGGTGGACAGAGCCATTCGCCATGGCGTAGAGGTGTGCTGGAAGAAAAGTTCCCCGGAGCTTCAGCGGGCTTATTTCGGCTACAGTGCTCAGGATAAACGAGGCATGCCCACCAACGGAGAATTTCTGTTTGCCCTGTATGAGCGGCAGCGGCAGTTGTTGTTTGCCGACCGGGGCCGGGAAGACTTTTTCCGCTGTCTGGAAAAAGTCCGCTCCCGCAGCGGCTGCCGCCTGTTTCTGGAAGAAGAACCCAGTTCCCCCTCTTCCGGGCAGAAAGCGCAGCTTCCCTGAACGGTTTTTATGCTTTCCCGGCAGCGCCGGCATCCATCTTTTTAAGTGCTTTGCGAAACTGGAAGAAGAAAAGCAGTGCGGTGCAAGTCATGGCAATGCTGTCGGCTACGGGTTCGGCCGTGTATACCGCCATGGTCTTATCCGGCAGGATATGGGGCAGCAGGAAGATGAGGGGCAGCAGCAGGATGAATTTGCGCAGCACCGCCACCAGAATGGAGCAGGGCGCGTTCCCTATGGAAACAAAAGTCATCTGGCAGGCGATCTGCACCCCGAAAAGGAACAGTGCCCCGCAGTAGACCCGCAGCGCCAAAGCCGTAAAGGCAATGAGTTCCGGCTCCGGAGTAAAGATCCTTGCAAACGCCCCGGGAAAGGCCATGATAGCTGCCCAAAGCAGCAGAGAATAGGTCATACATACCTTCAGCAGCAACAAAAAGCTTTCCTTTACCCGGCTGCTGTTGCCGGCTCCGTAATTGTAACTGGTAATGGGCTGAGCCCCCTGGGCAATGCCCTGCAGCGGCAGCATGGCAAATTGCATGACGCTGGAAAGAATGGTCATGGCCCCTACTGCCAGATCTCCTCCGTATTTGAGCAGTGAGAAATTGAAGCAGACGGAGATCACACTTTCACTGGCCTGCATGATAAAAGCAGCCGCCCCCAAAGCGATGCAAGGCAGCAGCAGGCGGAAACCGGGTAAAAGATTTTCTTTCTTCAGCCGCAGGAAAGTCTTTTCTCCCCGGAGGAAAAAGATCACCCATGCACATGAAATGCCCTGTGAAAGAATGGTCGCCAGTGCAGCGCCCCGTACGCCCATTTTCAGTCCGAATATAAACAGAGGATCCAACGCAATGTTGGCCACCGCTCCAATAAGCACGGTATACATGCCGATCCTGGCAAAGCCCTGGGCCGTGATAAAGGCGTTCATTCCCAAAGTCAGTTCCACAAACAGCGTTCCCAGCGCATACACCTGCAAATATTCCCAGGCATAGTCTATTGTGTTTTCACTGGCTCCGAAAAGCAGCAGCATATCCCGGCCAAACAGAAGAAGTACTGCCATAAGCACAAGGGAAATGCATACCTGCATGGTGAAGCATCCTCCCAGCAATTTTTCTGCCTGATCGTGATCCCCTTTTCCCATGGCAATAGACGCCCGTGGCGCCCCGCCTGAAGCAACAAAAGCCGCAAAGGCGGAAACGATAAGGATCACCGGCAGGCATACTCCCACACCGGTAAGGGCCAGGCTGCCATCCCCCGGCATATGGCCGATGTATATCCGGTCCACTATGTTATACAGCATATTCACCAGCTGCGCAATGACCGTAGGGACGGCCAGTTTTATCAACAGTTTACCCACAGGCTGGGTGCCAAGAAAAGTTTTGTCCTGTTCCATTTTCTGCTCCTTTATATTTGCGTCCGGGAGCGATCCCCGGGCAGTTCCGAAAGGTTCCGTTCAAAAACATCCAGGCAATGCATACATACCTCCAGTTCCTGCGGACTCAGCCCCTGTGTCAATTTTTGGGAGAACTCCTTCTGCATCTGCTTTCCCCGCATCAGAACAGGATTCGCCTGAGCCGTGCATGCCAGTGGACACCGACGGCGGTCAATCGGAGAAGGCCGCCGTTCCAACAGTCCCTCCCGCACCAGATTGTCCACATGAAAGGATACGATACCCGGTTTCAGGTGCATATAGGCGCAGATATCCCGGGCCGTATCCATACCCGGGTTGTTGGCCAGAAACAGCAGTATATCCAATGCCGTCTGGGCCATGCCCAACTCCCGGCTTAATGGAGCCATGAAGGCGCTGTAGGCTTCCCGAAACCTTCTGGCCCCGGTATGTACTTTAGATGCGGTAAGCATATTCCCTCCATTAATCCAATTTTGAACTGTTTGATTTTAGCATATTCTGTTTCCGGACGCAAGAAAAGCCATGAAGAATATTCCTGTCTCTTACGCTGTGTTGAAGGTTCTTGAAAATGTTTTAAGGAATATGCAAAAAGGGAGCCTTTACCGGCTCCCTTTTTGTGCTTCATTGCACCGTTATTGCCGCTTCATCTGCCGTAAAAACAGCAGCACGGCCAACAGTATGCTCAAGAGCATATATCCCAATATCCACCACAGGTGAGGAAAAATGTCTGCAATGTTTTCTGCCAGTAAGGCCCGTCCCATCTGCACGCCATGGGTAAAGGGTAATACGTTTGCCGCCGCCTCAAAAACACCACCTACCAGTTCCAGGTCAAACCAGGCCCCGGAGAGCCAGGCCGTCAGGTTTGTAAGCAGGGCGCCGCAAAGGCCCCCCACCTGCTTGGAAGTGCATACACTGCCGCAGAGAAGCCCCAGGGCAATAAAGAACATCGCCAGAGGCACCGTCCCCGCCACGGCATACAGTATCCCCCAGGATGGCTGCAGCCCCAGCAGCAGGGCCGTACCATAGCAGATCACGGTTTGCACCAGTGCCATGGGCAACAGCGGCAAAGCATACCCGAAAATAAAGTCCGAAGCCTTCAGCGGTGTTGTATACAGTCGCTGAAGCAGTGCGCTTTCCCTGTCTCTGGAAAGGAGCATCGCGGCAAACAGGGTCATAAAGGAAAAACCGAATACTGCGATCCCCGGGGTCAGTCTGTTCAGTGCAAACAGTTCCACCGGCACATTGGCCTGAATGGCGCTGAGCAGCAGCAGCAATATCACCGGGAATCCCAGACCGAAAAACAGGTTGAGAGGATCCCGCAGTATCTCCTTAGCCGTTCTGGATGAGATTGCCATCAGCTTCATTTTGCCGCCCCCTTTACAATAGCCACAAAGGCATCTTCAAAACGTTCCATGCCCGCCCGTTTTTTCAGGGCCTGCGCAGTGCCCCGTGCCAGCAACCGGCCATCCTTCATAATACCGATCTCATCGGACAGGGCTTCCGCCTCCTCCATGTAATGGGTGGTAAGTATAATGGTTATCTTTCCTTTCAGTGCCCGGATCACCTCCCAAAGATCGCTGCGGGCCAGCACATCCAGCCCCAGGGTAGGCTCATCCAGAAACAGGATTTCCGGCTCCCCGATAAGGGCCATGGCAATACTCAGCCGCCGCTGCCACCCCCCGGAAAGCTTCCCGGCCTTTCTTTTCAGGATATCTTCAAGGCCCAGCTCTTCGGCGATCTGCCGTACCTTTTGCATTTGCTTTTCTCTGGTAAAGCCGTGCACGCCGCACATAAGCTCCAGATTCTCCTGCACCGTCAGGTTGGGTGCTACTGCTGTTTCCTGAGGGGATACACCAATGCGGGCCTTGACCCCCGCCGGATCCGTAAGAATACTGCTTCCGTTCAAAAATGCATCCCCGGCAGTAGGCCTGGTCAGGCAGCAAAGCATCTTGATGGTGGTGGTTTTGCCTGCTCCGTTCACTCCCAGCAGTGAAAACAGCTCTCCCTGCGGAATAGTCAGATCCAGGCGATCCACAGCAGTCAGTTCTTTATAAGTTTTGGTCAGTCCAATTGTTTTAACGGCATCCATTCTTTTCCACCTCTCCGGCCCGGAGTGTCAGGCCTCTGTATACATCCGTCATCATGACGCTTATATCCGCTTCGTCAAACTCCAGATAACCCGTAGCGATCATGGAGGCAATGCCGTGGACATAGATCCAATTTTCCAGATACAACATTCTGGCAGACTGCTCATTCAGCCCTGCATTTTTCTGTACCAGCTCCGTCATCAGCGCGGCGACTTCCGCTCCCTCTTTTTCCTGATGGGGTTCATGGGAACGATCCCGCATAAATAGCAGCCGGAACAGCTGCTTTTCCTCCTTGGCAAAGCGGATATAGGCCATGCCCGCTGCCTTAAACGGAGGATACTTACCCTCCTGCATCCCGCTTTTCAAATATGTCTGGTATACCTGGTCGGCGGCCTCCATCACTGCGGCCTGCACCTGTTCCATGCTCCGAAACCAGCTGAAAATGGGTTTGGAAGAGGCTCCCAGCTTCTCCCCCAGTCCCCGGGCGGTAAGGGCTTCCATACCCTGTTCCCGCACCAGTTCCAAAGCAGAAGAAACAATTTGTTCCCGGGTAAACATGTTTTTCCTCGGCATAGACACTCCTTCCTTTAAGAAACATTTGTTACGCTACGTTTGTTTCTGTATTGTATGTCACAAAACTTATTCTGTCAACAGAAACTTTCACACCGAACCATGTGCCTTTGCCAGCTAAAAAGAGGCCGGCGCCCGCCGCTGCCCAGGTTGCATCAAATACGATATTAGGGGGCGCACCGCGTGCCGAAGGCACGCCTGCGGGGCATTTGCCCCGCAGAGTTCCGGCGGTACCGCCGGAACGTGCGCCCCCGGAAAGCGAAGCACTTTCCTCCCCCGTAAGACCCGGGAGCCGCATATAACACAAATGCTGCTTTTACCGGAAAAACACCCGTACGGCTGCATGTTCAAACGATATTCACCTGACAGCATATAAAAAAGAAGCCCGCTTTCGGGCTTCTTTGTATCTGTTTACGGAAAATCTATCACTCGCCAATGTTGTGCTCGTTTTCCGCCTTTACCCTTTTAGCGCATCGATACAGCAAAAAGTTTGTTCCGGCAGAACAGATCAGCGCTAACGGAAGCAGTACTTGATCTCCCCAGTCCGTACATAGAGATATGACCAGAGCCGCTATCCCCAGAAACAGAAGCCCTCCGATCAAGAGTTTCAGTCCTTTCACTTTCTTCAGCACGCTCTCCACGCTTCCCCCTTTAATATAAAGGCAGCTCCCCGGTAACAGGATCCACCTCCTCCGGGAAAGCGGGCTCTATGGCCAAACAGGTGAATGTAGGCTCCCCGTGGAATTCCGTCCGCCCGGCATCCTGAATAAGAGAAGCATGCAGTCCCGCTTCCCGGGCCTTCTTCTCTACCGCCAGCAGTTCCTCCAAAGAATCCACATAGACACAGACCTTGGCCATACCCTCTGCCAGCCAGCGGATCAGGGGCGTTTCCTCGCCCCGGGGCATCAGGCAGGCATATCCCTCATGCAGCCGGAGATCTTCCTGGCGTCCTTCCCGTATCAGGGCACAAAGCACTGCCTCCACACAAGCGTGCCCCGCCTGTGCGGCAATCTTTCCCTTGCGCATCTTCAGATCCCTGCGCATAACGATCATCATCTTGGGAGAGGTCATACCGCCGCCTCCCCCGAGTTTTCTCCCTGAATCAGTTTTGTAAACAGTGCATCCCTGTCATATGTGCCGGAAACAAAGCCCGGAATCTCCTTACAGGCCATGCATTGACTGAGGCTGAAACCGGTAAGGATTTTTCTCATCTCTTCCGGGCCGTAAGTACATCCGCCTGTGACCAGTAACGTGGCCAGGCTGTGCACCACCAGCCACATGTTCCGAAAGTACAGATCCGCCGCCGCTTCCTCCATGCGGTAGACCTTCATCAGCGAAGGCCGCACCAGTACCCGGGATCGCTCCATAGCCGCCAAAGCTTCACTTTTCCCTTCTTTATTCTGCTGTAAAAACAAAAGTTTATAAAGCTCAGGCTCCTGCCTGGCAAAGGCAAGATACTGCACCCCTACGCCGAAGAAAGGCGGGTCCATGGAAAGTCCTCTTTCCACATACCCCTGGTACACCCGCCAAGCGGCAGTACAAACCTCTTCCCGTGCCTCCTCCATAGTGGTAAAGCAGGTAAACACCGGCTGGGTAGATACCCCCAGAGCCTTTGCCAACGCTCGGGCGGTAAGAGCCGAAGCACCCTGTTTCCGGGTGAGTTCCAAAGCCGCAGAGATTATCTGTTCCCGGGTAAATTTATTTTTCGGCGCCATTTTCGCTATGCTCCTTTCTTTCGCGCACAAATATATATCGTACGATATGTAACACGATTGTATCCTACCATTCTTTTCGTCGGATGTCAACGGTACATACTGTTGAAAAATCCTTCACGGGGGTGTTTACAAACAGGCACGAAAAGGAGTACTATGGAGCGGCCCGGTAAAATCGGGCAGAAAGCGATCCTGCTCCAAATGCATAAAGAAAAATTCTCACAGGGCTTTCGGGATGGATTCCCCATTGCCCTTGGATACCTGGCCGTGGGCTTCGGCATAGGCATCTCCTGCCGCAGCGCCCGGCTCAACGTTTTGCAGGGACTGTTGCTGAGCCTTTTGAACAACGCCTCTGCCGGGGAATACGGCGGCATCACCGTCATGACCGAAGATGCCGGATATCTGACCATGGTACTGATGATGCTGGTGGTCAATGCCCGCTATATGCTCATGAGCTGCGCCCTGAGCCAACGGCTGGCCCCCGGCACCGGCCTGAAGCAGCGGCTGCTTATCGGTTTTGACTTGACGGATGAGCTTTTTGGCCTTGCCGTGGCTCAGCCGGGCTATTTGGATCCTTATTACTACTACGGAGCCATGGCCGTGGTCATGCCCGCCTGGAGCGGCGGCACGGTGTTGGGCGTACTGCTGGGGCAGACCCTGCCCGCCTGGGCGCTCAGCGGCCTTTCGGTGCTGCTGTTTGGTATGTTCATCGCCATTATTGTTCCCGAAAGCAAGAAGAATCCAGTGGTGCTGGGCTGTGTAATCGTAAGTTTCATATGCAGCTTTCTCGCCGCCAGACTCCCGCTGCTGCAGCGCATGTCCGAAGGGATGCGTACCCTGCTGCTGACCGTAGTGCTTTCGGCGGCAGCGGCTTTGCTTTTTCCCCGGAAGGAGGACACCGTCCAATGAAAAACTACCTGTATATTGCCCTTATGGCTTTGGTCACCTATCTGATTCGGGTTTTGCCCTTAACACTGATACGCAAGCCTATCAAAAGCGTATTCCTTCGCTCCTTCCTCTATTATGTGCCTTATGTAACTCTGTCGTTGATGACCTTCCCCGCCATTACCACCGTGACCCAATCGCCTTTGGCCGGAGCGGCAGCTATGGCCGTGGGGATCCTTTCTGCCTGGCTGGGTCTGGGGCTGTTTCCCGTGTCTTTGCTGTGCTGCGGCACGGTTGTGGTTCTGGAGCTGCTGCTTTGATTTTTTCATAACTGAAACCGTTCTTTTTGCAGATCTTCCACAAACAGACCTGTATTACAAAGCCCCCTGTCCGCCGGACAAGGGGCTTTGCAGCTTATTTAGCCTATACAGCAGGACGTGGATACATCTTCCCAGAGATGCAGCTCTTGATTTATGCACCCGTCCGGTCAGGCTGCGGCGTAGGCATAGCCCGCACCCCGCGTTCCAGATGGAAGCAGGTCTCCATCGCCCGGCTCTGTCCGTTTTCACTCAGTACAGTATATTCCAGATAGACCCAGAAGCTCCCACAGGTCGGTTCCAACAGCTCCTCCACTGTGGCAGGCTGCTGTTCCACCACTTCCAGATCTTCGTTCAGCACCAGCATCCGCGTAAGAAGAACCCCGTCCCGTCCTTCCAGCGTCAACTTGGAAGTCAGCCCTGTTACGATTTGCACCTCCGGATACCGTGGTTCCTGAGCCGCTGCTTCCCGGGCAATAAAGGCCTTGGCACGGGCAGCAGGATCATTCTGCATACCGTCGGATGCTATCTCCTGCCCGGCCTGCACGGAGTACACTTGCCCGTCTACCCGAATACAAAAGACTTCATCCGCTATTCTCTTACCTGTAACTTCCGGCGCTTGGGGAAGCAATTCCCGTCCTTCAGCGTCCAGCAGCATAACTCCCTCTGTCATAGAAGGCGCCCAGGCAAAAGACCATACCGAAAAGGCATCGGCATAAGCGCTGTTTTGAAGCACTTTTTGCGCTTCTTCTTTTGTCAGCTGAGCCGTAAAGGTCAGTTTCCAGTCCTTATACATATCCGTTTCCTCAGAGCCGCAGAGTGTTTGCTGCCCCGCTCCCAGGAGCATATAGCTTTTCGGCATGACCGGCTGGGCCACAGCCAGTTCTTCTGAATATCGGGCCACAGCCTCCACCCCCAGAATATGCGTGTTGGCTGCATCCGTTTCAAACCGATAGAGTACCGGCGCTGATTGGGAAAAGTCATACTGCAAAAGGGCATACCCGGCTGCCTTTTTATCAGCTTCTCCTGCCGACTGTCCGGGATATACTTCCAGAACCTCCAGCAGCCACAGCTCTTCAAAGCTGCCCTCTGGAAGAGTGCTCTTCACCAGCTTCATCAGTTCCGAGCTCAGCGCCCAGCCTTCGGTCAGGTCATAACACTTTTCCTGCACCTGATTCGCCAAAGCCCGGGAGTTTTGGGAACGCCCCAGCAAAACAGTGGCAGCCGTCAGCAGAAGCAGCACCAGAACGGCAGCAGCAGCGGTGATCCTCCGCCATCCTGCATTGTGTGTTCCCGGCTCCGTGGGAGTCTTCCCCTCCTTCTGCCGGCACTGGGCAAGCGCCTTTTCTACAGCATTGGTAAATTCCTGAGGGGTGGGAGGTATCCATGGGGTATTTTCTTTTTTGCAGTTATCTTTATAACTCATACAGTTTCTCCTTTCCTTGCAGCAGGTCCTTGAGATGACTGCGTCCCCTGGCCAGCCAGGAGCGCATGGTTCCCGCCGGAGCATCCATAAGCCTTGCTATATCCCTGACAGACATATCCTCGTAGTAAAACAGCACCAGCGCTCCCCGCTCCTTTGGCGGCAGCCGGTCAAAGGCGGCGCGCAGATCTCCGTTGGCAGGAACATCCTCCCAAGAAGGTTCCGGCACTTCCTCCAGCGGGAGCGTCCGGGGCCGTTTTTTCAGCAGCTGCAGGCACTCCCGCTGGAGTATCCGCAGCAGCCACGAACCAAAGGCATTTTTATCCCGAAGGGCGGGCAATGCTTCATAAGCTTTGAGGATAGCACTTTGAACGGCATCCTCGCAGTCCGCTTCGTTGCGAAGCATGGCCCAGGCCAGCCGGAACATGCTTCGCTCCCTTTCACGGACACTGCGGCAGAACCATGTATCCTCCATATATCCGTATCTCCTTTCTTTTTTGAGGTCTCTGTTTATAAGAGGCCCGCCCGGGGCAAAATGTTGCAAGGCATCCGTTTTTTCACAAGCTTTATTGAGGCTGCTTCAGTATACCAGCATCCCCACCTTTTCCGCAAAAGAAAAGACTGCGCAGCAGCAGTCAGAAAGATATTTGTTTTTGTACAGCATACCTTATCTCATAAAAGCATACTGATCGTTATTATCCTGTATCTTTGCCGGAAACAAACAGTATGCACTGCCGCGGCTGTTCTCCTGTGTCGTATCCGGTTATCTGATACTATAGCATCAAACAGACCTGTAAATCGAAATTTGCCGAGAGATGAAGTGTAAGAAGTATGGAAATACAGCGAATAGACACATATGAGGATTCCCGTTTTTCTCAAACCGTTCTGCATCAGCATGGATGCTTTTTAGCAGATGGAAAGCCTTATGAAGTGGAGGTCATTTCTGATCATGAAGCAACAATCCGCGGAGAAAACCAAATGGTGTACGCAGCAGTCGCGGAAGAGTTTCGCTTCTATACTCCGCATATTACACGGTTCTATGACAGAGATGGAAAGATTGTCAAAAAGTATCCACCAGTGCAGGTATTAACGCTGCGCTTAGAGCAAATTCAACCGTCGCAGTTTTTCGTGGATGCAGATAAGATAGAGGCTGTCCGTTCCTTCATTCATACCCCCCAGGATATTATTATTCAGGTGCTTCCAAACAAGGATCGTTTCATTTCGCTGGATGGGCATACCCGGCTATACTATGCGGTAATGAAAGGTTGGAAATATGTCCGGGCGGTAGCTGTACCCTCTGATGACTGGACATATAAGTTTGTATCCGAAGCACAGAAGCGTGGGATCTATGTTCCCAATGATATGACTTTGGTAAGTCACGCTGAATATGAGGAAAAATTGGATCGCTTCTGCAATGATCTCTTCGCAGGTGATAGAATTGAGTAAAATGGAAATCAAACGCTACACAAAAGACCGGATCTCAGATGTTTTGCAATTTGAGCGTGACTTGCGTGCAGAAGAAAACTTTTGGGGTTGGGAGATCGATGAAAAATACATAGCCAACGTAACTGCCAGTTTTGAAGATCCTGCCTTTGCAAATTCTCTGTCCCTGCTTGCCTATATGGATGGAAAAGTCGTGGGCCGAATCGATTCTGCCAAGATATGCAGCCGCTTCGACGGCTCTGTTAAGGCATATCTGGACTGGATCTGTGTCATTTAAAGCTATCGGCATAAAGGCGTTGCACAGATGTTGTTAAAAGAATTAAGAAGGCAGCTTAAAAAATCAGGTGTTGAAACACTAATTGCTTTAACCGATTCTAACGAAGCTTCTCAACGCTTTTATAGAAAAGTGCCAAATTCCGAAATGAAGGATACAGGCATCTGGATCGATATTATTTAAACTGCAACTACAGGCCGATACAGGGGCATACTTCCATACCGGCCGCCCCGCATATATATTATGCAAAAGGCGTGGCCTTCATGGTCACGCCTCATGTTTTACCGTCTTACGACCGTCCGGCTAACGCCGCAGCCCCTTTTGAATAAGTTTATCAGATTAGATTCTTTCCGGTTTCGGCAGAGAACAGGTGCACCAGTTCCCCGTTGACGCCCAGCGTAAGGGCTGTGCCATAGGGATAGCCTCCCCGATGCTCAGCCTGAAGTCGGGTGATGGGGATGCGGATAACCGTGTCCCGGCCATGGCACTGGGCATGCACATACAGTTCGCTGCCCATCATTTCGCACACATCCACCTTGGCAGGGAGCGTGTTCTCTCCGGCTTCTGCAGCCAGATCCGTATGCTCGGGACGGATACCCAGCACGATGGCCTGGGACTCTACGTTCTGCGCCTTCAGGGCATTCTGCTTGCTTTCGGGCAGACGGATGATATCCCCTTCCAGATCCACGTAATAGCCGGTTTCATCCTTCTTGAGCTGCGCATCGAAGAAATTCATTTGCGGCGTACCGATAAAGCCGGCGACAAACTGGTTGGCGGGATGATCGAACACCTCGCTGGGGGTGCCGATCTGCTGGATGTAGCCATCTTTCATAATAACAATACGATCCCCCAGCGTCATGGCTTCGGTCTGATCATGAGTAACGTATACAAAAGTGGTGTTGACCCGCTGACGCAGCTTGATAATCTCGGCACGCATCTGATTGCGGAGCTTGGCATCCAGGTTGGAAAGAGGCTCGTCCATCAAAAAGACCTGCGGATCCCGGACGATGGCCCGGCCGATGGCTACACGCTGGCGCTGGCCGCCGGAAAGGGCTTTGGGCTTTCTGTCCAGATACTGGGTGATGTCCAGAATCTCTGCGGCGGCCCGAACCTTTTTGTCGATCTCGGCCTTGGGCGTCTTGCGCAACTTCAGGGCAAAAGCCATGTTCTCATACACGGTCATGTGGGGATAGAGGGCATAGTTCTGGAATACCATGGCGATATCCCGATCTTTGGGCGCTACATCGTTGACCAGCTTGTCGCCGATGTACAGTTCCCCTTCTGAGATCTCTTCCAGGCCTGCGATCATACGCAGAGTAGTGGATTTGCCGCAGCCGGAAGGGCCAACCAGCACGATAAATTCCTTGTCGGCGATCTCCAGATTAAAATCATGAACCGCCACCACATTCTTGTCGTAGATCTTCTTGATGTTTTTCAGGGACAAAGTTGCCATTGGGTCTTGTTCATGGCAAAAGAGCCTCCGCTGATTTGCCTTGCCGCCGGGAAGCTGCCTCCCGAAAGCTTTACGACAGGTCTCCACGCTGCCGCACCGCTGAACAAAGCGGGTTCTCTCCTTTCACGATTCCCCTCAGGGCATGAAGTGGAGTGCCGAAAGGGGGCTGAAATAGATAAGTACAAAAAGTCTGCAAAAGCAATCCTTTCTGCCTGTTTACAGTATACGATGGAGAAAATGCTCTGTCAAGACCGGCAGAAAAACGAAGGATATTATGCAAAAAGCGCTTTTTGTGAGAAGATGCATCCTCTGCCTTTTCCGACCCGGTATGGATCGCTGGCAGCCGCTATTGTAGCCGTTCGGTAAGCGAAGGGGCGGGCGCACTGCGTGCCGCAAGGCACGCCTGCGGGGCATTCGCCCCGCAGCGTTCCGGCTGTGCCGGAACCGTGCGCCCGGGGAGCGTATACCCTCAAATCCCTTTTGTCCGAGGCAGCGAAGGGCATACAGCCGCATTCAGTAAACTGCTTCTTTATACCCGCCGTTCCTGCGGCAGGGGCCTTGCAAACAGAAACAGCAGCAGAGAACCCAAGGCTCCCACGGAAGAAGCCACCCACAAAGATGGCAGTATCCCTGCTCGCTCCACCATCAATCCGCCCAGCAGGTATCCAAAAAAGCCTGCCGCCGCAATGGAACCCGTGATCAGCGCCTGCCCCCGGATGCGGTCTTCCTCCGCCAGCAGCCGGTTGGCGTAATAAGCCATACCCGGCACCACAAAAGCATATGTGACCATCTGCATCCCCTGAGACACATATACCATGGGTATGGAGGGATGCAGCAATATCAGCAAGGGCTTCAGCACATACAGTATGGCGGCCAGCTGCAAAAGTCTGTGGCACCCGGCTCCTTTTTCCAGCCGGGTAAACAGGAGCATCACCGGCACCTCTGCCAACGCACCTATGAGCAATGCCGTTCCCATATCCGAAGCGGTACCCCCGGCATAGCGGATAATGTCCCACATATAGCCGTTGATGCAGTTATGCTGAAAAAAGATCAGCAGCTGCCCCAGCAGCATCAAAGAAAATCCGGGATACCTCTTTATAAAGGCGCCGGTGCTGCCCCCTGCAGAGCTGCGTTGAGTCAACCCTGCTCCGGCACTGCCCGCTCCCTGCGCCAGCACCAGAGAAACGGCCAGGGTAGCTGCCGTCATCAGCAGATAACAAAGAAGCATCCCCCGCCCCGTTTCCAACTCTGATACTGCCGCCAGGATCTTGGATATTCCTGCATATGCCAGGGATGCTACACCCCGGGAAGCGGAATAATTCAAAGATGCGCCTTCGTTGATATAGCCAAAGCCGACAGAGTTTATAAACGGCTGCACCGTGAGAGTCATGGTGGCGGCTATAAGGAAAAAGACTGCCAGCACACCCATAGATACAGGCACCAGCAGCAGTCCGCCACAGAAGAGCGACAGCACCAGCGCCCCTGTAATCACGCTCCGCAGAGACAGACTTTTTCTTTTTCCCAAAGCGGAAGCAATCCATGGCTGCAGCAGCACGCTGAGTATGCTGGAAAAAGCCAGCTCCGCCCCCGCCACAGAAGCGGAAAACCCCAGTTTCTGTAAAAATACCCGCGTATAGCTGTATACAAAGCAGGCGCTCATCCAGTACAGACTTTGATACAGGCTGTAAGAAAAATTCAGATTTCTTTTCATGATGGTATTCTACCTTTTCCTTCCGCGCTTGTAAATAACGGCAGCGTTTTTGCTTTGCTTCTTTTGGATCCGTTGTTTTTCAAAAAAACCGTATGAAGAAATCTTCTCCTGTCCATACTATCGCCAAGAGGCAGTGATCCTCAGCAGGATCATGTTTTGCAGCACCGGCCCTTGTCTGTGGGGCAAAACAGCCCCAATACCGCAGAAAAGGAGTCAAAAAATATGGAAACGAATCCTACCCGTTCCAAGTTCGTGGAATTTCTCAGAAGCCAGGGTTTCTATGTGGCGCTGGCACTGTGTCTGCTCATCGTAGGGGCCGCCGTTGTCGTCAGCGTGCTGCCCAACACACCGGAGCAGCAACAGGCTGAGCCCTCTGCCCCGCAGGACATCCTGCAGCAGCAGGCCGTTGTGCGCCCCGACCCCACCAGTATGCCTGTGATCCGGGTATTGCCCGGGGCTACCGCTACCGCCGTTCCCGCTCCTACGGAGCTGCCCGTTATGGCCACGGCAGAACCGGCCGCTCAGGCTGTATCTGCTCCCTCCAAGGCTGCTGCTCCCGTTCAGGGCCAGGTGATCTGGGAATTTGCCATGGATCGTCTCATCTATTCCAAAACCCTGGATCAGTGGACTACCCACAGCGGTGTGGACATTGCCTGTGAGCAGGGCACCAAGGTCAAGGCTGTTATGGCCGGTACCGTTGAGGAAGTCCGGGAGGACGATGCGCTCGGCTTCATGGTCACGGTGAGTCATCCCGGTGATAAAAAAAGCGTATATGCCAACCTTTCCGGCACCATTCCCGTAAAAGCCGGGGATAAGGTCAACGCCGGGGATACCCTGGGTACCGTAGGCAGCAGTTCCATGCTGGAATGCGGTGATGAAAGCCATTTGCACTTCGGTTTCTTTGTCAAAGGCAAAGCCGTAGATCCTGCAGGCTATGTGCGCCTGGGTTCCAAGTAAAAAAGCAGTAAAAGCGGCTCCCCTAAAGGAACCGCAGTCTTCACAAAAGCAGCGTTCCCCGGAACGGACTGCTTTTTTATGCTTCTTCCGGTGCAAAGCACCAGCTCAGCGTATGCTCCCTGTCCACCGTGATGCCCAGGGATCCTTGCAAGGCAAAGGAAGCATCGTTGTCCGTATAGATCTGGCCGTAACTGGTCCAGCCCCGTTCCAGACAGAAGTTTATCATAAATTTTTCCAGGCACTGGGCAATGCCCCTGCGGCGATAAGGCGGCAATACCTCCAGCAGACCGGTAGAGCCATCATCATGGAACCCTATAAAGCCTGCAAACACGCCTTCCATTCGGGCGGAAAACAGCTCTCCGGCCTCCGCCCGCTCCCGAACATAATCTGTTCGCCCATGATAGACCTCTCCGGCTAAAGGGATCTCCTCCTCTGCCATGGGGCCTATGGTCAATCCCGGCAGGCTCCATGCCAGGAGATCCCGGTCCATATATGCGCCCTGGCAGCACGCCTCCCCCGTTTCCAATCCGAAATGCTCTGCCAGCATCCTGGCCGTATCCCGGCCCCGGGCCACCACGCAGCGTGGAACTGGCAACCCCCGAAAGGCCCACAGCCCCATCTCATAATCCTCCGCTGCCAGCCGGTAGAAGTCCGGTTCATTTGGCGCCTGCAAAAGCAGCGTGTTCCCTTGGGCATATACGATCTCCATAGCTCCCCGTTTCAGGGATTCACTCATGTCCATGTACCAAAGGGGATATCGATCCAATATCCCCTGAGCGATCTCTTCCATTTTCCGGTATTCGGGCGTTGTTTTATCCTTCATTTCATCATTCCCCACAAATGCATTTTACCGTTTATAGCCGATATCTTTATAAAAGTGCTGATAATCCTTGTCCCCTTTAAAGTCTCCGCCCCAGACCCAGCCGTGCGCATGAAAGACCTTATAGGCATAATCCCCATGGGTGATCATGTGGGGCCGCACATCCTTGCGGTCCAGATAAGCTCTCCCTGCTTCCGGAGAAACGTGGCTGCCGTTGATATAGGGATTTTCCACAGGATTGATATCTATAGCAGCGCCAAAGCTGTGCCAGCTGAGCTTTTTACTGTCGTTGACCTTTCGATAGCAAAAGGAGGAAGTGTTGTTATCCTCCATAGACAGGGTATCCTGTCCGGGCTGGCCGTAATCGTCCACCAGTCGCACGGAAGCCAGTGGATAAGCCTCAGTATAAAGCTGATAAAAGATCTCCATGACCTCCGCTGCCACTTTTTTGTGCACCATCAGCTCTCCGATCCGCTCCTGTCCTTCGTAATCCACATATATGAGCCCCACATACCGCAAGTCCTCATAACTCACCCGGCAGCTTTCCCCTTCCGCCGGATAACTGAGTCCGGTGATCCGCTCCTTCAGTGCCTGCGTCAGCTCCGCATAATAGAACCGCGGATCCTCCTCCAGCACCACTTTTTCCACACATGCAAAGGGATCCGGCGTAGGCGTGGGGCTGGGCGTGAGAGTAGGCGCAGGGCTGGACGTAAACAAAGGCGTAGCCGTAGGCGCAAAGGACGCCTTCACTTCCGCCTGCCGTTCCTCCACGGCCGCAGGGGTCTGAACCGGCAGAGCGGTCGCCTGCAAAAAAGGCTCCGCTGCCTTTTGTTTGCAGCCTGCCAGCAGAAACAGCAGACACAGAGCAAAAACAAATCTTTTCATGCCCATATTATATAGGCATACCGCCTCCTTCGCAAGGCCTTCGCCCGCGGTTCCCATCTAAAATGGAGTATCTGCGCAAAGGAGCTTCCCACCCTTGCCTGGCAGGAAGCTCCTTTCGTCTGATTCTTTTTACTGCTCTTCTACCAGCAGACGCTGTTTCTGCTGTTCATACTCCTCGTCAGAAATGGCTCCCTTTTCTCTCAGCGCCATCAGCTTGGCCAGCTTGTCTGCCGAAGATCCTTTCGGACTCATCCATGTTTTTTCAATGGTTCCGCTTTATACTTCTGGAAGCCAAAGCCTGCCAGCAGGATAGCGGCCATTACGACAATCATTGGCCATGAATGCTGCCAGAATTCTCCCATATTATTCCAGCCAAGTTCTTGTACCCACAATACTGCGTCATGAATAACGGGCATTATTCTGCATATAGCTGCCCCTATGCCAAAATACATGGCTTGTCTCTTAACAGCATAAGCACTATCATCAATGAAAAAGAAGCAATATGTGGAAGAAAGTCATAACCGTCTGTAATTTTATATCTGATAGGATACATCAATGTATACAATATGCCGATAACCGCTCCCGTTATGCCCAATGCCGAGATTTCCATCAGGATGCCCAGCCCCAGGAGCACCCATATCAAGGCATGTAGAACCGACTGGGGATCTAAATCAGGTAACACATTGAGTATACTGATAAGCATGCCCAAGAACAGGAATAATCCTCCGCTCAGCAAACGGAGCATTCTCTGCTGTTTCTCTTTATTCATATCCACCCTCACATTCTGTTCAGGCACTGGGTCTTCAACTTCTCATACTCCTCATCTGTGACGGCGCCCTTTTCGTGCAGTTTTTGGAGCTTATCCAGATCGTCATAAGCATCGGCAGCTGCCGCTTTCTTTCCCGTATCATCTTCATAAGAGGAACCGTCTGCGGGCAAAAGTTTTCCTGTAGCAATAAACACGATATCTATAATATACAAAACGCCGAAGCAGCCCCCTGTGAACAGCTTCAAAATGCCTATGCCCGTGTATCCCAAATAGAATCGGTCTATGCCCAGCCCGTCCAGCAATATGGAAAAAATCAAAGTCGTAGTCTTATTCTTCATGTCTTTTGTCCTCCTTTTTTGATTCAAGTTTCTGCGCATTTACCGAGATCCACCAGAGAGCTCCTTTTTATTGAGCCCCCACTATCTTTCCTTCCTGACATCATTTTGATGCCTGCATTGAAGTACTTCTCCTCCGTTCCGTCATGCCTGCGGTACCCACATACTCTTATTCCGTCATTTCTGTTCCCTTTCCACGGTATTAACCGATATTGGTTAATATGTGTATATACCGAATTCGGTTATCATTCAAGAGGAAAGGAGGAATTTTATGATCTCTTACGACAGATTATGGCAGCAAATGCGAAAGAAGGGGGTGACTCAGTACGCACTGATTCGCCGTTACGGCATCAGCCCCGCCCAAATTACCCGGCTCAAGCGCAATGAAAGCGTCAGCACCCACACCATTGATATGTTCTGCACCATATTGAATTGCCGGGTAGAGGATATCATGGAACACATACAAGATGTATCCCCTCAAGAAGAGAACGAAAAGAAATAGGGCTGCCATAAAGCCATGGCAGTCCATTTTTATGCACTTAACCCAGGAAGGGATCCCCCTGATAGGGCGGCGCCGTATCGGCAGGAATATCCGAGGGTGCCGGTGTGGTATCCGGTGCCTGGGTCTGGGGTTCGGGGGTAGCCATCTCCGGTGTGGCGCCCGCCAGAATATCCGGCGAAGCGGTGGGCACCGTATACCCCAGCTCATGGGGAGAAATGGTCACGCCGTTTTTGCTGTACAGATAGATGGTCACATTATCCGCTCCCTTGTTTTTAAAGGCGGCGGCTTTGTTCATAAGGGTCCCCCAGTTGTTTTTCAGCCGGGTGAATTTGGTGGCCAGTTCCTTGGCGCTGCCCACTTCTATGCGATAACCTTCCTCAGTATACAGGCTGATGCCCATGGTTTCCCGCAGGTCTGCCCTGGCTATTTTGGAAAGAAGCCCGTATTCTTCCAGTCCGTTCAGGATATCCAGCATACTCTGAACCTGTTCGTCTGCCTCCTCGCCGATCTTGGCGCCCGCCAGAATGCGGGTGACGATCATCCCTTCCACCAGCGGAAGACCCCGTCGGGAATCGGCGTCGCTTTCCAGAATGGTGCCTTCTCCATCTACAATGGCCAGATATTCCATGTTGGGCCCCCACTGAACCGCGCCCAAGGGCTTACGCTCCTTAATGGTAATGGCAATGCGGTTAGGGAACACATAGCGCACCGTTGCATTCAAATAGGGATCCGCTTCCAGGTTCTCCCGAGCCTTGTCCAGATTTTGAGAAAGGATATGCCGTTTGGCTTTCAGACCGGACATGGTAACGATCTCCTGGGCTGTATACCGGGTCAGGGTGCCGTTTACATCAATGCTCTGTATGCGGAAGGACAGATACGCCGCCGCAAGTACCAGCAGCACCAGCCCGCTGAGCACCCCCAGAACGCTGAGCCTGCGTTTCAACTCTGCTTCCCGCTGCTTTTTGCGCCGGGCCTGCTGCATTCGCTGCTGCTTCTGACGGATCTCTTCCCGTTCCTGGGCTCGCTGGCGAGCCTCTTCCTGCTCCCGGGCGGCTTCCGTCTCGTTCGTTATAACGGTGGTGGAGGCTTTTCTGGCGTTTTTCCTTCGTCCGTATTCATCCTTGCGCCGTTTCTGGGGCCTGTCCCCTGTACGGCGGCCATAGCGGTCGAAGGAGAAGGTTTCCCGGCTGCCGTCTGCTGTGGCTTCCGGCACGGCAGCGTCCTGTTCCGCTGGGGGCGCTTCCTGCTCTTTACGAGCAGCTGCCTTTGCCGGATCTCGGGTATAAAAGTTCTCCCGGGTATAAGCAGCCGTCTCCTCCGCTTCCTCTTTTTCCGAAGAAGCGGCGGCAGGTCTGTCCGTTTCGACCGCAGGACCAAAGATAAAGGGCTGCCCCGGTTGCCGGCCGGTGCGCAGAGGCGCTTCCTTCTGCGAGTGGGCATACGTCTCCGGGCGGCGGAAGTCCTCCTCTGTCCAGGGCGTATACTCCCGCTCTTCCCCACAGGCAGCCTTGGGAGCGGCTTTTTTAGTCTTCTTCTGTTTTTTATTCTGTTTAAAGAGAGAAAAACCAGATCGAGCCTTCTTCTCCTGCGGAAACAGATCCTCCGTCTCCTCAAAATCTTCAGAAGAAAGCTCTTCTTCCTCTGCAAAGAGGTCGATATACCCGGTATCCTGCTTATTTTTGCCTGCTTTGGCCATGCTTGCTCTCCTTATACATTTGCTTCCGGCGGCTCCCGGGTGACTCTGCCGCCCAGAGCGCTGAGGGCTTCCTCCAAGCGCACATAACCCCGGTCGATGCGCTGGGCGCCTTCAATGCGGGTCATCCCCTCCGCCCGCAGCCCCGCCAACACCAAGGCAGCGCCTCCCCGCAGATCATGAGCGGTAAGATCGGCGCCATGCAGGGACTTTACCCCCCGTATCACCGCCATATCTCCCCGGATATGGCACAGCGCCCCCATTTTTTGCAGTTCCTCCCCGTGAACAAAGCGGTTCTCAAACACATTTTCCACGATCAGGCTGGTACCCCGAGCCACGGTGCACAGGGCAAAAAACTGACTTTGCAGATCCGTGGGAAAGCCGGGGTAGGGCCTGGTTTCTATTTTCTTCAATTCCCTCGGCCGCTTGGGTCCCTTGAGATAGACGCCCATCCTTTCCTCCCGGATAAGGCAGCCCGCTTCTCTCAGCTTGTTCAGGGGAGCCGTAAGCTCCTTTACAGGGGCATTCCGCACAAAGATCTCTCCGCCGGTGATAGCCCCTGCCGCCAAATAGGTCCCTGCCACAATGCGGTCTGCCGGGATCTCATAGCGTATGCTCCGGCCCTCACCCCCGCCCCGGATGGTGATCTGCGGTGTACCAGCTCCCGTGACGGAAAACCCGCCCCGGTTCAAAAATTCACACAGGGTCACGATCTCTGGTTCACAGGCTCCGTTAATGATTCGGGTAACGCCCTGAGCGATACAGGCGGCCATGATCAGATTTTCCGTAGCGCCTACGGAGGGGTAATCCAGCTGAATATCCGTCCCCTTAAGACCTGCGGTGCGGCAATATATGCGCCCTTCCCGTTCCTCTATCTCTGCCCCCAGGAGCCGGAGCCCCTGCAGGTGCAGATCGATAGGCCTGCGGCCGATGTCGCATCCTCCGGGATAAACGGCTGCCGCCTCATGAAAACGGCTCAGCAGCGGTCCCAGCAAAAACAGAGAGGAACGGAGCCTGCGGGTGATATCCGTCCGCAGCTCCGTGCAGGTAATGCCACGGGGATCCACTTCCACCCGATCCCCCTGCTGCCGGATGCGGCAGCCCAGCTCTTCCAAAAGAGCCAGCATATGCCTGACGTCTGCCAGTTCCGGGCAATTCGTCAGTTCCACCGGCTCTGGGAAAAGAACCGTAGCCGCCAAAATAGGCAGCGCAGCGTTTTTGGATCCGTGTACGGCTATCTCCCCCCGCAGGGGGATCCCCCCCACAATCTTCAGCTTCGACATGTTCTTCTCCTCTCCCCGGCATACCCCATTTTATGCGGATACCAGGAAAAGAAGTGACAACCGGGCAAAGAAGGCCCCTTAAATAGTTTGTGCCTCCCGGGAGATATTCAGCAATATCCCCATGGCGCCCATAAAAATGATCAGAGATGTACCCCCGGCGGATATAAAGGGCAAAGGCTGCCCCGTAGTAGGCGCAAGCCCCGTAACCACAGCGATGTTAATGAACACCTGCATGCCGAAAACGATGGAAATACCGGCAGCCAGCAGACTGCCGAACTTATTGGGACACATGAGACTGATGCGCATCCCCCGGTATACGATCCATGTATACAGCAGGATCAGCACAATACCCCCTACGATGCCGAACTCCTCGCAGAGAATGGCGAAGATAAAATCCGATTCCCCGTAGGTCATATACAAAAGCTTCTGGTAGCTGTTGCCCAGCCCTTTGCCGAACCAGCCCCCGGAGCCGATGGCATACAGAGCCTGGATCAGCTGATACCCTGAGCCCTGAGGATCCTTCCAGGGATCCCGGAAAGAAGTGATACGGGCCAGACGATACGGCTGCGCTACAGCCAGAATCACAAACAGCACAGCGCCCGCTATGGCCAGCCCCAGGAAGTAGCGCACATCGATCCCGCCCAGATACAGCAGAATACCGCCTATACCGGCCACGATAACTGCCATTGACATATTGGGCTGCAGCATGATCAGGCCGCAGACCATACCCATGACCAGCAGCATAGGCGCCAGCCCCTTGGTAAAGGAGCGCATCTCTCCCCGATGCCGGGACATATACCCGCACATATAGAAGATCAGACCGAACTTTGCCACCTCTGAAGGCTGAACAGAAACACCTGCCAGCTCCAGCCAACGCTTGCCGCCGTTCAGCTCCTTTCCGAAAGCCAGCACCGCCACCAGCAGACCCAGAGAAATCACCAGTGCCGCTCCGCCCAGATTCTGGATATAGCGGTAATTGACCTTGGAAAGCACCAGCATCAGGGGATAGGCCAGCGCCATATAGGCCATCTGCCGCTTGAGATAGTAATACCCGTCGTAGTTGCAGCCCTTCGTGTGCAGGGCATAATAGTAGCTGGCGGAAAACACCATCACCAGGCCGAAGGCGCAGAGCACCGTCACCACCAGCAGGATGGAAAAATCCAGAGACCCCTCCTGCTTTTTATACAGTATTCGGTTTTTTCTTTCTTTTTTCTGCTCCATGACCTTTCTTTCTTTTCTGTTTACTTATAGGCACGGACGATATCCTTGAACACCCGGCCTCGCTGCTCATAGTTATCAAACATATCCCAGCTGGCGCAGGCGGGAGAAAGAAGCACGGCATCTCCAGGCCGGGCCAGATCCCGGGCCAGATCCACAGCCTCGGCAAATGTACCGGCAGTATGGCACAGTTCTCCCATACCGGCCCGCCGGGCAGATTCCAGTATCTTCTCCTTGGTGGCGCCCAACACCACAAAGGCGCGGATCTTCCCGGGACATACGGCAAAGACCCCGTCAAACTCGCTGTGCTTGTCAAATCCGCCCAGGATCAGCACCGTTGGCTTGACCATGGCTTCCACGGCCTTGATAGTGGAATCGGGATTGGTGCCCTTGCTGTCATTGATATAGGTTACGCCGGAACGTTCGCATACATGCTCAATGCGGTGCTCCACCCCCCGGAATGTGCGCAGCGTCTCCCGGATCACGTCAAAGCCGATGCCCTGAGAGATCGCCAGCAGGGCGCAAAGCATGGCATTCTCCAGATTGTGCGCCCCGGGTATAAAGATCTCGCTCCGATCCATAAGGGGCCGCTCTCCCTCTTCATCCCGATAGACAAGCATAGTGCCCCGCAGAAACATGCCCCGCTCCACCTCTTCCTTCCGGGAGAAATAATAGACCCGGGCACGGGTAAGCGCGCCGAAGCCGCGCACGATGGGATCGTCGTAGTTGAGCACGGCGGCATCCTCTGCCGTCTGATTGTCCAATATCTTGGCCTTGGCGGCAATATAGTTTTCCATGGTGCCGAAATGATCCAGGTGATCAGGGGTAATGTTGCACACCCCGGCTGCTTTGGCATGGAAGGTCACATTGCCCTCCAGCTGCAAAGCGGCGGTTTCGGCTACTACCACGTCCCCGGGGCGGGTCTCCAAAGCATGTGCGGATATGGCCACTCCAATGTTCCCCAGCACGAAGGTATGCCGGCCTGCCGCCTTAAAGATCTCCCCCGTAAGGGAGGTGCAGGTGGTCTTGCCGTTGGTACCGGTGATGCATACAAAATCCGCATGGGAATACCGGTATCCCAGTTCGATTTCGGAGATGACCTCGATCCCCCGGCGGCGGGCTTCCAGAATAAAGGGCTTGGTCATGGGTATGATGGGACTGATGACCACCAGTTCCACGCCGTCCAGCAGATCCATGGGATCGTCTCCCAGCCTGACCTCATAGGCCATGCCGGAAAGAGCGTCAAAAAGCCCCTTGATCTCCGGTTTCATATCGTTGATGATGACTCTATACCCCTCCTCATACAAAAGGCGGGCAGCGGCAATACCGCTCTTGGCCATGCCTACGATGAGCGCTGTTTTCTGTTGCATATGCTTTACCTTCTTTCTGAATCTTTTATAGCAGATACAGCAGCAGGCCAAAAAGGCAGGCTGCTGCCGTAAATATCAGATACATGGCTGTGATCTTGGGCTCGGGCACTCCGCACAGCTCAAAGTGATGATGCAGCGGTGCCATTTTAAAGATCCGCTTTCCTCTGAGCTTCCAGGAACCCACCTGCAGGATCACCGTGACTACGGAGACCACATACCCCACACCCATAAGGGGCAGCAGCAACGCCTGTCCGGAGGTCAGCGCCCCCATGGCCAGGGCGCCGCCCAAAGCAAGGGAGCCCGTATCCCCCATAAAAATACGGGCCGGATAGCTGTTAAAAAGCAGAAAACCCAGGCAGCTGCCTGCCGCCGCCCCGCAGAAGGCCGCCATGCCCTCCTGCCCGGCGGCACGAGCGCCCCAGGTGCTCAGATCCGCAGCTGCTGCCATCAGGCAGAAAAGCACTCCATAGCTCAACTCCGTCATGGCGGATATTCCCGCTGCCAGGCCGTCCAGTCCATCGGTCAGGTTCACACCATTGACCGTGCCCATGAGCACCAGCACCGCAAAGGGGATATACAGCACCCCCATGTTCCAAACGCCGCCGGAAAGCGGCAATCCTACCACAGGGCCCACCTGACCGCTGAAAAACAGATACAGCGCTGCCCCCAGGCTCAAAGCAAACTGCAGCAGCACCTTCTGCCAGACGGGCAGTCCCTGGGCACTTTTGCGGCGGATCTTCATACTGTCGTCCACAAAGCCCACCAGTCCAAAAGCCACCGTGACCAGCAAACAGGGCAAAGCTGCAGCCAGCCCTTCTCCGGCAGCCAACAGCACTCCGGGTACCAGCGCTCCCAAAAGGATCACACCCCCCAGGCTGGGCGTCCCCGCTTTTTTCAGGTGGCTTTTCGGCCCCTCCGGCCGTTCCCCCTGCGCAAAGCTGAGCTTTTTGAACAAAGGCGTCAGCAAACCGCCCAGAAGCACCGCCGTCCCAAAGGAGATGCCGGCGGCCAGGACCATATCCCGAATCCCGCCCATGGTTCACTCTCCCCTGAGCAGGGAGAGAACGATCTCCTTATCGTCAAAATGATGGCGCACGCCGTTTATCTCCTGATAGCTTTCGTGGCCTTTGCCTGCAATGACGATCACATCCCCGTCTCCGGCTTCTTCCAATGCTTCCCGAATGGCCTCCCGGCGGTTTTCGGTAACAATATATGGGGTAGCCGTGCGCTTGACCCCTTCTTCCACAGCTTTTAGAATATCCATGGGATCCTCCGTGCGGGGGTTGTCGCTGGTCAGGATCACATGATCGCTGTACCGGCCCCCGATCTCCCCCATAATGGGGCGCTTGCCGTGATCCCGGTCTCCGCCGCAGCCAAACACGCTGATGAGCCGCCTGCGGGTAAAGCCCCGAGCCGTTTCCAGCACATTCTGCAGCGCATCGGGGGTATGGGCATAATCTACGTATACGCTGAAGGGTCTGTCTCCCGTATCCACGCACTCCAGCCGCCCCGCTACGCCCCGAAGCCCTTCCAATCCCTTAACGATACAGGAGAAAGGGATCCCGGCGGCGGTGCACAGGGCCGCCGTGCCCATAGCGTTGTACACGGAGAAAAGACCGGAAATATGCAGGCTGATACGCCCGTTGCCCTGGGGCGTAAACAAATGGAAGGAAGCGCCCTGGGTGGTGATCTCTATCCCCCGGGCATAAAACTCTCCGGGATGATGGATCCCCATAGTCCACACGGGGATGGACAGGCCTTCTTTCATGTAGGCCGCCGTTTCATCGTCTCCGTTGAGAATGGCAATGCCGCACTGGGCAAAAAGCTTCTTTTTGGCAGCCCGGTAATTTTCAAATGTCTTGTGATAATCCAGGTGATCCTGCGTCAGGTTGGTAAACAATCCCGCTTTAAAGGGGATTCCCGCCACCCTTTGCTGCGCCAGCGCATGGGAGGATACCTCCATGACCACCAGCTCCACTCCCTTGTCGGCCATGCGCCGCAGCAGGGCAAACAGATCTACAGATTCCGGCGTGGTACGTTCGGTATATACTTTTTCTTCCCCGATAAGATTCTGAATGGTGCCAATAAGGCCCACCTTTTTCCCGGCAGTCTCGGCAACGGATTTGACCATATAGGTCACGGAAGTCTTTCCGTTGGTGCCGGTAACAGCCAGCATGGTCAGCTCCCGCTCCGGATGCCCGTAAAAGCATGCGGCAGCCCGGGCCATGGCCTCCCGGCCGTCCGGAACGATCAGCTGAGGCACATTCAGCGGCAGGGGACGCTGGCAGATCAGGGCAGAAGCACCCTTTTCCACCGCCATGGAGGCAAAGTTGTGCCCATCGGTCTTTTCTCCTACCAGGCAGCAGAACAGACTGCCCCTGCCCACCTTTCGGGAATCGTAATCCACGGCGGTTATCTCCGCCTGAGGCCCCGTATACTCTATGCCCAGATCCTGGGCGATCCTGGATAGTTCCATGTTCCTCCTGGCAGTTTCCTGCATGTATTTTCAATATCGCCTGTTAATTTTCCGTATAGGTGAATTCCACCCGCACCGTGGTGCCTTTGGGCAGCTCCTGCCCCGCTTCATACTGCACGGCGGTAACCTTTCCTGCGCTGTTGGGCCGGTCATAGTCCATGACCAGTCCCGCTTTGGTCAGGGCGTCCAAAGCATCCAGCCGGCTCTTGCCCATGATATCGGGCATCTTTACCATTTCCACTTCGGTCTGCTCCTCTTTGAAAGAAGTCCAGGCCGTATACAGGATCACATTGCTGCCGGATACTACAATATTCCCCGCCCGGGGAGACTGACGCTGGACGGAGGCCGCCTTCTCCTCTTCCATGTAGGTAGCGGTGAGCCCCACCTTCCGCAGGGCGGCCTCTGCCTCCTCCACGGTCATGCCCGTCAGATCCGGCACGGATACGGCATTGCTGTCGCTGCGGTCAGGCTGCACACCGTAATAGTTGAGCACCTTGCTGAGCACCTGCTGCACATAGGGAGCCGCCACGGTACTGCCGTATACCACGGGCACCTGAGGCTCATCCACAATGATCAGACACATATACTTGGGGTCTTCCACCGGTGCAAATCCCAGGAAGGAGGCCACCAGCAGCGTGCTGGAAACCCGCCCCTTTTCATCGTATTTCTGGGAGGTACCGGTCTTGCCGCCTACACTGTAACCGGGGATAGCGGCGTTGCGGCCGCTGCCGCTGTCTACTACCCCCTGCAAAAGGGTGCGAACGGTTTGGGACGTAGATTCACTGATGACACGGCGGATCACCGTGCGGCTCTTGCTTTCCAGCACCGTGCCATCCGGAGCGGTAATGGAAGAAATATAGTAGGGCTGCAAAAGTTCCCCGCCGTTGATACAGGCTGCCGCTGCCGTTGCCAACTGCATACCCGTGCAGGAAATGCTCTGCCCAAACCCGATCCGGGCCAGATCCGGCTCCCGGATATACTTTTTGTGAGTCACGGTGCCTTTGGTCTCTCCCGTAAGGCCGGAACCCGTGGAATCATTAAAGCCAAAGGCGTAAATGTAATCGTAAAAAGTATTAGTGCCCAGCTTCAGCGCCATGGACATAAAAGCCGGGTTGCAGGAATTGGCCACGGCTTCCTGCAAATTCTCCTGTCCATGACCGGCGGTTTTCCAGCACTTGATCTTTTCTCCCGACACAAGCAGCGAACCGCTGCATCTGAATCCCGTGGCGGTATTGACAATACCTGCATCTATGGCGGAAGCAAGCGTGATGATCTTGAATACGGAACCCGGCTCATAGGTCTCTGTAACGATCCGCTGCCTGGACAGTGCCAGCAGCGTAGTCGAATCGTTTCTGGGCGGGTTGTTGGGGTCGAAGGTAGGATAGGTGCCAACGGCCAGGATCTCCATGGTCTGGGGATCTACCAGCACCCCATAGGCATTCTTGGCCAGATTCACCGTGCAGGCTTCTTCCAATGCCGATTCCAAGAAGTTCTGGGCGGCCGTATCCACCGTGGTGACCAGTGTGGATCCATGCACCGGCTCCACATATTCTTCTTCTCCGCCGATGATCGCATTGCCGTCCCGGTCCGTTTCCAGGATCTGCTTGCCGTCCTTACCGGCCAGATAGCTGTTGTAAGTAAGCTCCACCCCGGTCTGACCATCGCCGTCTATGTTGGTAAAGCCCAGCAGCTGTGCAAAGAGCTGCCCTTCCGGGTAATTTCGCTTTACATCGGCATAATAGCTCACTCCGCTGCCCAACTGGTAGGAGGAAAGCTGCGTCACCAGGTTGGCATCCACCTGATCCTTGATCTTTACCTGCTGATACAAGGCGCCGGTGGTAGGGCTTACCTTGGTGATCTTGCCGTAGACCGTATCGTAATCCAGATTCAGAAGCGTTGCCAGAATGTTGGCAACACGCTCCCGGTCGTCCTTGCCGATGGAGGCGGGGTTGGCGCAGACCTGATAGGTGGTGTAGCTTTCCGCCAGAACGTTGCCGTTTCGGTCCTGTATTTCCCCACGGTCCGCCTTAAGACTCACGGTATTCTCCCACTGGCGCTGGGCCTTGGCGGCATACTCCGGCCCCTTGATGATACCCACATACACCAGATTCCCCATGAGTACCAAAATAAGCAGTGCCGCTGCCCCGCAGGCTACCAGCAGCTTGCGCTTGGAACGGGGTATGCGAGGGCGTTTTTTGTTATTTACTTGCTTTCGTACTTGTTTCTTAGGCAATTCAGTCTCCCAGATCCCAGTTCATGATCCGCCCGGCTTCCCGGTTGGCTTCGTTGATGGTGGTATAATCGTTCAGTGAGCTCTGTTCCTTCTGCAGCAGCGAGATCTGGTTCTCATAGGATTCGATCTCCTCCTGCAGGGAATTGATCTGTGTGTGGATCTTCGCTACCCGGGCACTGCCGTCTATGGCCAGAATGGCCGTAGCTGCGATCAAAAACACGGTCAGCAGCAGCAGCACCCTGGAAAGGGCCTCCTGCTTATCCTTTTTGGGCGCCGTCGCCTGGGCCCGGACCTTTTCCGCCGCTTCGGCCTTGGGCTGGGGGCGCACGGCAGTGCCCTCCTCGCTCATGACCTTCAGTTCCACGGCGCTCTTATGGGTGGGCGCATAGATCCGGGTGGCAGGTGCATTAGCCCCCCGCTTCTCGGTGTCAAAGGATACTTCCATTCTATGTCCTCCCTTTCCGGCTTATAGCAGTTCTCGAAAACAAGAGCTGCATCCTTCTGCCGGCTGCTTTTCTTCCCTGTCATGCCTGCTGTTTGAAAAGCGGCCGAAGTTCATTGCGATTCTTTTAGAAACTCTGCCAAAGGCAGCTTCCAATATTTCTTTACAACTTTTCTATGGCCCGGAGCTTGCAGCATTGGGAGCGTGTATTCTCCCTCTGCTCCTGCTCAGAAGCAGTCAATGGCTTTCTTGTCAAAATTCTGGCTGTGGGCACCTTGCCGCAGGTACAGATGGGCGCCTTGGGCGGGCAGGTGCAGGGCTTTTCAAAACTGCGGAACAGATTTTTAACGATCCTGTCCTCCAGAGAATGAAAGGTCAGCACCACCAGCCGCCCTCCCGGCTGCAAAAGGTCGTGGGCATCCCGCAGGGCCTGTTCCAGCCCCCGAAGCTCCCCGTTGACCTCTATGCGGATAGCCTGAAAACACCGCCGGGCCGGGTGCTGGCTCTCTTTATTGCGCACCCTGGCCGGGATGGCATACTTGATGATCTCCGCCAGCTGGGTGGTAGTCCGGATGGGCTCCTTTTCCCTCTCCCGCAGGATGTGGGAAGCCACCGGACCGGAAAATTTTTCTTCACCATATTCCCAGAAGATCTGCCGCAGCTGCTCGTAAGAATAGGTGTTCACCACTTCACAGGCAGAAAGGGCAGCACTTTGATCCATACGCATATCCAGCGGCGCCTCCTGCTTATAGGAAAAGCCCCGCTCCGGGTTATCCAGCTGATAGGAGCTGACCCCCAGATCCAGCAATATGCCGTTGACCCGGGTGACTCCCTCTGCCTGCAGAAGCGCCTTCATTTCAAAGAAATTCCCGTGGAGAGCGGTAAATCTTTCTCCGAAGGGAGCAAGCCGCAATGAGGCTGCCCGGATAGCCTCCCAGTCCCGGTCTATGCCGTAAAGACGCCCTCCGGCAGGCAGCACTTCCAGCACCCTTTGCGCATGGCCGCCGCCGCCCAAGGTACCGTCCACAAAAATGCCTCCCCGGGATGGCTCCAGAAGAGAAAGCACCTCCCCCGCCATAATGGGGGCGTGATAAAAAGGAACCGCCTGATCCGTCATGGCCGGAGCCTCCTTTCCCATTTAACTTATATGGATAGATACTGTATTATAACGCAAACGCACCGCCTTGTCACCCCGATAAATGTGTACAAATAACAACATTTTAGAAGCATCCACATTCTTTTTGGTTCCTGCAGGGGATATTTTCCCCGGCTTCATGAACAAACGGTAAAAATATCCTCCCGGATCGGGCTCGAAATACTCATTTGTGGTATACTGATTTATTGTTTTATAAACTGGGGTTTTATGGACCAGGTAAAAACCCCCGGGAGGAGTTGCTATGGAATATTCCGTTTCCAATATAACCGTCATGGAGGGGCTGGACGCCGTGCGCATGCGCCCCGGTATGTATATAGGCACCACGGGCCCCAAGGGGCTCCATCACCTGCTGTGGGAGATCGTAGACAACGCTGTAGACGAAGCCGCCAACGGCTATGCCAACGAGATTTCCGTCACCCTCAACAAGGATGGCTCCGCCACCGTCAGCGACAACGGCCGGGGTATCCCTGTAGGCATTCACGAAAAGCTGGGTGTTTCCGGGGTGGAAGTGGTATTTACCCAGCTCCACGCAGGGGGGAAATTCGGCCATGATTCCTATGGCTATTCCGGCGGCCTGCACGGCGTGGGCGCCTCCGTGGTCAATGCTCTGAGTCGCTGGGTCACGGTGGAGGTATGCACCCAAAACCGGGCTTACAAACAGGAATTTGCCAGCATCACCGATCCGGAAACGGGACACATTACCTCCGGTCATCCTCTGTACCCCCTGAAGGAAACGGGCCGCACCCGCAAGCAGGGCTCCACCATCACTTTCATGCCCGATGACCGGGTCTTTGAAACGGTGGAATTTAATTATGAGACCATCTCCAAGCACCTTCGGGAGCTTGGCTATCTGAACCGGGGCGTAAAGTTCACCCTGTCGGACCGCCGGGGCAGGGAACCAAAGGAACAGGTATACTGCTTTGAAGGCGGGCTCAGCGACTTTGTGCGCTATCTCAATACGGATAAAACCGTTTTGTATGAGCCGCCCATCCATATCTGGGGCAAAAGCGGGGATATTCTGGTGGAACTGGCAGTACAGCACAACGACGGCTATACCGAAAGCCTTTTTTCTTACGTAAACAACATTCCCACTACGGAGGGCGGCACCCACGAAACCGGCTTCAAGGCCGCTTTTACCAAGGTCATGAACGACTGGTGCCGCAAGAACGGCCTGCTCAAAGACAAGGATCCATCCCTGACGGGGGATGACTTCCGTGAGGGTCTTACCGCTGTTCTCTCTCTGAAGATGCGGGATATCCAGTTTGAGGGGCAGACCAAGACCAAGCTTGGAAACACCGAAGCCCGTCCTGCCGTAGAGGCGGTGATCAATCAGGAGCTGGTGCCCTATCTGGAAAACATCAAAAACGCTGAAGCTGCCGCCGCTATTGCCGATAAAGCCCTCAAGGCCTCCAAAGTCCGGGCCGCCGCACGAAAAGCCAAGGAAAATGCCCGGGAAAAGAACAAGCTGGAAAATGCGCCTCTGGTAGGCAAACTGGCCAGCTGCACCGGCCGAAACTATGGGGAAAACGAGCTTTTCATCGTAGAAGGAGATTCCGCCGGCGGTTCTGCCAAGCAGGGCCGGGACCGGAAGTTCCAGGCCATTCTCCCCCTGCGTGGAAAACCCCTGAATGTGGAAAAAAAGCGTCTGGAACAGGTATTGCAGAATGAGGAATTCCGATCTATCATCACCGCGCTGGGCACAGGCATAGGAGAGGATTTCAACCTTTCCAACCTGCGTTACAACAAGGTCATCATTCTTTCCGATGCGGATCAGGACGGAGCCCATATCCGGGCCATTCTGCTGACATTCTTTTACCGCTACATGAAGGAGCTTATCACCGACGGCCATGTATACATCGGCATGGCACCCCTGTACCGGGTGCAGAAAAAAGACGGTGGCCCCGTCTATTGCTATGATGACCCCGCCCTGAAAGAAGCACTTAAAACCGCAGGCAAAAACTATACCCTGCAGCGCTACAAGGGATTGGGCGAAATGAACCCGGAGCAGCTGTGGGAAACCACCATGGATCCCGCTCACCGGCGTCTGATCCGGGTGAATATAGAGGATGCGGCAGATGTGGAGCATCTGGTCACGGTGCTCATGGGCGACAAGGTGCAGTCCAGAAAAGAATACATCTTTGCCTATGCTGACTTCAACAAAGACAAGACCGCCTTTGAAAAGCTCAAAGCCGGAAAGTAAGCGGCGCCCGGCGCAGAGGAATACAGTATGAAAAAGAAAAGCGAAATTACAGAAAAGCCCCAGGAGATCATCCTTCTGCAAAGCATGGACGAAGTCATGCACAAATCCATGCTCCCCTATGCCGAACATGTTATTCTGGAACGGGCCCTGCCCCGGGTGGAAGACGGTCTGAAGCCCGTTCAGCGCCGGATCCTGTATACCATGCTGGAACTGGGCCTGTCCCCGGATAAACCCCACCGCAAAAGCGCCCGTATCGTAGGCGATTGCCTGGGTAAATACCATCCCCACGGGGATTCTTCCGTATACGAAGCCATGGTACATCTGGCGCAGCCCTTCAGCATGAGCCTTCCTTTGGTGGACGGTCATGGAAATTTTGGTTCCATCGACGGAGATTCCGCCGCTGCCATGCGGTATACGGAAGCCCGTATGACCGGAGCGGCCATGGAACTGCTCCGTGATATTGATCTGGACACGGTGGACTGGACACTGAACTTTGACGATACCCTCAAGGAACCGGAGCTGCTGCCCGGCCGATTCCCCAACCTGCTGATCAACGGCGCTTCCGGCATTGCCGTGGGCCTGGCCACCAACATTCCGCCCCACAACCCCGGGGAAGCCATTGATGCTGCCATCGCCCTGATGGATGATCCCTCTCTTCCCATCCGTCAGTTGATGCACTATCTGCCCGCTCCGGATTTCCCCACAGGCGGATACCTGATCCAGTCCCCGGAGATTGCCCAGGCCTATGAAACCGGCCGGGGCAAGCTGACCATGCGGGCCAAGACCCATATGGAAACGCAGAAAAACGGCCGCACCCATATCGTTATCACCGAGATCCCTTATGGGCTCAACAAGGCCGCCATGCTCCAGAAGATTCTGGAAGTTACGCAGGAAAAGAAATCCCTTTTCTCCGGCATTACAGATATTCGGGACGAAAGCGACCGGACGGGCCTTCGCGCCATCATCGAAGTAAAAAAGGATGCCGATCCGGAGAAGATACTCCAGTATCTGTTCAAATACACGGATCTGCAGTGTACCTTCGGCGCCAATTTCACCGCCATTGCCGAAGGCAAGCCCCAGCAGCTGAACCTGAAGCAGGTGCTGGAATATTTTATTGCCCACCAGAAGAACGTCCTTACCCGGCGCACCAAATGCCAGCTGGAAACAGCCCGCAAGCGGGAGCACATTCTGGAAGGCCTGATGGTGGCGGTGGACCATGTAGACGAGGTCATCCGCCTTATCCGCAGCAGCAAAACCCCCAAGCAGGCCCGGGACCGGCTTATGGAGACCTATTCCCTCAGCGAACTGCAGGCCCAGGCCATTCTGGATCTGCGTCTCCAACGGCTGACCAATTTGGAGCTGGTTTCCATAGAAAAGGAATATGCCGATATAAAAAAGCGGATTCAGGAGCTGCTGGCTATCTTGGGCTCTGAAAAAAAGCTCATTGCCCTCATTAAAAAGGAGTTGCTGGAAATCCGCACTCTGTTTCCTATCCCCCGGCGGACCCAGGTCATTGCCGGAGAGACTGCCATTGCCGCCCCTCAGGAAGAGAAGGTAGTGGAGCAGGTCGCCATTGCTCTGTGCGAAGGGGGAGCGGACCGCTCTGCCAACGCCGGAATGCTCATCCGCCGCTGGCCCGCCAGGCTTTTTAACCTGAATGACATCCGGGCAGACGTCCCACGCTTCCTTGTCATAGCCAACAGCGATACAAAGTTGCGGCTGTTTACCAACCGGGGTGCTCTGATCCTGCTGAATGTAGAGGATATTCCCGAAACCAAACCCACCGGCAAAGCGGCCAATCTTGCCGCCCTGCTGGCCCTGGAAAAAGAAGAAAAGATCATTGCCGCCTTCCCGGAGGAAAGTGAAGGAGACTATCTTTTCTATACCCGCAGCGGCATGGTCAAGCGCACGGCCTGCGCGGAATACAGCCCCAAGGCCAAACGCACCGCCGCCCTTTCGCTGAAAGAAGGCGATTCCCTTATCGGCATGGAAAAAGCAGAGGGCCCCTCTGTGCTCATGGTCACGGCTCTGGGCATGAGCATTCGTTTTGACTGGCAGGAAGTGCCCCAGACGGGCCGTGTCTCTGCCGGAGTCCGGGGGATCAAGCTGGATGCCAAGGACCGGGTGCTCTTTGCGGGACAAACCGGAGAAGAAGGGGAGCTGCTGGTGCTTACAGACAGAGGGTTTGCCAAGCGGAGTTTCCTTTTTGATTATGAGCTGCAGGCCCGCAACGGCAAGGGGCTCAAAACCTTTGATTTCCGTAAGAACGGCGCCAACGGCCGGGAACTGGTCTATGCCTCCCCTGTGACGCTGCCCTTTAATCTGCGTATCCGCCAGCGAAAGAGTGCTGCGACCCTGCTGAATACCGAAGAGATCCACATAGAGCCACGCTTCTCCAAGGGATCCATGCTCATCCCCGTGCTTCTGGATGACGATGTACTGGGCGCCGATAAGGTGCTGGAATGATCCTCGCTTCTTCATAAAGCAAGCTCCGGTTTTAGGGTTCCTGAAACCGGAGTTTTTCTATGCGCCGCAGAAACATCGACCCATGAAGCAAACATTCTGCGGAAACAGATTGGTGAGACTTTGCAGCCATACCGGCTGCAAAGCCGACAGGATTTATGCAAACCCAGCCGCAAGATTCTTTACCGGACCTTTACTAAAAAACGGCGTGACTGCAAGGGTCACGCCGTTTCCGTTTTTATAAAAGGCTCTCAAAGTCAAAAGTTTTTCCCACAAGGATCACTGCTGCTCCACCTGGGGATCTTCTTCCTTATTCCAGACTTCCGCATCCCCCTCGGATGCGGGTGCATCGTCTTCCTGAGACATTGATTCGGAAGGTTCCTCGCCTGCGGGCTTTTCTTTCCCATCGGCAGGCGCGGTCTCCTTCTGCGGCAGTGCCTCTACCGGCCAACGGCGGCTGAAGATAAAGAGCGCCACACCGGCGGCAAAGATAAACAAACTGATGAACTGGCTGGTGGACAGAGCCCCCACGTTCCCCCGGTAATCGTCCCGATAAAACTCGATGATGAACCGCCACACCGCATACAGCAGCATGTACAGGCTGGATACGGTGCCCCGGCGGAGCTTACGGCTGTTATACAGCAAGGTTAAGAATATGCCCAGCACTGCCAGGAACATGGCTTCCATGATCTGTGTGCCCAGACGGGAAACACCATTGAGGGTAAAGCACAAAAAGCCCTCATGGACGATGCCGAAGCAGCACCCGGCCATCAGGCAACCTACCCGGCCCCCGGCATGCGCAAAGCAGAAGCAAGGCAGCAGCAAGTCCGTCAGGGAAACGAAATTGACTTTGTTTTTCCGGCAGGCAACGGCCGCCCCCAGCAGGCCGCCCAGCAGGCCGCCATAAAACACCAGCCCGGTGGATATCGTTTCCCACAGCTGGCTCCAGCTTTCGGGCATGGAAGGGGGATCAGTGATAAAGTACAGAAGCTTGGCGCCCAGCATCCCCAGAATAATGGCCCAGATCAGGGTATCCAGAACGGCGTCTGCCGACAGGGGCGATTTTTTACGCAGAAAATACAGAACGATCAGCGCCACCACAGTGCCCGCCAGCGCACACAGGCCGTACATGGGCAAGGAGAGGCTGCCGATAACCAGAAAAGGATGCATATCTTTCCTCCAAAAACAGGATAATTTATCATAGCACAGCCGCCGAGGAAAGTAAAGCGGCCATCTATCGGCGCGCAAAAGCAAACGCCGAGCAATTCAAAAGCGAAGCGTTGGAAGGGACGCTTCATACTCTCTTCTGCTGTGGTTTTCCTGCCGATGTATATAGGGCACGCTCTTTTTCTCCCGGCGGGCTTTTCTCCTCGGGAGCGGTGTGCTATACTATAAATATGGAAAGCTTATTTGATGACAACAGCAGAAAGCAGGCCCCCCTGGCCGATCGTATGCGTCCCCGAACCCTGGATGAGTTCATCGGGCAGCAGCATATTGTAGGCCCCGGACGGCTTCTGCGCCGGGCCATTATGACCGACAGTCTTCAATCCTCCATCTTCTTTGGCCCTCCCGGCACGGGAAAGACCACGCTGGCCGGGATCGTTGCCAATGCCACCGGCGGGCGGTTTGTAAAGCTCAATGCCGTATCCTCCGGGGTAAAAGAGCTGCGGGATATTCTTCACGAAGCGGAACAGCACCTGCGGCTGTACAACAAGCCTACTTATCTGCTGCTGGATGAATGCCACCGCTGGAGCAAGGCCCAGAGCGACGGGCTCCTTCCCGCACTGGAAAACGGCACCGTCCGCTTTATCGGCTCCACTACGGAAAACCCCATGGTATCCATGACCGGCGCTATCGTGTCCCGGTGTCGGTTGTTTCAGTTTTATCCTCTGCAAAGAAGCGATATAGAGGCGGCTCTGCGCCGCGCCCTTGCCGATAAGGAACGCGGGTTGGGGAACTTCCATGCTCAGCTGGAAAACGAAGGCATGGAGGTTTTTCTGCGTCTGTGCAATGGGGATTGCCGCAGCGCCCTGAATGCTCTGGAGCTGGCTGTACTGACCACCGCTCCCGGGGAAGACGGAATCATCCGCATCAACGCCCAGGTGGCTGCAGAATCCGCCCAGCAGAAGGTGATCGCCCTGGACGACCAGCTGTTTTACGATATGCTCTCGGCCTTTTGCAAAAGTTTGCGCGGCAGTGACGCCGACGCTGCGCTGGCCTGGTTCTCCCGGCTGATTTATGCTGGCTGCGACCCCCGAATTATCGCCCGGCGGCTCATTGCCCATGCCAGCGAAGACATCGGCCTAGCCAATCCCAACGCCATGGTGCAGGCGGTAAGCGCTGCTCAGGCATTGGAACTTATCGGCATGCCGGAAGCCAGACTTCCGCTGGCGCAGGCCATTATCTATCTGTGCGAATCCCCCAAATCCAATGCCGTAGTGATGGCCGTAGACAGCGCCATGACCGATGCGCAGCAGGGGATCCAGCAGCCGGTACCCAATCACTTGCGTGACACCGCCTATAAAGGCGCGGCCAAACTGGGGTACGGCAAGGGTTACAAATACCCTCATGATTACCCCGGCCACTTTGTAGTACAGCAATATATGCCTACGGAGCTTGTCGGCCGCCGCTACTATCTGCCCAGCGATCAGGGGCAGGAAAAGAAAATCCAGGAAAATCACCAGCTGCGGGAAAGCTTGCAGCGGAAAAAGTAATTTTACAGGCTGCCCTGATCGCCGGGAATGCTTCGGTGATCTGTTCAGTTCCATGCCGTAGATCTCCTTTGGGGCAGGCGGCAGTACTCCCGGAATATAAAAAGCAGACGCTCCTATTACAAAAGCGTCTGCTTTTTCACGTTCACTCTATTCCCTGCCCAGCAAGCGGCTCAGGGGAATGGCATCAAAATAATCGTTGGTAAGCTTGTCAAAATCTTCCCACATTTTGAAGGTAGGACAGGCAGCCGTACGGCCGCAGGGCTCTCCTTTGCTGGAAAGACAGCTTACGGGGGCCAGGTCTCCTTCGGTCAGGCGCAGCACCTCTCCCACGGTGATGGAAGCCGGCGCCCGGGTCAGCCGATACCCTCCCCCTTTGCCGGTGACCCCTGCCACAAGCCCGCCTTTTACCAGCACGGGCATGATGCTTTCCATGTATTTCTGAGAGATATCCTGTCGTTTGGCCATCTCCTTCATGGGCACATACCCTTCCTGCTGATGCAGCGCCAGATCCACCAGGATCCGCAGGGCATACCGCCCCCTGCTGGAAACGATCATCCCTGCTGATCCACGCAGTGGGCGCAGTCGTGGGTGGGTGCGAACTTTTCTGCGTCGTAGGGAATGTTGTTCCGGTCATAATAGTCTTTGACCGCCGCCTTAATGGCCTCCTCTGCCAGCACGGAGCAGTGCATCTTGTGAGGGGGCAGCCCGTTGAGCGCCTCTGCCACAGCCTTATTGGAAAGCTGCAGAGCTTCGCTGAGAGGCTTTCCCTTGATCATTTCCGTAGCCATAGAGCTGGAAGCGATGGCGCTGCCGCAGCCGAAGGTCTCAAACTTTACGTCGGTAACGATATCATTTTCGATCTTCAGATAAATCTTCATGATATCTCCGCATACGGCGTTGCCGACTTCGCCTACGCCGCTGGGATCCTGCATTTCGCCTACGTTCCGGGGATGCTTGAAGTGGTCCATGACCGTTTCGCTGTATAATGCCATTGTATATATCCTCTCTTTACACGCTTTTTCTATAACTTTTCCGGGGTTCAGATCACAAAAGGCTTTCTGCCGGAGGCTTTGTCCTTCCAGAGGGGGGACATATTCCGCAGATATTCCACCACCTCGGTAACGGAAGCTACGATATAGTCCACATCCGCCTGTGTGGTATCCTCGGCAATAGTCAGCCGCAGGGAACCGTGAGCCACTTCATGGGGCCGCCCGATGGCCAGCAGCACATGGCTGGGATCCAGAGAACCGGAAGTACAGGCAGAACCGGAGCTGGCGCAGATCCCCTTATCATCCAGCAGCAGCAGCAGACTTTCCCCCTCCACACCCTCAAAGCAGAAGCTCACGTTTCCGGGAAGCCTGTGGACGGGATCCCCGTTCAACGCTCCGTGAGGGATCCTGGCCAGACCCTGGATAAGCCGGTCTCTGAGAGCGGAAACCTTTTGGGAGGTTTCGGGAATATGGGCACAGGCATCTTCCAGCGCAGCAGCCATGCCCATGATGCCGGGAATATTTTCCGTACCGGCCCGCTTTCCCCGCTCCTGTGCACCGCCTTCGATCAGGCTGGAAAGGATCACGCCCTGACGGGCATACAGGGCGCCCACTCCCTTGGGGCCGTGGAACTTATGAGCGGAAAGGGAGAGCATATCGATATTGTCTTCCACCACATTGATCGCCACATGGCCGGCAGCCTGTACAGCGTCCGTATGGAACAGAACCCCTTTCTCCCGGCAGACCTTTCCGATCTCCCGGATGGGCAGAATAGAGCCGATCTCGTTGTTGGCAAACATGAGGGTCACCAGGCAGGTATCCGGCCGAATGGCGGCAGCCACTTCTTCCGGGGCAATGTTGCCATATTCATGCACAGGCAGCAACTGCACCTCGTAGCCTTCTTTTTCCAGCTTTTTCAGGGTATGCAACACGGCATGATGCTCAAAGGCAGAAGAGATGATGTGCCTCTTTCCCTTTTTGGCTCCCAGCCGGGCGGCAGAAAGGATAGCCTGATTGTCTGCTTCGCTGCCGCCGGAAGTAAAGTATATCTCCCGTGGCTTGGCGCCCAGACATTTGGCAATCCTGGCCCGTGCGTCTTCCAGGGCTTCTTTTGCTTCCTGCCCCACGGTATGCAGGCTGGAAGGATTGCCGTAGATCTTGTCCATATAGGGCAGCATGGCCTCCAGTGCATGGCGGCTCATTCTGGTGGTTGCGGCGTTATCCGCGTATATCATAGTGTCGCTCCTTTTACCTATCGATCTTGTGGGTAGTATACCCCATATTACCTACCATTTCAATAGGGTAATGTGAACTTTTTAAGGAAATACCGTCCCGGCGTATGCGATTTATATTCCCGTCGTTCCTTTGTTTTCAGATAAGAAGCATCGGGGTATATGAAAAGCTTTGCATATCTCCCTCGGACAGGCAATGCTGCTGAACTGCGCAGACCGGTTAACAGGCGCCCCGCATCCCCGTTGCTTCCGTTTTTCTGGTCCGTGATTTTGTATCCGGCCAAAGAAAAAGGGCCGTGAAAGAACGTTTTTCGCTCCTTCGCAGCCCTGCTGTATCTGCATATGCTCTTTATTCAGGCCGGGTATAAATACCCTTTTCCCTTTGGAGCAGCCCCAGAGTGATCATCTCCCGTCGAATGGTGCAGAAGTCATCATAATGATCCAGGATCTTGAAATTGACCTCCTGTTCCGTATAGGAGCGTCCCTTTTCAAAATCTTCTACCATATAATCCAGCAGCACCTTGCGTTTTTTCAGCTGGGCAGGCATGGCGATGATGATGCCCTCCCGCAGAAAGGCCCGAAATACCTGCTTGGCAAAAGCTTCATCATATTGCAGCTCCGTATCCAGTCCCATGGGTATACCTCCCGTTTTTCGTTCAGTATACCCTATCTGCGCCCAAGATGACAAGTACCTACAGGGTTTCGTCCTTCAGAGCATCGGCAGGGGCGTCATTGCGGATCTTCCCGGCGGCATAAAACATGGAGGCAAACACTACCGCAAACACGCTGCCCACAGCCACCGCCACGCTGCCCCAGGGCATATAGAATTGCTGTTCCACTGCCGAATCCGTAGCCTGGAAAATGAGATAGGACATCCCCGCAGAAAACAGCAGCCCCCAGAACAATCCCTTGTATCCATAGATCAGGCATTCAAAGCGCAGCATTCGTCCAAAGTCACGTTTGGACAGTCCTACGCTCCGAAGGGTGGCAAACTCCCTTCTCCGCAGCAGCACGCCGGTGGAAATGGTATTGAACACATTGGCCATGGCGATCAGGCTGATCAGCGCAATAAAACCGTAAGAGAACACCCGCACTACGGTGACCATGGCCTTCTCCTGTTCCTGATTCTCCGCCTCGTCATGCAGCACCCCTACGCCAACCGGCAGCAGCTTTTCCATCTCCGCACAGGCGCCCGCATGATCCGGCGCGATAAAGCTGTACAGAAGCCAGCTGATCCGGTCTATATCCTCCAGAGAACCACCTTCGCCCGCATATGTTTCCAAAGCGGACCAGGGCAGCAGCGCATACAGTTCCGAGGGTTCGCTGAGGAAAAAGGGCCTCCCGCTGCACAGCCCGCCGATGGTCAGTTCTCCCCTGCGCACTATTTCTTCCTGCGGGAGGCGCAGAGCCTTGCTTGTATCCAGCTCCGGCGCTTCACCTGCGCGCTGGGCCGCCAGCCATTGCTCCGCATACTCTGTGGGATAGAACTCATATACGCTCCCTTCTCCGGTAATTTCCATAAGCTCGTATCCTTCCGGAGGGGTATACAGATTGGAATAGAACTCGCAATGCACAGGCAGTGCGCCGGCTTTCATAAAAGTGGACTTTACGACCCGGGGACCGCCGCCGTCACCGGAATAAGTCACCATGGTAAGGTCGTTGCACAGCAAAGCCTGTGGGTTCTCCTTATCCATGAACCGCGCCGGATCCAAGCCCTGCTGGCGGCAGATCTCCGCAAAGGCAGTGTCCTGAACAAAGACCAGTTCCATGGCGCAGCTGTACTTCGCCTCCTGTCCGTCATTTTCCTTTGAGGCCAGAGCGTTGACGGGTACATTGACCTGCAGATTGACTTTTCGGAAATAGGCGCTTTCCTGTACCGAAGGGGCTTTTGCAAGAGCTTTCAAACGGGTCTCCGGATCCGTTTGATCCGAAGGATCCTGCCGGTACTCTATATCTTCAGATGTATACCCGGCATAGGCGGCCAACCCGCCTATGGCAGACTGCATATAAGCGCAAAAGGAGCTGGCTGAAAGGAACAGCGTTACGCTGAGCGTCAGGGAAAGGATGGTGACCCTGTACTGCTTCCGGTTTCGTTTAAAGCTCTTTTGGGCCAGCATGCCCTCGAAGCCGAAAAGCTTATAGCAAAGTTTTCCCGTTTTAACCTCCCGGGGCCGGATGCGGGTATCCCTGCTCTGGCGGATGGCTTCCATCGGGGATACAGACAGGGCCCGACGGGCAGGAATCCATGCGGAGACCAGAGTAGTCAGCAAACACAGCAAAGCGGAGATCCCCAATCCCGGCCAGCTGACGACCAGACGCATCTGCACTTCCGGCACATCGCTCAAAATGAAACGGAAAGAATCCCGCAGGCAATACAAAGTAATTCCAATGCCCAGACAGCCCACTGCCGCACCCAAAGGGATGCCGATCAGGCTGAGCAGCAGCGCTTCATACAGCACCGTTCCCCGCAGCTGCTTTCTGGTAGCGCCTACGGATTTGAGAATACCGAACTGTTTTGTCCGCTGAGAAATGGAGATGGAAAAGGCATTGTAAATCAGCAAAATACTGCCTGCGCTGATGAGACCCACCAGTATGGCCACCAGACTGAAATACGCAGTGGTCAAGTTGCCGCCCCGAAAGGCGCCGGAATAGCTGAGCAGATCCCTGTGTGCCTCCCAGACATAGGGCAGCTCACACGATGCCATAAAAGAATAGAACCGACTGGGGTGCGTCACCGTGAAAAACACCGTGCATGCCCCTGTACCTCCGCCCATGGTCAGTGCTGTAAATCCGGCAGCATCATAGGGCTCTATGCCGGGATCCAACCGTTCGTATACGCCGACCAGCGTATAGATTCTTTTCTCTGTTTGGGAAAGGAATTCCCCTTCTTCAACGGCCTGATTCGGCCCGAGGGTCTGTCCCCCGGTGCTCCGGCGGCTGCCCACTTCCAGTGCCAGCGTATCTCCCGGCTCCAGCTCCACCCCATACCGAAAGATATTGTCCGGCAGGATAAGCTCCCGGTCATTTTCCGGCAGGCGGCCCTTGACCAGACGAACGGATACCAGATCCTGCATGGTGTCTGCACCCATATCCTCCAGACACAGGTAGGGAGTAGACCCGCTGCTGTTCTCTATCTCCGCCCAGCCGGCCTGCCGCCAGAAGCCGACCCGGTCAATGCCGGGTGTTTGAGCAATAGAGGGTACTTCCTCTGCAGGAACATTTCTAAACAGGCCGTGATACGCCCCGGCAAGAGCGGTTTCTCCCCGTACCAGATACTGTATGCCGCTGTTTCCTCCTTCGATGACCGCCGTGAGCAAGGCCATGGAAAGGATAATGCCTATGATCGTTACAAGGGTACGGGTAGGGTTCTTTTCCAGAGAACGGCGGGTAAAACGATGAAATACGTTCATGGGCGCTCCTCTCTTACAGGGAGGTATCCCGAAGGATGCGGCCATCCTCAATGGCAATGACCCGCCGGGCCTGCAGAGCGATCTGCTCGTCGTGGGTAATGATGATCAGGGTCTGCCCGTATTTTTTATTGGAAAATTTCAGCAGCTCCACAATCTCCTGGCTGTTTTTGCTGTCCAGATTTCCCGTAGGTTCATCGGCCAGCACCACCGCCGGAGCACTCATAAGCGCCCGCCCGATGGACACCCGCTGCTGCTGCCCCCCGGAAAGCTGGTTGGGCAGATTCTTTTTGCGGTTGTTCAGATCCAGCGTCACCAGCAGCTCGTTGAGCCGTTCCTCGTTTACCGCCCGGCCATCCATCAGCAGGGGCAGGGTCATGTTTTCCACTACGTTGAGTACGGGGATCAGATTGTAAAACTGATAGATAAGCCCCACCTGCCGCCGGCGGAAAATGGCCAGCTGATCTTCGTTCTGGGCGTATACATCCTGCCCGCCCACAAACACTTTGCCGGAGGTCGGTCGGTCTACCCCGCCCAGAATATGCAGCAGCGTGCTCTTGCCGGAGCCAGACGGCCCGATAATGGCTACGAATTCCCCCTGTTCTACAGAAAAAGATACATCGTCTACGGCTTTTACCTGATTTTCTCCTTTGCCGTAGATCTTGCTTACATGCTCTGCCCGGATGATCTCCATATGCATACCATCGCTCTTTGTAAGAGAGCGCCCTTTCTTTTTGTTGACTCTTCTTACAGCTTAGCAGCGGAAAGTGACGGAAAGGTTACAGAAACGGTTTTTACACTACGGATTTGTAAAAGCGCAAAGTGAACAGTGCCCCGCCCTCCGGCGCATTTCGGGCCTGAATGGTTCCGTTCTGCCGGGTCATGACCATGCGTGCCAGAGCAAGACCGATGCCAATGCTTTCCTCACCGGCATTCTGCCCCCGGTAAAAGCGCTCAAAAAGGTGGGGGATATCCTCTGCGGCAAAGCCTTTTCCCGTATCCTGAACGGTTATTTCAGTAAAAAGAGCCGTTTCCCGGACACGCAGGGTAATGCTGCCGCCATCGGGCGTATGCTCCATACAGTTTTTCAGCACATTGCCCAAAGCCTCGGCGCTCCAGAGAAGATCTCCGGTAAAAGCTTCCTGCCCCGCCTGCATATGCAGAGAGATATCCCTCAGTTCCAGGGGAATCCGCAGCGGTTCCAGCGCCTTTTGCATCAGGGTAAAGGCAAAGAGTTTGTCGGCCCGGAAAGCGGCGGTGCCTGCCTCCAGCTTTGCCATTTTCAGCAAAGCCTCAATGAGCCAGTCCATGCGGTTCAGGGCTATCTTTATACCGTGGAGCAATTCCAGCGCTTCCTGCCGGGAAAGATCCTCCCGGCTGAGCAGGGCTACGCTCAAGTGCAGGCTGGTCAGCGGGTACGCAGCTGGTGAGAGATATCCGCCATGGAGCGGGCCAGCTGCTCCTTATCCCGGGTCAGGGCTTCGGTCTGTTCCCTGAGCATAAGGGTCATCTTCCGTATCTGAGAAAGGAGTATGGAAAGCTCCCCCTCTTTATACTGGTACAGCAGCAGTTCCTGCTGCCCGTGAAGGATAGCGTCCAGCTCCCGGCTGAGTGTCTCCATGTCCCGGCAGCGACGGCTCAGGCACAGCAGATGCATCCCGGTAAACAGCAGCCCCCCTCCCAGCGCCAGTGCTCCCGCCCACAGGCTGAAGAAGCAGAGGCCGCCGGCAAGCAGTACCGTCAGCAGCAGAAAAACCAGCAGTTCTTTTTTTATTTCCGGATCCCGCAGCAGGTTCATATCAGTCCGCCCTGTATCCTAAGCCCCGAACGGTTTTAATGATCCTGGGGGCGGCAGGATCCTCTTCGATCTTGTCACGCAGGCGTTTGATGCACACGGTAAGGGTATTGTCGTTAACAAACTCTCCCCCCATATCCCACAGCTCCTCCAGAAGGCGGTTCCGGGAAAGGAGCTTTCCCCGGTTCCCGGCAAAAAGCAGCAGCATCCGGTATTCCAGTGCAGACAGAGCCAGCGGCACCCCCTCCCGGTACACCTCTCCTTTATCCGTATCCAGCGTTAAGGGGCCCAACGTCAGCCGGGCCGCATCGGCTCCGCTGCGGCGCAGTGCGCTTCGAATGCGGGAAAGAAGTTCCCGTGGCCGGAAAGGCTTTGCTATATAATCATCGGCGCCCATGTCCAACCCTGCCACCGTGCTGCTTTCATCTCCGGAAGCAGTAAGAAAAAACACAGGGACGGAACTTTGCGCTTTGATGGCCCGGCAGGTATCAAAGCCGTTCCCCTCCCGCAGGGTGATATCCAGCAGCACCAGATCAAAAGAATGCCGGCTCAGCAGCTCCAGCGCCGCCCGCTGCCCATCGGCGGTCTCCGTTTCAAACCCTTCCTCCCGTAAAAAGGCGGTGAGGGCATTGAGGATCATGGGATCATCCTCCACCAGCAGCAATCTGGCCATGGCAAACTCCTTTCAAAAGAAATGTCTTTGCCCTATTATATCCGGGGAGCAGACGGCTGTCCACACAAAAAAGCCGCCCCCTTCGCAGGAGACGGCCGCCCCAAAGACCCAAAGAAAATTCAGGAGCACAGTACCTTTTGACCTGAAGCAGGTATCGCCTCCTCTTTGGGCGCAGGTGCAAAAAGATTGGTATGTGCCCGAAGAAAAACGGCAAACAACACCAGAGAAAGCACACAGCACACCCCATCGGTAACAGGTGTGGCCCAGACCATGCCGTATACGGGAGATACGGTACGCAGCAGGAACATCAAGGGGATATCCAGCACGCCTTTGCGGAACACCGCCAGGAAAAAGGAGCGCATACCCTTCCCTGTGGCCTGGAAAAAGGAAATACATGTATAAGCGCAGGCGGAAAAGGGTGCTCCCAGACAGAGGATCCGCAAAAAGTCGGCGCCATAGCGAACGGAATCAGAGCCATGACGGATAAACAGTCCAATAAGAGGCCGGCTCCACAGCAGGCATACGATGGTACACAAAGCAGCCAGCCCTACGGAGATGCCCATGGACAGGGACACGGTCTTTTTCATCCGCCGATGATCCCCGGAAGCATAGGTGTATCCGATGAGGGGCAGTACCCCCTGCGCCATGCCCCGCACCAAGCAGTGGGCCAGCATATTCACCTTTTTAGCCACGCCCAGCCCCGCCTGGAAGGAGATGCCGTTTACAGCCATGAGCGCATCCAATACCGCAAAGGAAATATTTTCAAAGAGCGTCATCAGGCAGGCAGGGAGACCGGCCGCCAGCACTCCCATCGGCACCGCCTGAGAAAGCATGGCCTTTCCGGGAATGAAAGACAGGCAGGAGCGTTTCCGTTTACGGATAAGCACCCATACAAAATACAGCAGCGCAAATACGTTGGAAAGGCTGGTGGCAACGGCGGCGCCCAGCACCTCCCGTCCCGCGGGCAAAAGTACGAACATAAACAGGGGATCCAGCGCCATGTTCAGCAAGCCGCCCAAAGCGATGCCTGCGCTGGCATGGAGGGAGCGGCCTTCGGACCGAATCAGATGACTCAGCAGGGTAGCCACCGCAGTAGGAAGTCCCCCCAGTGTCACGGTGCAGAACAGGTATTCCTTGGCCAACACATGTACCTGCGGATCCGTGCCCCCCAGCAGATCGATAAAGGGATCTGCCCAGATATAAGCACACAGGCTGTAAAGTGCGGTAACACCCAGACAGCCCCACAGCGCAAACGCAGAGGCATACCCGGCTTTTTTGGTATCGCCGTCTCCCATGGCGCGGGCAATGACGCTGGCCCCGCCGATGCCGAACAGATTGGCAACGGCGGAAAGAAACATAAACGCCGGCATACAGATAGTGACGGCGGAAAGCATGGCATCGCTCCCCGTAAGGCCTACAAAAAAAGTATCCGCCATGTTGTACAGCACCAGAATGATCTGGCCCAGCACCGCAGGAAGAGCCAGCTTCCAGATGGCCTCTGGAACCGGGGTGCTTTCAAACAATTCCTTTTTTGCGATCATACCGGATACCTCCTTGCTTTTGGATGTACTGTATGATATGCTGTTTTCAGATAAAGTCAAATTATAATATTTTAGCTCACTATAATTTTAAATAATGAGGTATTCTATGATAAGTGCTAAAATGCAAACGCTGCTCATGGTGGCAGAACTGCAGAACTTTACAAAAGCGGCTCAGGCTCTTTCCATGACCCAGCCGGCCGTCAGCCATCACATCAAGCAATTGGAAGAGGAACTGGGAGCGCCCCTGTTTATCCGCGGAAAAAATGGCCTGCTTTTGACCCCGCAGGGCGAGATTGCCATCCAATACGCCCGGCGTATCAAAGCTTTGGATGAAAAAATGCGGTTGGAGCTGCAAAATGCAGAAAAAAATCTGACCAGCCTGCGCATCGGCATTACCCATACTTCCGAAAGCAATCTGACCACCCAGGTACTGGCAAAATGCAGCAGCCAGCACCCCGGTCTGAGCATCACAATAACTACGGACACGATAAAAAATCTTTATGATTATCTGGGGAACTATGAGATCGATCTGGCCATTGTGGAGGGGCAGGTGACCAATCCCCGCTTCTCTTCCATGATGCTGGATACGGATTACCTGGTATGCGTCATGTCCAACGATAATCCCCTGGCCAGAAAAGTCATGGTGACATTGGAGGAGCTCAAGCGGCAGCAGATGATCCTGCGGCTGCCCTCCTCCGCCACCCGGATGCAGTTTGAAAGCAGTCTGGAAAGTCACGGGGAAAGCATACAAAGCTTTAACGTGATACTGGAAGTGGATAACATCGCCACCATCAAAGACCTTATCCGAAAGGATCTGGGGGTTTCCATCCTGCCTCGCAGCGCCTGTATGGATGAACTGTGCAAGGGAAAGATCACCGCCCTGCCCATCGAAAATCTGAGTATGGTCCGGGAGACACGCATTGTATACAACCGGGACTTCGGGCACGTGGACATTCTCCGGGAGATCACCCGTATCTATCAGCACGAGCTCAACGCTTACCACTTTTAAGGTAATACGCCGTTACGTTCCAATGAAAATTTTTCATGCCGGCAGGAAACTTCTGCCGGCATCTTGTTTATATTCACGTAAGTAAACAATATAATATGTCGTTTATTCTTGAAAACGGCTTTTCCGGTATAAGTACCCCCTGCACTGAAACGCTTCTTCGGGATAGCGGCTTGGGGCGCACCGTTCCTGACAAACAAAAAGCTCCCGAAGGAGCAATCTGTTCGTTTGCAAGCACTTTTCGTGCAGTTGGCGATCCCAAAAAGCCATGTCGCATGCAGATCATGCCGTATTGCACCTATTCCCGCCAAAATGCATACATAAGTCCATTCCAGCTTTCCCGACCGCAATCAAAAAGGTCGAGTATCCTCTGCTTCTCCCCGCCGTGCGCCCTGTTATAGCAGTATCATCCGACCAAAATCGCAGCTGCGGTGATAGTCCGGTGTATCTGAGGTCACCGGATTCCAGGCCAGATAATGGAGATGATCCGTCAGATCCCCGCACTTGTATACGTTGCCCCGCAGCTCCATCCCCGGCACAAAAATTTTAAATGCCGGATACAAAGTGCGCATAAAAGCTGCAGGCAGGCAATAATACGCCTCCCATCCCGTCGTTGTATACCCGGTACGGATCTGAAAAAGCTTTCCCCCGTCCCGGGGCAAAAGCCGCAGGCGATCCCCCCGTCCATAGCCGATGCCTGCATTAAATGCCCCGTTGGGATTCACTTCAAAGTTTATATACCGGCCGTCTCCCTGCACAGGCGCCAGAAAGAACTCCATGCAGCTGTCATTGCACACAGGATCCGTAAGCCCGGTATATTGCGCACGAATATTCTTTTCTTCGGCTCGCTGGTACACATACAGATGCTCCGCATCATAGCAAAGCTTCTGCAGCATGGAAACCTCTGCTTTTGTGCGCCACAGCGGGATATCCGCCGAAAGAGCCGGGATATGTGTCCACTCCGGTTCCGTCCCTGCCCGCTGAATGCTGTATTCCCGCATATCTCTCCTTTTGTATCAGATCAGTCGGTGTACGCTGTCCACTTCCCCGTTTTTGATATATACCCGAGGCACTCTGGGAGCAATCAGGCACACGATCTCATACCCGATGGTACCAGAAAGCTCCGCTATATCATCGGCGGTGATGCAGTCTTCCCCGTCACGTCCGATAACGGTTGCCACGTCCCACTCCTTCACCTGGGGAATATGGGTCACATCCACCATGACCTGATCCATACACACCCGGCCTACGATAGGCGCCCGCTGTCCGTGCAGAAGCACATATCCCTTGTTGGAAAGATGGCGGGGCAGTCCGTCTGCATAGCCGATGGCCAAAGTAGCAATGCGCATGGGCGCCTGCGTCACATAGGTCATGCCGTAGCTGACAGGCGTCCCGGCTGGTACGGTTTTAAGGAATGTCACATGGGTTTTCAGGCTCATCACCGGCTGCAAGGGCTCCAAACGGTGCATATCCACTTCTCTGGAAGGCAGCAACCCATACAGAATAACTCCCTGCCGCACCATGTCGTAATAATCCTGCCGTCCCATCAATGCTGCGCTGTTGGAAATGTGCAGCAGCGGAATATGCAGCCCCCGCCGTTTTATTTCTTCCGACACCCGTGCAAACCGATCTGCCTGCAGATTCGCATAAGCCGTATCCAGCGTATCCGCCGCCGCGAAATGAGAGAACAGCCCCACTACCCGGCCGCCGGGCAATGCGCAGATCTGTGCAATACGCTCCGCTGCCTGCTCCCAGGGCAGACCCAGCCGCCCCATCCCCGTATCCACGGCAATATGCAGGGAGACTTCCTTTCCCCGGCTGGCCGCATAGGCACACACGGCCTCCGCTTCCTCTACCGAGGCCACGGTAGCCTCTATATCATAGCGCAGCAGTTCAAAAAAGCATGCCTCCGGCGTGGGCGACAGCAAAAATACAGGCGTACGTATCCCCGCTTCCCGCAGCTGTACGGCTTCGTCTGCAGTGGCTACGGCATACCGGTCCGCCCGGCCGGAAAGCTCCCGGGCAATACGCACTGCTCCGTGGCCGTACGCATCAGCCTTGATCACGGCTGCCATCTGCACTCCCTGCGGGATATGCTTCCGGGCGGCGTCAAAATTGTGCACCAGGGCATTCAGATCCACTTCTTCCCAGGTGCGCAGGGCATCAAAGTTCATCATCATGGGCAGTTCCCCTCTGGGGCATGTTTTTCGGCCCCGGGATTCCCGTAAACAGGGGATGATCGTAACGCAGACGCATTCTATCCCAAAGGCCGTATTTCTCTGTATTGGCAATGGCATGAATCATTTTTTCTTCCACATCCGGCACCAGCCGGGCCAGATACCCGATCAGTTCCTTGGCTTCCTCCCGCTTGGTATGCCCCGCAGCCGGACAGTTGGCCTTCTGTACCGGCAGCTCCCGGCTCCTTGCTACGGAAAGGGCATATTTTTCAGGCAGGAAGATCAGCGGTCTGATCAGCGTAACGTCCGCCCGGCTCAGATAGGTCAGCGGGCCGAAGGTGTTGATCCGTCCTTCGTACAGCATACTCATAAGGAATGTCTCCAGCACGTCCTCTCGATTATGCCCCAAAGCCACCTTGTTGCAGCCCCTGTCCCGGGCGGCATTATTCAATGCACCCCGGCGAAGCTTGGCGCACAGAGCGCAGGGATTCTTTTCCTGCCGGATATGGAATACCACCTCTCCGATATCTGTTTTCAGCACGGTATAGTCTATGCCAATGCGGGCAGCAAAAGCCTTTATGCTTTCCCAGTCCTGCTCCACGATCCCCAGATCCAGGGATACGGCGCATACCTCAAATTTTGTTCTGGAAAAGTTTTGATAGAGTTTCAGTGCTTCCATCAAAAGCAGGGAATCCTTCCCGCCGGAAACGCCGATACAGATCCTGTCTCCGTCCTCTATCATATGATACCGCTCATCTGCCCGGCGGATACTGCCCAATACTCGCTTCATGCTGCCTCCATTTTTAGAGCAATTTTTCAAAATCCGGCAGCGCTTTACCATAAATACATAAAGGAAAGGCCCCCGGCAAAGCGCAGGCGCCGTCTGCAAAAAAGCTGCCGCCCCTGCCTTTAGAAATTGCTACAGTAGATTATACACGTCCCCCGTGTTTCTGTAAAGAATGGGCCGTGCACCGATTGTCGCCGAAACGCTGAGACGTCATGAAATATTTACACTTTGGACGCACCCTGTAAACGCTTTTCTGCCATGCTATAAAGACTACTTTTAATTGGGAGCGACCCATGAAAAAAAGATTTCCGGCAGCGCTGCTGCTTCTGTTTATGCTGCTGTGCGGCTGCCAAAAAAAAACCGGTTCCCCCATTCTCCCGCTGGAAAGCTCTATGCCTCCGGTTTCTGCAGCGGGAACAGTATATACCCCCGCTCCCGCTGCTTCCTCCACCCCGCAGGCCACGCCTTCCCCCAGTCCGCTGCCCACTCTAGCTCCCGTGCCCACTCCGCCCGGTCTTCTGGGCCGCCGGCATGAAGAAAAGTTCACTTTGGAAGAGATCTGCACTGATTCTTCCTATACCAGCCCCCGGCAAAGCCTTTCCTGGTACATGGTGGAAGACAGGGAGACCTTTGGCAAGCTTGTGACCTATTATGTGGTAGATATCTGGATCCGGGATGTAACGCTGCTGCGCACCGCTTTCGCCCAGGATCAGTTCAAAGCCCGTTATATACAGGATATCGAGGATATATCCCGGCAGACGGGGGCCATAGCCGCTCTTTCCGGAGATTTTGCCGTCTACCGGAAAAAGGGACTGGTCATACGCAACGGAGAGGTGCTGCGCAAAAGTCTGGATAGCAGCAGGGATGTGGGCGTGCTGTATAAGGACGGTACCTTTGCCTGCTATGAAGCGGGACAGGTACCCCTGGAAGATATCCTTTCCCGGGATCCCTGGCAGAGCTGGTGCTTCGGTCCCTCTCTGCTGACGACAGACGGAGGCCACAAAAGCCGCTTTCACACCACGGTGGCGGCGACTAACCCCCGGGCGGCCTTTGGATATTATGAACCGGGGCATTACTGTTTTGTGCTGGTAGACGGCCGCAGCAAAAAGCACTCTCTTGGACTTACCATGGAGGAGCTTTCCACCCTGATGGAGTCTTTGGGCTGCTGCGCCGCCATAAATCTGGACGGCGGTGCTACGGCCCAGTTGAGCTGGAACCATGCCCTCGTTAACCAACCCAGCGGCGGCGGCCGGCGGATCAATGATATTCTCTATCTGGCCCCGGAAGCTCAACCCTGAAAAACAGCATAAAAAAAGCCCCGTTCAATCGGGGCAAATGCTTCAGTTTTCTCGTTTGGCATCCAGATACGCATAAAGGGTATATTTGCTGATGCCGAAATACTTGGAGATCTTATCTCCGCTCTTGGTTACCAGGAAAGCCCCTGCCTTATTCAGGAAATCAATGGCCTGGATCTTATCGTTCTTGTTCATCAGTGCCACCGGTTTACCTACTTCTTCTACGCTCTGCTCGATAAGATCCTCCAGCAGCTCATTCACATTCTGAGGGATGGCTCGGGGTTCCTTTTTCTCCTCTCCGTGGTGAAGCAGGGAGCCGACTGCTTTTTGAGCCATGATCAAATCGGTAATGTCATAATTGATGCAGAAAATACCGTCTATACGGCCGCCTTCCCCCCGGATATATACGGTGCTGGATTTTAAGATCCTGCCGTCATGGGTTTTGAGCAGATAGCCTGTCCTGTCCTTAAGTTCTTCGGGGTGCTGCGCCTGCATGGCCTCCAAAGCGATCTGCGAAGGGCCGTCGCCCTGCTGCCGCTGAGATACATGTCCGTTTTCTATGGTTACGATGGTATGCTCCGGATCTCCGCCGGTAAGGTCATGGACCAATACCTCGCAGTTCTCCCCAAACTCATTTGCCAGAGCTTTTGCCAGCCGTTTATAAAATTCAAGATTCATTCCGCTGCCTCCCATTGGGCTGTTTGTATTATCATACCTATTTTCCGCAAAAAATGCAACCGCATATTTGTAAACATAAAAGCATTGAAATATCAGAACGGATAAGGTAGAATAAGCATATATTGCCAAGCAGCAGGAAAGGAAAGCAAAAACATGGAAAACATATATGAAGAAGAACGGGATCTGGTAACTTTTTCCGATGACGAAGGGAATGAGTTCTCCCTGGAAGTCATGGACTATTTTGAGTATGAGGGCCAGGAATATGCGGTTCTCTGCCAGCTGGAAGAGGATGTGCCCGAAGGCACCGATACGGAAGTGTACATCATGAAAGTTTCCGAGGAAGGTGAAGACGAGATCTTCCTGCCCGCCGATGAAGACAAAATGGACGAGCTCACCCAGATCGTGGAAAAGATGCTGGATGAGATGACCTGCTGCGGCGACTGCGGTGCTTGCGATGTAGCCGACTGCGCAGACAGAGAATAACTTCATATTCCTTAAAAAGCAAAAGACCCCTGAGGGGTCTTTTTTATTGCAGATCGCAGCAGCTTAAGTCTCTCCCTCCGCAGCGGTTTGCGATGCCACATACAAAACATCGCTGATGGAACGACCGCCGTCTGCCGGGCGGTTATACACCTCACCCTGCCAGCACAGCACCGCTGACTGTCCTCCGTCCAAATTGTAAGCGGCAGCAAAGCCCATGTTCTTGCAGAACACCGCCAGATCCTCCATGGTCAGCCCCATGGAATATCTGGGCTGCCGTCCATCAATAAGCACTATGGCATAATGCCCGGGCTCATAGTATCCCAACACGCAGCGCGGATTCCTGTCCTTGATCTGGGACTTGGGAAACTCCTTCCGAGGCCCCCCGTCCTTATCCAGTAATCCGGGGCCAAAGGTCCATACCTGCCAGGGATCCTGCGCCAGAATATCCTCCACTTCATACTCTTCCGGCGTATAGGTGGCCATTACGCCGTCCCGGTACAGCACACAGATATCATACTTTCCTTTTGTTTTGCGGTACAATTCCCCGTTTCGCACCACCAGCCCCATGTTCCGGGTGTAAAAATCCCCGGAAGCGGCAAAGAGCGCCTGAACTCTGTCTGACATTTTCTTTACGGAAGCCGCCGTATTCTTGTCTGAAAAACCGTTCTTCCCTGCGGCGGCAGTGCGCAGCAGTGTTACATCCTGCACATAGATATCTACTACATGGTAGGTGATATAATCCTGATAGGTCTCCTCATCCTTCTCCGTTCGGATAGAAAGGGCAATATTCTCTTCTGCATAACGATCCGCTTCCCGCACCGGTTCTCCGTAGGAAAACACATCAAAGCGGCCGCCCAAAAGCCCTGCCGGCGTAGGAGCAGGCGTATCCGTAGGAACGGGAGTAGGGGACGGTGCATCCGTAGGTTCCGGGGTAGGCACCGGGGTATCTGTAGGCACTGGGGTAAAGGTAACGATGGCTACCGCTACCTCTTCCTGGTCTATCCGGCTGGACTGCTCCCCTGGTGCCTGAGTCGGCTGGGGAGCGCTGCCCTCCCTGCATCCGCCCAGCAGCAGGCAGAGCCCCATCAGGAGCACCATAAGAATATACTTCATAGAGAATGCTTCTTCCTTTTGCAACTGTACAATGGGAAAAGTATAGCACCGATGGGAAATTCTGTCGATAGCGGCGAAGAAAAAAGAAGATTTCCCACCTGTGCTCTGAAATTTTTGTTCCGAAGAAAAATTTTTCTTGCATTTCAAACCGGGATGCGGTATAATACCCCTTGCATCGGGGATGTAGCTCAGCTGGTTAGAGCGCTGTGTTCACATCGCAGAGGTCTAGGGTTCGAGTCCCTACATCCCCACCATTGATCCACCGTATTTTTGACAGGGTACGGTGGATTTTTTATGCCCCCAAAGCCACATAAAATGAAACCTTGCAGATGCGCCTATACGAAATTCATTTTTAGCCAAGCTCATGATAATACGGGCAGACGTCTTCATAACTTCCGTCCTTCATGCGAAACCCCTTCGGGATTACGCCAAGCTGCACAAATCCCAGTCGTTCATACAGATGCCGGGCATGAATGTTCGAAGCAACGACCGCATTAAATTGCAGGACTCCAAAACCGTGTGCCGCTCCTTGCACCAGGCAATCCTGCACCAGTTTTTTCCCCAATGTGCAGGCCGCGTGCATCTTGACGAACGGCATAGCTGGCATTGCAGATATGACTGCATCGACCCACATTATTGGGATGCAAAATATACAGGCCATAAACTTTTCCCGTATCAACATCCTCCGCAATGGCACTAAAAGTCTGACCTGCAAAAAACACCTTTCCCGTGTCTGCCGTAAGCAAGTCTTCCTGCGGAAAAGCGATGCCATCCTCAACAACTTCATTCCAAATCTGAATCATTTGAGGCAGATCTTCTTCTGTGTATTTTCTGATAATAATATTCATGTTCGTATAACCTTCTTCTTAATTAGTGCTTTCAAGTTACACTTGAATATAATCCTAATATCTTTTATGGCTTGCCGAGCGGATTATAGCACGCCAAAGCAAATTCAGCAATCAGGATGCCTGAAAGTACCGTCAACAGGCTGTGGAGCAACCGTGCAGCAAATCCCTTTCACACCGGCAGCAGATGGATATAAAAAGATCCGGACGCCCCTATACATAAACGCCCAGGCTTTCGGCGGCCGGACGGACCAGCCACTCCCGCCGCAGTTCCCACACCATTCCCTGCACATTCTGCAGATCGACCTGCTTTACCGGATCCATACGGTTTTCCGGCAGCAGAAGCCGTTCCCAGCTTTCAAAGATCCGCTGTTTCCACTGGGGGTAAAAAGCGGTTGTCATGACCTGTACCGTATTCAGCCCCTGCCGTGCCATTTCCCGCTCAAATGCAGCCGTATCCGCCCGATACTTTCCTATATAGCGCAGCTGCAATACCCGATTCCACAGATCCAGACGAAACAGCAGGATCTGTTCCTCAGGCACATCCAGCACCAGCGTATGGGCAGACTGATCCACCAGTCTTTTATCCGGAAATACCCAATAGGGCAGCTCTGCTCCCTTTGGCCGTGGCATAAAAGCCTGCGCTCTTTCTGCCAGGAATTCATAAGCAGTCAGGAAACCCGGCGCACAGTTCCCATACTTCTTTTGTATCATATCCGCCCGGCAATGGCAAATGCCCTCCCGCTCCAACACCTCCGCAACGACAGGAGCCTGCGCCGTATACACCCGCAATGTCATAGGACCTGTACCAGCCATTCTTTTCTGAGCTCCCACACTGTCCCATAACAGCTGTCGTTTCCGGCGGAGACGGAAGGATCAAACAAACGCTGCCAGCTGTCGGTGATCTCCTGCTTCAGTTCCGGATAAAAGTGGGACATACAAACTTTTGCATCGCTGAGACCCAGCGTATTCAGTTTTTTTCGATGTGCCCGTCCATCCTCTTCTCCGGCAGGAATGTAGGTATAGTTCAGGATCATCCCCCATTTGGCTATGTTCACCGGCGTTACCAGTTCCGGAGGGATCTCCAGTTCCAGCAGGACGCCCGCCTCGTCCGGCACCATGGCTGCATCCCGGGTATAGGACAGCCACACCACGCATTCTGCTTCCGGCGGCTTGGCTGCCAGCCCCGGATGATGGGCCGAAAGCCAGTCATAGGCTTCCAGCATCAGGGGCGCATGCTCCTGCAGATCTGCAAACAGGTTCTTTCTGCCGGCAGTATATCTGCCCGTTTCCAGCAATGTTTTCAGCACCATCGGGTGCTGCTTGGTCCAAAAACGCATAGTGCTCCTTTCCGCTCGCCTTCCGTACCAAAGCGATACGGGCTCCGCCGTATCCCCGGCAGAGCCCGCTTTCTCCCGCGCATTCCCTTTCAGCGCCGTGAATTCTGTTTTAGTTTTCCTTGGAAATATCTGTACCGAAGTATTTTTCAGACAGAGCCGTCAGCGTGCCATCAGCACTGAGTTCCGCAAGAGCCTGATTGATGGCATCCAGCAGGGTGGCGGAATCTGCCCCCTTGCGCACGGGGATGGCGACCCGTTCCACATCATCGGAATAAGCGGCGATCTTAATGTTTGCTTCCGGATGTGCATTTTTATAATCGGCAAAAACGACCTCTGCATTTAAAGTAGCATCGATACGGCCGGAAAGCAGCAGCTCGATGGTCTGGTTCAGATCGTCTACACCGGTAACCGTAGCGCCATAGGCCTCGGCCTGTTCTGCATAGGTGCTGGAGATGGTGTTGGCCGTGGTCTTGCCCTTAAGATCCTCCATGGAATGGATATCTTCATACTCCCCCCTTACGATGACCGCCGTGCGGTTGTAAGCATAGGGGGTGGAAAAATCATACTTTTCCTGGCGCTCCGCCGTGATGCCCACGCCATTGACCATGATGTCATAACGGCCGTCATCCAGTCCGGCCAGCAGACCGTCCCATTCACCTTCCACAAAATTCACGGTCACACCCAGCTTTTCTGCGATCTTCTGGGCGATCTCCACATCGTAGCCCACCAGCTCATCCTGTTCGTTATGATAAGTCCAGGGCGCCCAGGTGCCCTCCATGGCCACGTTGATGCTGCCCTTCTGCCGGATCCGCTCCAGCTGGTCGCCTTCGGTCTGATTGTTTTTCTTCTGACATCCGGCTGCTCCCAGAGTCATAAGCAGCAGAGCTGCCAGCAGCGCGCAAAGAGTTCTTTTGATTTTCATGTTCTTATACACTCCTTCTTACTTCTAATATTATCTGTTATGTTCAATCCTCCATACCGGCAGACCCCTGTATGGATCTCAAAAAAGCTTTGGTGCGCTCCTGCACGGGATGCTGGAAGAAATCCCGGGAACTTCCCGCCTCCACCACAGCGCCGTTTTCCATGAACACTACCCGGTTGGATACGTTGCGGGCAAAGCTCATTTCATGGGTCACCACCAGCATGGTCATGCCCTCCCGGGCCAGCTCCTGCATGACGGAAAGGACTTCCCCCGTCAGCTCCGGATCCAAGGCAGAAGTGGGTTCGTCAAAATAGATGATCTCCGGTTTGGAGGCAATGGCCCGCGCAATGGCTACCCGCTGCTGCTGTCCCCCGGAAAGCTGAGAAGGGTAATACTCCGTTCTGTCCCCAAGCCCCACTTTTTCCAGTGCGCGCAGTCCCAGCTGCTCCGCCTCCGCTTTGGGCATTTTCCGCCCGATGATAAGCCCCTCTGTCACATTCTGCAAAGCCGTTTTGTTGGCAAAAAGGTTAAAGCTCTGGAACACAAAGGCAGTTTTCCGCCGGATCCGGGCAATGTTCTTCTTGGATATATGAGCCATGGCAAACCGTTCTCCGTCAAAAACCATCTCTCCTTCATCCGCCTGTTCCAGATAATTCAGGCAGCGGAGAAAAGTGGTCTTTCCCGAACCGCTGGGGCCTACTATGGCGATAACATCTCCCTGCTCAACGGAAAGATCGATCCCTTTGAGCACGGGGTTGCCGCCAAAGGCTTTTTTCACGCCCTGTACTTCCAGCATGGCTCAGGCCCTCCTTTTCCGGTCGTATTGGAGTTTCTTCTCCCCTACTGCCTGAAGCTTGGTCAGCACGGTAGAAAAGATCAGATAGATAAGTCCTACCTCCAGATACAGCAGCAGTGGTTCATAGGTTCTGGCTACAATACGCTGTGTCACCATAAACATCTCCGTTACAGTGATGTTGGCCGCCAGAGACGTATCCTTTACCATGGAGATCAGGGAGTTGGACAGGGGCGGAAAAGCCGTGCGCATGGCCTGCGGCAGCACAATGCGGAAGATTGTCTGCAAATAGGACATGCCGGCGCAAAGCCCCGCCTCCAGCTGACCCTTTGGCACGGATTCCAAAGCCGCCCGAACGGTTTCTGCGCAATAAGCGCCTTCGTTCAGGGCAAAGACGATCACCGCCGCCGGAAACGGCTCCAGCAGGATTCCTACCCGGGAAAGGCCGAAGAACACTACAAACAGCTGCACCAGCAGGGGGGTGCCCCGAAAGATCCATATATAGAACCGGGCCAGCTGCCGCAGCACCTTAACATTGGCAAACTGCACCAGCGCCGTGATCACGGCGATCACCATTGCCAAAGAAAAGGCGATCACCGTCAGCGGAATGGTGACCGTCAAACCGGGAATAAGTATTTTGGGGAACGATTCCAGAAACAGTTCCCACAGGCGGCCTTCAAACATTTTTACTTCCTTTTCCGGCGGCTTCTGCGGGATGCCCGCCGGACATTGTCATACATGTATTCCGTATTAGTATACTGGGCTATTGTGCAATTGGCAAATGCTTTTCCGAAATAATTAAACCTGAAATGAAAACTTTTTCTATAGAAGAATCTGATACCGGCAAACAGAACGGATGAAATGTGTGTGTGTTCTTCATATCTTTCCGTTCTGTCGCGCCTGCATGTTATTACTCTCTGATACCATCCGCCCAGGGAAAATCTCTTATTGACATTGCTTCCTGACTGCGGCATTTATTATAAAAGATGTTCTGAAGAAGCAAGCCTTCGTTTTTCCGCATGAGCTTGCAATGTCTCGGCAGCACCTTTTTCCTATTGACAGGAGAGCCGGCATCGAATATACTATGAATGAGGCCATCCTGTGCAGCTGACCCGGGCAATTGCAGCCCGGCACGGGCACACAGATCTTGAGCCTCTGTTTTATTTATGTAGTACACGCCGGTCTCTCCGGCGTTTTCTTTTTCCATAACCTGTACAAGCAACTTGCTCACCGCATTTTGCCGCCCCTGTACGCTGACCACATGATTGCTGTCAATGGTTTCTTTATGGAGAACACCCGTTCCTCCGACACGCACCGCCGCTGTCACCTGTTTCTCGTTTACCTCCCCTTTCACAATGGCCACTACGCTATTGTCGGGATGAATGGCAGATTCAATGATAGCCACAGGCTTTTCCAAAAGAGACGGAAGCTTTTTCAACAGATCCGCTCCCATAAGATGATCTGCGTTTTTCGTTCCGTTCAGAGCGTAGTCTACATGGACCTGATCCATGGTCAACGGGGGTGCGCTCAAGCCCACTTTCTGGAAGATGTCCGGCGTCTTGCCCAGCACAAAGGTATCGGTCCTTGGGAACTTACCGGCCGCATAATCGTCTATCTGCTGCGCAAAGTATCTAAAGTATCTGAAGTAGTCACAACGCTCCGTATTCAGAGAGAATTTTCTATTGACAGATTCGCCGGTTTGTGGCATAGTATCTGCAGATTCAGATTGCTGATTCACGCGAGATTGGCTACTCGCGGCTTCAGCAGTCTGAATTTTTTCGTTAATGCCGCATCATATCCGAAGAACTTCTTTGCATAGGCTGCCTTTTGTCTTTCTCTCTCCCGTTTTCTGTACTCTCGATCATGTTGCCAAAGATACCTGCTGCTTCTCCTGCACCTTTTTGAGCACTTCATCCAGACCGTCCAGCCATTTGTCTGCGGTCTTTTCGTCTGTGATCTCATGCTTCGGCGTGGCACCGGACTTACGTGTTGTATTGCATTTGCAAACAGGCTATACTTATGTATAATAGTGGGATCTCATCACTGCCGGAAAGGAATGCACCCAATGAAAAAAACGTTTACCCATTTTGCGGCTTTTCTGCTTTTGCTGCTGCTCGGCTGTCAGGCACAGCCCGCTTCGGAAAAAGCCTCCGCCCCGTCAGAACCGGCTCCGGTCACGGAGACAGTCTCTGCCGCACCCCTGCCGCAGCAGGAGGCGCCTCAGCTGCCGGACATATGCCGCCTGTACTATGATTATACGAAGCTGGCATATATCGTTCCTGCCGCCAGCGACCTGCCCCTTTCCGCAGAAGCCAAAAGAGGCGCTCCCGATGTGCTGGGTCTCTGGTATCAGGGCGAATTTACGGATATCTCCCAGGAGGGCTTCTCTGTTTCCGAACTGACAGAAGGAAAAGCCACAGAAGCCGGAGATTACGGCCGCTTCTGCTGGAACGGACAGCGGTACCACTGCATCCATGTGCAGGCCGCAGACAGTTATATCCCCAATCTGACCAGCGACTGCGGAGGCATTCTCTGGCTGGAGCTCACCGGCAGCTGCTGGGGCGATGATGGCACAACGGAGGGCGGCTACTTCACGGGCTTTGACACGGTGATCCTTACCGGCAGCGGCACTCTGGAGCTGAAACAGAATCTGGATTGCGGCAGGGGAGAACGGCCCTTCCCTGCGCTGATTCTGGACGGGCCGGAAGTTACCTGTCCATCGGCATCCCTTGTCCCCAACACTGCTGCGGATACCACCGCTAACCTTGTACTGCTTTCCGGAAGGCTGCGCACGGAGGCTTTGATCATCGGAGGAGATGTTTGCATCACCGGAGGATCTCTTTCTGTCAATATGCTGATCGACTGTCTTCGGCTGGTATGCCGCGGCGGCGAAACCATACTTACCGAAGGCTGGGGCAATGCGGAAGAATGGGCCAGCAAAGTCCCAGCCGTATTGCTTACCGGCGGAACATTGACGGCGGATCTGTGGCTGGATGAGCGGACGGTATACTATCTCTGGGCAGGCTCCATTACCGGCCCCGGGCTGGCTCATCTGCCCGGCGTTCACCTGTTGGGAGAAAATGTGACTGTCAGGGATACACTGGAAAGCTGAGCTCCATGCAAAAAGCCGGTGTGTTCCAACGACACCCATTACCTGTGCCGTTCAATACGAAATTAACACTTTTCACGTCAGAAAATCCTGCCTGCACCCTGAAAATCAGTGTACTGAAAAAGGAGCCCCGAAGGGTTCCTTTTTCATTGGAATTCTCACGAAATATATTTATGCCCGGTACACGATCTTCCCGTTGACCAGAGTCATCCATGCCTCCCCGCCGATACGGGTCAAAGGATCGGCGGTCCAGATGACTATATCGGCGTCTTTCCCCGGCTCCAGACTGCCTACCCGGTCATCTACGCCCAATTGCCGGGCGGGATTGATGGTCACGGCCCGCCAGGCTTCCTCCATATCCAGTCCCGCGCTGGCCGCCAGACCCGCACACAGGGGCAGGTATTGCAGGGGGATCACCGGCGCATCGGTAATGATGGAGATATCCACCCCGGCCTTATGCAGTATCCCCGCCGTTGCAAAGCTTTTGTGACTGAGCTCCACCTTGCTCTTTTTTCCGAAGGAGGGGCCGACAAACGCAGGGAACCCTTCTTTGGCCAGTTCATCGGCGATCAGGGCTCCGTCGGTGCAGTGATCCAGCGTCAGCTTCAACCCGAACTCCCGGGCGATGCGGATAGCGGTAAAAATATCGTCCGCCCGGTGCGCATGAACCTTCAGGGGCAGCTCTCCCGCCAGCACCGGCAACATGGCTTCCAGCTTGGGATCATAGGCGGGAGGCTTTTCTCCTGCCTTTTCCTGGGCATATCTCTGGGTATGCCGAAGCAGATCCCGCAGCAGGGATGCCACCCCCATACGAGTCATAGGCGTCTTGCGTCCGTTCTGACCGTAGCAGTTCTTGGGGTTTTCCCCGAAGGCGGCCTTCATGGCGGCAGGTGCTTTCAGGATCATATCATCCACCCGCTTGCCCGCCAGTTTGATCACCGCAAAGGTGCCGCCGATAACATTGGCACTGCCAGGGCCCGTGCAGGCCGTAGTCACACCTCCGCGCAGAGCATTGGCAAAAGCTTCGTCCTGGGGATTAATGGAATCTATGGCACGAAGCTGCGGTGTTAAAGGATCGGTAATCTCGTTATAGTCCCGTCCTTCCCAGCCGGTTGCCTCGTTATCCAGGCCAATGTGGCAGTGGGCCTCCACGCAGCCGGGAGTTACCAGCCGTCCTTCGGCTTCGATCATCTCTGCCCCCTGCGGGATCTCCAGTTCCGGCCCCATGGCGGCGATCCTGCCATCATCCCCAATAAGCAGATCCCCCCGAAGCAATTCCTGCCCGATAATGGGTTTTATGTGTCCGTTTCGGATCAGCAGCATATGCCATACCTCATTTCTTTTTTGTTCAGTATAGCATATTCGCCTGTCTTTTGCAAAAAATACAGCTTCAAACTACGTGATCCGCTGCCCGAATGAAAAAACCTGCCCGGTAGCAGGGAACCCGTGCCCTCGTCAAGCCATCCGTCTTCAAGGAATTTTCTCCACACATGCAAAAAAGGCCCCGAAGAGCCTTTTTCATCCTTATTCCTCCCCCAGTCCTGCCGGCGGGACCGCCGTACCGGGGGTCTCCAGCCCACCGTCTTCCAGCAGACTCTCATAGGCTTCCGGGCTTTGGGGAAAGGTGGCCATAAGGCCCGTAGTCTCCATACCGGAGGCAACGTTGCTCATGACCGGATACTCTGTTTGGGTCTTTTTGTTTTTCTTTGCCATGCACACAGTATGTCCATGTGTTTTCTGCATTATTCATCAGGAATTCGCAATTCGTACAAGTATGGCTCTTGAAGGCTCCGGTCACACTGTGATAAAATAAAAAAAATTTACCACAAGAAAAGGATGCAAAAGCATTGTTGAAAAAGTTTGCCGCGCTGCTGTTGGTTGCCCTGACACTGGCTGCCGCCGGATGCAGCCCTCAGGCCGCACAGGCCCAGCTGCCTACCGAAGCTCCCGTAACACAGCCCCCTGCCACGCAGGTTCCCACCCCCGTGGCGGACAGCGTCTCCATAGTCGCCGTAACTCCGGCCCCTACGGAAACGCCTGTGCCCACCCCTACTCCCAGCCCCACACCAGAGCCTACGCCCGTGCCTGCGCCTACGGCCATCCCCTTCTCTTATTATGCGCCCACGGTAAACATGACCTTTGAGGAGCTTATTGGCGGTCTGGAAGATACTTTCCACGAAAGCGAAGGAACGGAGGCCAACTGGCCCAAAGGCTATCCGCCTGCAGATACATACTATGTTATTGTAGATGAATACTGGCAGGTGGTCATGGTCTACACCAAGGATGCAAACGGCGAATATACCCAGCCCGTGCGCTACATGCTCTGCACTACCGGCAGCAAAAAGCTGGGGCCTACCCGCAAAGGCATCTATCCCCTGAAGGAGTGCCGGATCCGTTTTGGCACCTTTGCCGGCGGTGATTATGCCGCCCAGTACTGGACGCTCATCGTTTCCCGGACTTATTTCCACTCCATTCTGTACACTAAAAAGGATTTTTCCACCCTGATCGTTAAGGAATACAACAACCTGGGCACACGGGCCAGCCATGGCTGTATCCGGCTGCCCGTACCGGACGCCCGCTGGATCTGGTATAATCTGGCCCCCGGCACCCAGATAGAGATCCGGGTGGGGAGCAAATCGGATGAAGCTACCAAAGCCATCCGGGAGCAGCTGAAGCTGGCGCCCGTCCCCGATTACTGGCCCCAAAAGCTTTTGCTGAAGGATATCCCCTATACGGATAACTGGCGGATCGAGGATGTGGATACCACGGTGCCCTTCGTCAACGCTACTCCGCCCCCGGTCCCCAAGAGCTGAGAACTGAATGTGCAAAAAAGAGACAGGCGCTCGCCTGTCTCTTTTTTATATGCCTTTATTTGCGGGCCTCTGTTTGCTGAACCGCCGAAGACCTCCGCCTGCGATTACTTGCCGTTTACGCTGACGCCCGGGATACGCACGGCCAGGGGGCCTTCATATCCGGCATCCTGATACCGTTCCAGAGAGAATGTCAGCGAACCCTGCTTTTCCAACAGGCTGCCGCTAATGCTGCCGCCGGTGAGCTTTTCCACGCCCTTGTCCGTATACAGATAAGCCAGACGGATCTCCCCACCGAAATATCCGGAAAATACATCCAGCTGAAAATCGGAGAAGGAAACAGGATACAGGCACCCTTTCTTCATCTGTTCAAAAGGAACCGTCCCGTTATCCAGCCGCACCCGGCGGTATTCTCCCACAGGCTCCTCCCCCATATACCGGCAGAAACGGGTAGGCCCATGGAGACACTGCACCTGTCCCTCTTTCAGCAGCAGCCGCTCCTTCATGGGTACGCCATCCCAGGAATAGGGGGCCGAAGGCACCAGCGTCAGGTTCAGTCCTTCTCCGGTAAGCGCAGCTCCCTGCGTCTGCACCCCCTTCTTCCAATCGGAATATCCGGGATACAGCTGAGAGGCATTGGTTCTTGCCACATACAGATCCAGCAGCGTATACACATGCTCGCCGGAAAGCACCACATCGTATACACCGGCTTTGGGCGCTTTTCTGGCATGGGCTCTGTCCCGGACAGTATCCAGTGCCCGGCGCACCTTTTCCGTCAGGGCCTGAGTATCCAGTCCCTCATACCGGAAGGAGAAGTACTGCTCCACATCCTGAGGCTCCTTGGACTGAGCTACAAACTCTCCCGAAACGCTGTACTGGCCATAGGAAACATCCGTTCCCAGCGAGTTGCAGATCTTTGTTTCTTTCCGCTGCACAAACAGCTCCGCGCTGTTAAGGAAGGCATCCTTTCTGTTGTCGGCTGCAAAAAGTGCTTTGGCCATTTCTTCCGCATTCCGGGTCAGGCTCCGGCCGCTGAGAGTGGAGGCTACTTCCTCAAAAGGAGCCTGAGGCCCGGCATATAGTTCATAAAAGTCATTCTTCACATGACCTGCCGCACAATATGCTTCTTCCAGAGTCTTGAAGATATCCTTTTGCTCCATGCCCGGAAAAAGAAGCACTTTGGCTGAACCCCTGTACTTTTTCTCTCCCTCGGCAAAGTCGTGATATACATATACGGTATACTCCGTCACGTCCTTCATCCGGCGCATATCCAGCTGCCGGCGGATAAAAAACAGCTCTGCGGTAGAGCGCTGTTCCTTCACAATGGAATATACGGGGATCTCCAGCGCCCGGAGCGCTTCCATAATTTTCTTTTCCATAACTGCCTCCTTCCTTAACCCAGCCGGATCCTGGCCTTTATGTAGGGGCCGCCGTCAGAGACCTTGACCCATTCCTTATAGCCCTTGCCGCAGAACCCTCCGCCGGAGAGCTGTACCTCCGGGCTCATCATAGTGATGGACTTCAGCAGATCCGGCACATAGCCCGTCAATACAATGGGGGAGAATATCTTTCCTGTGAGCTTTCCGTCCTGTATCTCCCGTGCAATGGATACCATGCACTGAATGCCCCAGTTTTTGGGATCCTCCATACCGGAACTGGGCGCTTCCAGCAGAAATCCATGCCGGATAGAAGCGATCATATCCTCCACTTTATCCGTGCCCCCTTCAAAAAAGGTGTTGGTCATGCGGGTATAGGCTTTCCGTTCAAAGCTTTCCCGGCGACCGTTCCCCGTAGGCGGCGTGATAAGCGCCTCCGCAGAGCGTATGTCGCTGATGCCCGTCTTCAGGATGCCCTTATCGATGATGACGGTATCATGGGCCAGCGTTCCTTCGTCGTCAAAGAAATAGCTGCCCGTCTGGCTGCCTACGCAGGCCCCGTCGTGCATGGTCACCAGAGGAGAAGCCACCTGCTTGCCCACGTACTGTTTGGCCAGCGCCCGGTCCTTCACAAACATGTCCATCTCTACCCCGTGTCCGAAGGCTTCATGAACGATCATCCCCGTTACATCCGGGTCACAGACACATTCATATTCCCCGGGCACGATACTTTGGGAATCCAGCAGTTCCAGCGCGGTTTTGCCAACATCTTCCACGCTGTGCTCCATCCGCTCCAACACCTCTGCGCCTCCGGCAGCGGAAAATCCTTTGTAGGCATCCTTTATCTCCTGTCCCCGGCGGGCCAGCGCCACCAGCGTCCCGCAAGTCCACAAAAGATTCTGCATCAGATCCCTGCGGCGGGAAAGGAAGAGCTTGTGGATCTCCTGATAGGCTGCAAATGCGGAGAAATCCATGATCCTGGGATCCACGGCCTTCCCCTTTTCCCGCAGGGCGGTGAGCCGGACCAGAATGGCTTCGTCTCCCAGCTGCGCCGGGTGGATCTCATACTCTGCTGCGGTGCCGAACAATGCCGGTTCATCCTGCGGCACGCCCTTTTCCATAAAGGATACCCCTTCCGGCAGATTGGAAAGCTCCGTCAGCCCTTCTTTGATGGCCTTGCGGATAGCAGGCAGCGTCTCCCAGGACACATCCGTGCAGGCATATTCTCCATAGCCCTTCTCGTCCATGACCCGGATAACAAAGCCCCGTTTGGTAAGCAGTTCATCCTGCGTCACCAACGATCCCTGGCCGGAGACCCTGTAGTTTTTGGAATAACTGTCCTGCCCCAGAATGCTGGCATAGGCATATTCCTCCAGCAGGGAGGAAAGCAGCTCCTGCATCACCGGTTTTCTTTCCAGCAGGAAGGAACTGGAAGCGACCTTCATATGTATACCTCCTGTTATGTTCTGTTTGTAAGTATACCACAACCGCAAAAAATAGGAAAGGCTGTTGAGAAATTTCTGTGACAACCGGCAGATCGCATTGCGTCCCTCTTGACAAACGGGGTATACTATAAGGTACTGTAATATACAAAAAAGAAGGGACAGGAACATGACGAAAATAGACATATTCTCCGGCTTTCTGGGAGCGGGCAAAACCACTCTTATCCGCAAGCTTATAAAAGAAGCCTTTGCCGGCGAAAAGCTGGTGCTTATTGAAAATGAATTCGGCGAGATCGGCGTAGACGGCGCCTTTATGCAGGATGCGGGCATAGAAGTCACGGAAATGAATTCCGGCTGCATCTGCTGCTCTCTGGTAGGGGATTTCGGCAAGGCCCTGAAGAAGGTGCTGGAAACCTATGCTCCGGATCGGATCCTGATCGAGCCCAGCGGCGTAGGCAAACTCAGCGATGTGATCAAAGCCGTAGAGAAAGTAGATTCCCGGGATCTGGTTCTCAACAGCTTCACCACCGTAGTGGATGCAAAAAAAGCAAAGATATACATGAAGAACTTTGGCGAATTCTTTAACAATCAGGTAGAAAACGCCAATTCCATCATTCTCAGCCGTACGGCCGGTATGGACCCCGCCAAGCTTTCTGCCGCCATAGTCCTCCTGCGCGAAAAGAATCCGGAGGCTACCCTCATTACTACCCCCTGGGAAGAACTGGACGGAAAGACCATTCTGGCTGCCATGGAAAAAAGGAGTACGCTGGAAGCGGCCCTCCGGGAACTGGAGCAGGAGGCCGAGACCCACGAGGAGCACGATCACTGCTGCCACCATCACGATCACGAAGAAGAGGAATGCAGCGATCCCGACTGCGCCTGCCACCATCATCATGACCATGAGGAAGAGGAGTGCGATGACCCGGATTGTGCCTGCCATCATCATCACCACCATCACGGCCATGATGCCGATGAAGTATTCGTAAGCTGGGGTGCGGAGACCCCCAGAAAATTTACCGAAGAAGAGCTGCGGCACATCCTTGCACAGCTGGAAAGCGGGGAATACGGCACCGTTCTCCGGAGCAAAGGTCTTGTAGATGCGGCAGACGGCCAATGGCTGTACTTTGACTATGTACCCGGAGAACCGGACATCCGCCGGGGAGCTCCCGGAGTTACGGGGCGCATTTGTGTCATTGGTTCTCAACTCAAAGAAGACAACCTCCAGGCGCTGTTTAACGTATAACCGGCCAAAAGGTGGAATATATGGACATTCCTGTTTTTCTGTTCACCGGCTTTCTGGATGGAGGCAAGACTACTTTTATCCAGAGCCTGCTCATGGACAAGGAGTTTAACAAAGGCCAGACCATACTGGTGCTTCAATGCGAAGAGGGAGAAGAGGAGCTGGATCTCTCCAAACTGCCCGGTAATACCCGCGTCTTTACAGAATCCATAGACGAGGAGGATGCGCTCAGTGAAGAGCTGCTTCTTCGGCTGCAAAAGAAATACAAGCCCACCCGGATCATGGTGGAATACAACGGCATGTGGATGCTGGACAGCCTTTTTGAAGCTCTGCCTGAAAACTGGGCGATTGCCGGAGAAACTCTGTTTCTGGACAGCACCACCTTTCTCTCCTACAACACCAATATGCGCCAGCTGGTATTCAACAAGCTGCGGACAGCGGAACTGGTGCTTTTTAACCGGGTCACAGAGCAGACAGACAAGATGGCTCTGCACAAAATCGTCCGGGCAGTATCCCGTCAATGCGATATAGCCTACAGTTATGAAGATGGGCGCACTGAATATGATGAGATCATCGATCCCCTGCCCTTTGACATAAATGCCCCGGTGATCGTGGTAGAAGACAAGGATTACGCCCTGTTTTATCAGGATCTGATCGAAGATTTCAAGAAATACCACGGCAAAACCGTAGAAATGAATCTGTTGGTGGCTACCCGGGGCCGCATGCCCAAGGATACCTTTGTAGCCGGCAGGCAGATGATCATGTGCTGTGCCAATGATGTGCAGTTTGCGGCCTTTGCCTTCCGTTATGATAAGGTCGGAGAACTCAAGCATGCCCAGTGGTATCGGATCCGCGCCACGATCGAAGTGCGCTTTTCCGCCGTTTACGGCAAAAAGGGTCCGGTATTCAAAGTAGATTCCATCACCCCGACTCAGGAACCCCAGGAGCCTGTAGCCACTTTCTATTAAGAACTTTCTACTGCAGCAGAACAGCCGTCTCTGATTGAGGGACGGCTGTTTTACTGATAAGCGAAAATCCAAACCGGCCGGTGCTTACAACTGTTCCGGCAGCAGCCGGGGCGGCAGCGTCTTCAGCCGGCTTCGAGCTGTTTCCAACAGCGGCAGATACTCCTTCCGGTGCTCTCCATACCAGCGGATCAGCCCTCTGGCGGTATCCTGAGCCTGCATATAGGCCGAAAGAGAAATATTCCCGGCAGTCAGGGCCCTTTCCAGTTCCGGCTCATCCAGCAGCACCGGTTCCCCTTCCAGGGGAAATACCACATCCAGCAGCAGATCCGTAAAGACCGGATCACTTGGATCGGAAAAATCCACGTCCAGCGTCATATCAAAATAACTCTGAAAATACCTTCCGTTTCCATCCCACATAGCTGTCAGCCACCAGCGGCCATGACTCGGCGCAGCCTGAAGCCACTCATATCCTCTATCCGCAATAGTCAGGCCCGGCACTCTCACCGGGGCCACAGGTTCTACAAAGGTCAGCAGTCCCATAGCCCCAGTAAAAACTGAGCTTTCTACGTATTCCATCCGCAGGGCGGCCTTCCGTACCGGCGGCCATTCCCAACGGGTCATGTGTTTGCGTTTCAATCCCATGAATCACCTTAATAAGAGGCAGGTATAAAACATGCAGCCGGAAACTGTTTCTTCATTGTGTGGCATAGCCACCTTCCGGATAAAATTCAATTTCAGTATAGCACATCCCCGGGAAGGGAACAATCTTTCCAAACACGCTTTTCTACGTGCACTATGGCCGCGCATGGCTCCAAGAAAGCACGGGAAAAGCAGAAAATCCTGTTCCCATCCACATTGGAAACATTGCTTTAATTTCCCGTGTTTTTGCAAATAACAGCTTTATCGGAATGTTTTTCCATAAATGCCAGGCATACAAAAAGCTCCGGGCGAGCATTTCCCAGAGCTTTGATTGAGTGGATAGAATCGGGAACCAAGGCTCCCGATCCGCTCTGCAAGAGAAAAGGAGAACTTATCTCTTGGAGAACTGGGGCGCACGACGGGCTGCGTGGAGACCGTACTTTTTGCGCTCTTTCATTCTGGGGTCACGGGTCATGAACCCGGCCTTCTTCAGGGCGCCCCGCAGCTCAGGATCGGCTACGCACAGAGCCCGGGAGATGCCGTGACGGATAGCACCGGCCTGACCGGTGGTGCCGCCGCCGTAGACGTTGACGCTGACGTCAAACTTGCCCAGAGTATCGGTGAGGTTCAAGGGAGCACGAACGATCATCTTCAGGGTCTCAAGGCCAAAATAATCGTCCAGATCACGCTTGTTGATAACAATATTGCCGGTGCCGCCGGGAATCAAACGAACCCGGGCAACGGACTTCTTGCGCCTGCCAGTGGCGATGAAAGCGGTTTTTGCCATAGTCGTTCTCCTTCCTTATTTGAGCACCAGAACTTCGGGCTGCTGAGCCTCATGCTTATGATCGGGGCCAGCATACACGCGGAGCTTCTTGAGCATCTGCCGGCCCAGGGGTCCCTTGGGCATCATGCGGCGGATGGACTCATACACGGCGAAGCAGGGCTTCTTGGCAAGCAGATCCCCATAGGTGATCTCCTTCAGCCCGCCGGGATAACCGGTGTGGTACTTATAGGTCTTGTCCTCCAGCTTTTTGCCGGTGAGACGAACCTTGTCGGCATTGATGATGATCACATGATCACCGGTGTCCACATGGGGGGTGTAAATGGGCTTGTTCTTACCTCTGAGGATAGCGGCTACCTGGGAGCTCAGACGGCCGAGGACCATATCTGTTGCATCCACAACGTACCAGCGGTGCTCAACGGTTTCGCCCTTTGCCATATAGGTCTTCATGGCGATTCCTCCGAATTAAAGTATAATCAATCTTGCTGTCTCGGGCTCCGCTTGGCGGGGCTAGTGCCGCACTTCACCCAATGGCACTTGACTATAGTAGCAAAACAGGCGTGGATTGTCAAGGGAAAAATGCACAAATTCCGGGAAAAATTCGGTCTTTTTTATTTATGTGCATAACGGCTTTGGGTTCCGGGCACACTCTTTCCATGGAAAAGAAGGAAAGAGCAATGCCGCGATCTACCTATTACTATCTGCTGCTGGGGCTTCTGCTTCTGACCGTTTGTCTGGCCATACTGGTGCCCCTGTTCAAAAAGGATCCCCCGCCTAAAAATTCGGTATTCGTCTGTATGCCTGCCGCAGAAGCAGAGGAGGTATATGCATGAAGCCCCGAACAAAATTTTACCCCATACTGGTGCCCTCCGTCCGGCGGGATGCGCCGGGAGACAAAGAGATCCGCCGGGCAGAAACCACGCCGAAGGAGGAACGGGAAAAATGCTGGGTTCCATGATAACGCCCCAGGAATATCAGGCTCGGGTGCAGAAACATATTCCCCGTTCTCCCACCCTGCGCATGTGTCTGCAGGCTTTTATATCCGGCGGGCTGATCTGCTGCCTAGGACAGCTGATCAAAGATCTGTCACTGCTGTATCTTACAAAGGATCCGGAAGCTGCCGGTACCATCGTTTCCCTGACGCTGATTTTCCTTACCGGTCTTCTGACCGCCCTGGGCGTTTTTGACAGGATCGCCTCTTTTGCCGGAGCAGGCACCGTGGTGCCCATTACCGGCTTTGCCAACTCCATCGTCTCTCCGGCCATGGAATTCAAAGCGGAAGGAATGATCCTGGGCACCGCCTGCAAGATGTTCCAGATCGCCGGGCCCGTACTGGTCTATGGCATAGGCAGCAGCGTAATAGCAGGGATCCTGTACTATTTGCTGCATCTGCCTGGTTAAATCCGTTTCTTTCAGCTCCCCGCCGGGAGCTTTTCCTGTTTTTAGCAGCGCACCGGGTTCGATCCTGCATCTGCTCCGTTTTACAGAGGCAGCCGCATATATATCTCTTTTTTCAGGGAACCGTCAAGCAGTTGAAACGCCCCCGGCATCTCCCCCACGGGCGCATAGCCCATCCGTTCATACAGGCGGCGGGCCCTGTCATTTCCTTCCATATAGGAAAGTTCCAGCTGCATAAGCCCCCATTTTCTCCCCAGGGCGGCCATCTCTTCCATCATAACGGTCGCCAGACCCAGCCCCCAGTATTCCCGAAGCAGCGAGAGCCCCACCGTCCCCCGGTGACGGGTCTTGAGCCGTTCTCCCCGGTTAAGCTGACAGCTGCCTGCCGCTTTGCCCTCCACATAACACATCAGAAAATATTTCTCGGGCGAACGCAGGGCCTCTTCCAGAATTCGGGCTTCTTCCTCCGGTGTTACAGTTATTTCACTGGGATACCGAATCAAAAACTCGGTTTCCGTACAGACCTGCTTCCACAGGGTCAGCATGGCGATCCCGTCCCGGCCTTCCCCGGAACGCAGCACCGCTTCCCGTCCATCCGGAAGCCTCCAGTTTTTTCCTTTATACAGCATATTTATAGTCCCGCAGGCAGTTCTTCCCGTTTGGGGCAGGAGCGGGCTCCCTGCCGGCTGACGCAGAAAGAGCCGCAGCAGGTGCCCCGGCGATTGGCTGCCTCAGGAGACAGGCCTTCCCAAAGAGCGGAAAGGAACCCGGCGTTATAAGCATCCCCGGCACCCACGCAGTCTGCCACCGGCACGGGGAAAGCCGGATTGGAATATACGCCCTGATTGGTGTATACATCAGCGCCCAAAGCCCCCCTGCGCGCCACTACCATCGGCACCTGTTCCAGTAACATTTGCGCCGCCTTTACGGGATCCTCCTCCCCCGCCAGGGGGCAAAGCTCCTCCTGTTCCGAGCCGAAAAGCACCGTGCAGCAGCCCAGAGCCCGCCGGATGTTCCCCGCAAAGAAGGGATCCTTCTGGCTCTCCATCCGGGCATTAATATCCAGACTCACCGGAATGCCTCTCCTTTTGCAGGCTTCCATCAGGGCCAGTTGAGTCTCTGCCGCCGGATCCTCCCGCAAGGTGATGCCGGAAGCGTGGAACCAGCCCGTTTCTTCCAAAATGGCTTCCGGCACCTGTTCCGGCAGAATGTGGTGCTGGCTGGCCCCCGTCTGAGGGAACGCAAAGGGCGTCCGCTCCCCTTGTGCATCCACTACAATGAGTACCTCCATGGTCATCAGTTCCGGGTACAGCTTCAGGCACCTGGTGTCCACTCCGTCCTCTTCCAACCCCCGGCGCAGGGCTCGTCCAAAGCCGTCTTCCCCCGCAGAGCCTGCGAAAAGCACAGGAATGCCCAGCCTCCCCAGTCCGGAGGCGGTATTGGCCGCACTTCCCCCATGGGAAAAGCGCACCCGGGTATCCGAAGGCCGACTGCCTGCAATATGAGCGGCCCCATAGGGAATCAGCAAATCGGGACATATATCTCCGAAACAAAGAATCTTCTTCACTTACTCAGTCCTCCGTGCGGTCAATGTGTACCCGCGGTTCATAGCGGCTGTCCAGGATCCTTAACCCTTCCGTCAACCGCTGCCGCACTTCTTCATCGGAAAGAGGCAGCGAAAAAGGGACGGCGGCATCAAAGGTCAGCATCAAGGTTTTGTCCCGGTGCGTCAGATGAAAATCATGCACGCCGCAGCGCTCATCCAGACACAGCAGCAGCGCGTGGATCCGGGAGAGAGCTTCCTGGGCTTCGGGACTTTTCTCCGAAACCGGATCCAGATGAATGGTGGCAATGCAGCCGTAGGTTTCTTCCAGAGTCTCCTCCACCCGGTCTATGAGGGCATGCGCTTCTTTCAGCCGCAGCTCCCCGTCCATTTCCGCATGGAGAGTAAGCATGAACCGCCCCGGGCCATAATCATGGATCACCAGATCATGCACGCCCTGCACACCGGGAAAGCCCATAACCGTGGCAACGATTTTTTCGGTCAGTTCTTTATCCGCAGGTTTTCCCAAAAGCAGCGCAAAGGTATCGCTGACGGCTCTGACCCCGCCCCAAAGGATCACCAGTGAAACGATCAGCCCGCACCAGGCATCTATATTGACCTTAAAGAGCACGTAGACGCCCGTGCTGACCAGCACCACGGCGGTGGTCAGCACATCAAAAAAGCTGTCCTGCGCCGTAGCCAACAGTGCCGAAGATTGGATCTCTTTCCCGTATTTGCGGTTGTACAGGCCCATATACAGCTTGACCAGCATGGAGAGCAGCAGCGCCCAAAAAGTCAGGGGTGAAAAGGAAGGCGCTTCCCCACCCCTGAAGATTCCTTCCAAAGAGCTTTTTCCCAGTTCCGCACCCATAAGCAGTATCAGAAAGGCTACGATCAAAGCGCTCACATATTCTGCCCGCCCATGGCCGAAAGGATGCTCCTTGTCTGCATGCTTTCCCGCAATGCGGAAGCCTGCCAGCGAAACCAGAGAAGAAAGTGCATCGCTGAGGTTGTTGAACCCGTCCGCCATAATGGCCAGCGAACCGGCAATCCCGCCTGCAAGCAGCTTCATAGCGCATAAAAGCACGTTGAAGCACACCCCCACGATGCCGCACAGGCTTCCTACGGCCCGGCGATCCCGGGGATCTTTTATAAACAGCTTCCGAAAAAAAGCGATCATGGTTGTCTCCTTCATTTGTATTGTATCAATATAGCATTTTGCCTGCCGCGATGCAAGAAAAATGCCTTCAAATCTTTTTCTCCAATACCGGCGCCGCATATGGGATTTACTTCCGTATACCTTGCAATCCGTCCGGTTTTCTGTATAATATAATCATAGAAACAAATTCTTAGAAGAGGAGGTATCCCATGAACTTTCTGAGCCTTCTGGGCGGCCTGGCCGTGCCCTGCATCGTATGCTTCGTTATCGGTCTGGTGCTGCTGATCGTGGAAATGTTCATTCCCGGCTTCGGGGTCTGCGGCACCTTGGGTATTCTGGCCTTTCTGGCGGTGATCGTCATGCAGTTCATGGCCAATTCCCTGGCAGCCGCCATGATCGTTACCGCCATTATGCTGCTGCTGCTGACGCTGATGATCCTGCTTTGCCTGCATTCCTTCCAGCGAGGGCTGCTTTCCCGCTCTCCCATTGTGAATCACCAGAGCATCGAAAAACAGCTCCCCACCGACACCTCCCTGGTGGATAAGACCGGCGTGGCCCTGACGGCGCTGCGGCCCACCGGGTTGGCTGAGATTGAAGACCGGCGACTCAACGTGGAAACCGCCGGAGAATTCATTCCCGCGGGCACACCCATCCGGGTGGTACAGGAAAGTCCCCTGCGTATTCTTGTGCAGGAACAGGCATAAAAGAAAGGTCGTTAATGAAATACTGTAAAAAATGCGGTGTTCTGTATACTACGGATGTATGCCCCAAATGCGGGGTAGAATATCCCCCCGAGCAGGAACAGCGCCCCCTTACCGAAGAAGAAAAGCACCAGCGTAACCGCCAGTGGATAGGCATTCTGATAGGCGTTCCTCTGTTTATCGCTGCCATCTATCTGATAATCCACCTGTTTTACGGAGGCCTGTAAGCCTCTTCTGCTGCTAAAAGAACTCATGGGACCCACTTAATTTTATCTGGAGGTTAAAACAAAATGCCCTTTGCCCTTATTATCGTTGTTCTGATCATACTGTTTCTGACGCTGCTGTTCAGCTTTGTTCCCATCGGCCTGCTGATCTCTGCCAGCGCTTCCGGCGTAAAGGTGAACATTTCCACGCTGGTAGGTATGCGCCTGCGGAAAGTATCTCCCTCCCGCATCGTCAATCCCCTTATCAAGGCAACCAAGGCCGGCATGGATCTGCCCATTGGCAAACTGGAAGCCCACTACATGGCTGGCGGCAACGTAGACAGAGTAGTCAACGCCCTTATCGCCGCCCGCGGCGCCGGGATCCCCCTGGATTTTGAAAAAGCCTGCACCATCGATCTGGCCGGGCGGAATGTGCTGGAAGCAGTGCAGATGAGCGTCAACCCCAAGGTCATCGAAACGCCCGTCATCGCCGCCGTGGCCATGGACGGCATCGAGCTGCGGGCCAAGGCCCGGGTCACCGTGCGGGCCAACATCGATCGCCTGGTTGGCGGTGCCGGAGAAGAGACCATCATCGCCCGTATCGGCGAAGGTATCGTCACTACCGTAGGTTCCTCCCAAAGCCATAAGGAAGTGCTGGAGAACCCTGATTCCATCTCCCGTACGGTTTTGAGCAAGGGTCTGGATGCAGGAACCGCGTTTGAGATCCTCTCCATCGACATTGCCGATGTGGACGTGGGCCGGAACGTAGGCGCCCAGCTGCAGATCGATCAGGCCGAAGCCGATAAGCGCATCGCCGAAGCCAAGGCCGAAGAACGCCGGGCCATGGCCGTAGCTCAGGAAAAGGAAAACGAAGCCCAGGTAGCCGCCATGCGGGCCAAGGTCATCGAAGCGGAGGCCCAGGTGCCACTGGCCATTTCCCAGGCCTTCCGGGACGGTAAGCTGGGAGTCATGGATTATTATAATATGAAGAATGTAGTCTCCGATACGGAAATGCGCAGCGCCATCTCCCAGGCCGCCTCTCCCAAGGAGAGTAAGTAACGCCCCATGGATGGCATTCTGCTGCTCTTCTTTATTGCGGCTGCGGTCATAAGCCTGTCTAAATCCGCCGCCAGGAAAAAACGGCCGGCCCCCCAAAAACCGGCCGCTTCCGCAGCGGAACAAAAGGTGCAGCCTCCGGCTCCCCGAACGCCCATACAGCCTACGGTCAGTTCCCGTGTAGCGCCTTCTTTAGGCAAAGCCGCTGTCAACACTTCCAAGACAGGTCATACCCACAGTGTGCATGTGGTAGAGCCCTCTTTTTACGGCGGCCATGCGCACGAAGAAAACAGTATGGCCGGCCCCGGCAAGGACTGCGAAACTGTAGACACCCGTCCCCGACCCACGGAAGAAATGGAATCTTCTTCCGCCACCCCTGCTCAGCCCTCTATCCGGCTGGACTTTGGACCCAACCAGGTGGTCAATGGATTGCTTTACGCCGAAATCCTGGGAAAACCAAAAGCGTTGCGCTGATATGAAACCCCTGAACTCCCTGAAAACCGTGATTACTCTGGTGCCATTGGCCGTATTGTGCATACTTTACGGCCTTTGGCTGGTTTTGGAGCCTCCGGTTTACCTGGAATCCGTTCTGTACGGAACTTTGGTTCTGGGGCTTTTCTGCGCCCTGTACATCCGTTTTATTCCCGCCTGTGCTGCTCAGTTGGAACAGCGCAGCCGAAGCGAGGAGGATCCCCTTCCCTTCCGCACGCACAGTGCCGGAGGGCGGGAGCTCCTGCGGCTGCTGGTGATCCTGATAGCGGCCCGAGCCATGCTGTTTATTTTGGTCTATCTGCTCCATCTGCAGCTCAACGGTTTTACGGGCACTTTTTTTGATGTGCAGCGCATCTGGGCTGACCACCCGGATTCCCCCAGATACATTTCCATTGTCAACAAAGGCTATTTTGCCGAAACAGACGGTCTATATCTGAATCTGGCCTTCGAACCGCTGTATTCCTTTGTCATTCACCTGCTCAATCCGGTATACACCAGTTCCATCCGGGCAGGCTTTTTCCTGGCCAACATAAACGCCGTACTTTCCGGTCTGTTTCTGTATGAACTCGTGCTCCATGACCGGGACAGGCGTTCGGCACGCCGTGCAGTGCGTTACTTCTGCCTGCTGCCGCCCACGTTCCTGCTCAGCTGTGTGCTGCCCGACAGCACCTTTATGCTCTTTTCCATTCTGTGTGTATATTGCGCCCGGAAAAAACACATAGCCCTGGCTTCTCTGTTTGGTGCTTTAGCTACCCTTACCCGCATGGAAGGATTGGCTCTGCTGGCGCCGGTGTTCATTGAATTCTTCTCTCAGGCTGCTCCCCCTGCCCGGGAAGGAGATCCCGTCTGGAAGACTGCCTGCAGACGCTGGTGCCCTGGACTGTGGATCCTGCTGATCCCCGCTGCTTTTATGGTATACATGGGCATCAATTACTATGTGGCCGGAGATCCCTTTGCCTTCACCCGCTGCCTGTATGAAGCCTACGGACAGAAATACGCATTGTTCTGCCAGGCAGGCGGAAGCCTGTGGGACAACCTGATCACCGCCTATCTGCACTATGACTATCCCGTCCTGCTGGCTCAGTGGATCCCCGGGGCGGCGGCTCTGGTCCTGAGTCTTATATGCATGCTGCAGGGGCAGCGGCGCTTACCCGCTTCTTATGTGGGGTATTATATTGCCTATGTACTTATGTCCGTGAGCGCCACCAGTCTCCCCTCTCTCCCACGGCAGCTGTTTTTATGCTTTCCCGGGGTGCTGGCCTTTGTGACCCTGACCCGGCGCCGGTGGTTGGATTGGCTGCTTCTGCTGCTTTGCTTCATAGGACTGATCGGGTATCTGGGTATGTATGTAGCAGGCTGGCCGGTACAGTAAAAAACCTTCCGCTCTTGACAAATGCGTCCCGGATGCTACAATAAATCATAGCTTGAGCGAATGTGGTGGAACGGCATACACATCAGACTTAAAATCTGACGCCGAAAGGTTGCGGGTTCAAATCCCGCCATTCGCACCAAAAGTCCACCGTAATTTTGATAGAATTACGGTGGACTTTTTTAAGCAATGTAAATA